>JALRCR010000002.1 GCA_023257255.1 Gammaproteobacteria bacterium | reverse complement strand
TTGCAGGCGGTCCCCCGCGATGCGTTTGTGCCCGAAGACTTTCGCCTGCTGGCCTACTCCGACACCCGCATTCCGCTGGGTTTCGGCCAGTTCATGATGCCCCCGCGGGTCGAAGCCCGCATCGTGCAGGCGTTGAAACCGAACCGCCAGGAACGGGCGCTGGAGATCGGCACCGGCAGCGGTTATCTGGCTGCCTTGCTCGCCCATTTTGCCCGCAATGTGCTCAGTCTCGAAATCCACCCGGAACTCGCCAGCAGCGCCCAGCGCCGGCTGCGGGCCCAGAACCGCACCAACATCAGCGTCCTGGCGCAAGACGGCCTGAACGGCGCGGCCGACCGCGGCCCGTTCGACGCCATTGCGGTCACTGGTGCGCTCTACCGCCGCAGCCCGACGCTTGAAGCCCAGTTAGCCGTGGGCGGACGTCTGTTTGCCGTTATCGGTCAGGGCCCGGCGATGGAAGCGGTGCTTATCACTCGCGAGGCGGATGAGGTGTTCACCAGCGAAACCCTGTTTGAAACCGAACTCGAACCCCTGCTCGGCGCGGAACCTCCGCCCCGGTTTTCTTTCTGAACTTGTGAAAGAGATCAGCGCCCGGGAACTTGCCGTCCGCATGAGCCACAGCGCGCCGGCGCTGCTGGACGTGCGGGAGCCTTGGGAATATGAACTTTGCCACCTCCCGGGTTCGCTACTCATTCCCCTCGATCAGTTGCCGGCGCGGGTGGCGGAACTGCCCGAGGAACGTCCCTTAATCGTGATATGCCACCATGGCGTCCGTAGCCTGATGGCACAACAATTCCTGAGCCGGCTCGGGCTGGTCGATGTTTATAACCTCACGGGAGGCATCGCTGCCTGGGCGCATGAAATTGACCCTGACATGGCGGTGTACTGATACGCCTTACCCGCCCCCTTTGAAGGACCCGCTGCGCATGCCCATCACATTTTTTTCCCGGCCGAACCTGCTCGTTGCGCCCGCGCTCGCGCTCTTGCTGGGCAGCGGCAGCGTGTTCGCGGCCGATTTGGTCGCCCTGCTGAAGCAGGCTGAACAAAGCGACCCCAAATACCGCGAGTCGCAAAATCAGGCGCTGGCGGTATCCGAAGACATCCCGCAGGCGGCAGCTGCCTTATGGAAGCCAGAACTCGCCTTCACCATCGGGGGCAACCATACCGAGCAGGACATCACGGCCAAGTTCTCACTCGCCGGCAATGAAGTCGGTTACGACGGTTCCGACTATCGCCTCAGCCTGCGCCAACCGGTGTTTCATCACGACCGCTATCTGCGACTGAAACAGGCCGACAAACGGCTGCATCAGGCGCAACTTGAAATCGACGTCGCCTGGCAGGCGCTGATGGTCCGGCTGGCCGAGCGCTACTTCGGCGTGCTTGCCGCGCAGGACAATGTGAGCTTCGCCCTTGCCGAGCGCGATGCGCTCGCAGGTCAACTGGAACAAGCCAGCCAGCGCTTCGACGTCGGCCTCATTGCGATCACGGATGTGGAGGAAGCGCGCGCCGGGCATGACCGCGCTGTGGCGCAGGTCATTACCGCCGAAAACGGGCTGCAAAATGCGGAAGAAGCGCTACGCGAAACTACCGGCGAATTCCCCAGCGAGCTCTGGACCTTGGGCGACAAGCTAAGCCTCGACAAACCAGTGCCGGACGACATCAAGCAGTGGACCGAAACGGCCATCAACCAGAATCTGGAAGTTGCGGCGGCGCTCTCGGCGGCAGAAGTTGCCGAGGCAGAAATCGGGATTGCCAGCGCCGGGCACTACCCGACCATCGATATCGAAGGCGGTCACGGGTATATGTCGCGCGGCGGTCAGTTCGGGCAAAACGAAAGCACCACCAGCGATATCGGCATCCGTCTCAACGTGCCCATTTACGAGGGCGGCGCCGTGTCATCCCGAACCCGGCAAGCCGGGCACCAGCACGCGGTCGCGCTAGAGCGGGTGGAACAAACCCGGCGCGCCACCTACCGACTGACCCGCGAATCGTTTCTTGGCGTGATGACGCAGATCAGCGCGGTATCAGCGCTGCAACAGGCGGTGGTTTCATCCGCGACCGCGCTTGAATCGACCCGGGCGGGATTTGAAGTCGGCACGCGAACCACCGTAGACGTGGTCACCGCAGAGCGCGGGCTGTCGCAGGCGCGGCGCGATCTTGCCCGTGCCCGTTACGAGTACATCCTCAACCTGCTGCGTCTCAAGCAGGCCGCCGGAACCTTGGGACCGGAAGATATCGCACTGACCAACGCTTGGCTTAAACCGCCCGGGGCTACCGCAGCAGCCAGCAAGGCGCCCTGATTTCCATTCACCGGCGGCCACGCCAGGGAACAGCTTATGACCAGTCGTATCACCGGAGCCCTGAAGTGTCAGCTGGAAGACGCTGTGCTGGTCGTCATCGACATCCAGACCAGGCTGGGCGATGCGATGCCCTCGAAGGTGCTTAACCGCGTATTGCAGAACTCTGCGCTGCTCGTCCGCTCAGCCAAGCTGCTTGGCGTGCCGGTGCTGCACACGGAGCAATATCCGCAGGGCTTGGGCTATACCCATCCGATGGTCGCAGAGGCGCTGCCAGATCAAGGTCGGAGCTTCCAGAAAACCGCCTTCAGCTGCATGGGTGCCGAAGGTTTCCCCGCCGCGATCGCCGCTTTTCAGCGTCGCCACGTGGTGCTTGTGGGCATGGAGGCGCATATCTGCGTGTTGCAGACCGCGCTGGATTTGGTGGCCACGGGGGCCGAAGTCTTCGTGGTGGAAGACGCCATCTGCTCACGCCGGCTGGAGAACTACCAGAACGCGCTGGACCGGTTGCGTAGCAGTCAAGTCAACATCGTTAGCGCCGAGTCGGTGGTGTTCGAGTGGCTGTCAGATGCCAGCCACCCGGCGTTCAAGACCATTCAGGGCTGGCTGCGCTAAGCCAAAGGCCGCCTAATTGATGGTGTAGTTGCGAGCCTTCATACAGGCACCAAACGCGCCGTTGTAGTCGCCCATCCGGCGTTGACGTTCCTGGGCGGCCTGCGCCTGATTCTGTTGATAGTAGTCATAACCCTGCGGGGGGGGTGCCGGCGGCGGCTGACTGTTGCCTTTGACGGCCTTGGTCGCCACTCCTAGCACCGTAGACGCCAGCGCACCGATTGCCGCGCCCTGCCCCGCATTGCCGGCCAGTGCGCCACCCGCGGCGCCCAGCGCAGCGCCGGTTGCCGCATCGCCCAGCATGCCGCCCCCTTTGAACATGCCGCCATTACCAATGCCCAGAAAACCACCGCTGGACTGTTGCTGTTGCGGCGGCGGCTGGTCGCTGTAGCCCTGCGGCGGCGGTGGCGGTACCGCCTGCGGCGGCGGCATGGCGGTAGGATCGAAGCCAGTCTGCGATACGGCCCACTGATGGCATTGATAGCGGTCCGCCTCTTGCTGCTGCTGACTTTGGCCGCCGCTCGGATAGGCGAATACCTGTGCTGACTGGGCCTGCGCCGGCGTCGCGGCAACGAGCAGGTATCCAAGCGCCAGCGACGCCGCCAACGGATTGTGTTTACGCATCGTGAAAGCCTCCAGAGTCAGGTTTGGTATGGTCGGTTGAGGTCTCAACACCCCGTCGCCCAGTGCTGCTTAGCGCAGCCCGGCGCTTCCCAGCAGTTCGAGGACCGCTCGCGTAGCGCCTTTATTATGAGCCACGATATCGCGGCCGGCACGGCCAGCACGGTCTCTCGCGTCCGTGTCGTCCAGCCATTCCGCGGCCGTCGCCGCCAGCGAGGTCGCGTCCCCCACCAACCGCAGCGCCCCGGCGCGCTGTAGTTTGTCGGCAATCTCGGCGAAGTTGAACAAGTGCGGGCCGGCCATCACGGGGACGCCGACCGTGGCTGGCTCCAGCACATTGTGTCCGCCCAGCGGCATCAGGCTGCCACCGACAAAAGCCAGATCGGTAGCCGCATAGAAGCGCAGCATCTCACCCATGGTATCCAGCAGGAATATCTCGGTGTTGGCCGTTACCGGATCACCGCGAGAACGCCGCACAAAATGCCAGCCTTCCCGCTTCATCAGTTCCGTGACCGCGTCGAAACGTTCTGGATGACGTGGCGCCAGCACCAGCAATAACTCGGGGAACCGATGTCGCAACAGGCGTAGCGCCTGCAGGAGGATCTCCTCCTCGCCGGGACGCGTGCTGCCGGCCATCAGAATGGCGCGATTGGCGCCAAGTTCCCGGCGAATCGAGGCGCCCTCTTCAAATACGCTGGGGGGCAAATGGACATCGAACTTGAGGCTCCCGGTCACCCGCACCCGCGCGAGCTCGGCGCCCAGCGTGACCAGTCGTGCGGCATCGGCCTCGCTCTGTGCCGCAATGCTGGTGAGTTCTTGCAACATCCCGGCGCACAACCCGCGAAACGCCAGATAGCGCTGCGCCGAGCGCTCCGACATCCGACCGTTCACCAGCAACACCGGGATCTGCGCGGCATGACAGGCGTGAATGACGTTGGGCCACAGCTCGGTCTCCATCAGCAACAGCATGCAAGGTCGGAAATGACGGAGGAAGCGGCCCACGATCGATAAAAGGTCGTAGGGAAAGTAGGCGTGTTGCACCGTCTCGCCGAACTGTCGGGCCACCGTGGCATAGCCGGTCGGGGTGGAGGTGGTGACCAGAATATTGCGGTAGGGATAGCGCTCGCGTAGCGCCCGAATCAGCGGCGCCGCGGCCCCGACCTCACCGACTGAGACCGCATGAATCCACAGCGGCGACTCGGCTGCCCGGCTTCTGCCGTAGAGGCCCAGACGCTGCAGCCAACGGTCGCGGTACGCGGGATTACGCCAAGCCTGCCACGCCAGGCGCAACAGGATGAGCGGCAGCGCCAGCGCAAAAATCAGGCTATAAAGCCGCCTCATGCGTTCAGCCAGTCGAGATAGGCTCGTACCCCCGCGCGTACGTCGCGCATTGCGATCTGGCATCCCGCGGCGTGCGTTGCGCCAAGATCGGCGCAGGTTCGATTCTGGTAAGCGGGCAGCAATTCCGGTGGAAATGGCACATAAGACACCGTGCCGCGTCCGTGCCAGCCAATCACGGCGGCTGCAATATCGTTGAAGCTTGCGGTCTGACCCGTCCCGCAGTTGAAGATGCCGGCTGCAGTCGGGTGCGTGCCAAACCACAGCGTCTGCGCCACCGCATCGTCCACAAAAATAAAGTCTCGGGACTGTTCGCCAGCCGCTACCCCGTGCGAGGCACCGAATAATCGGACCTCGTTGCCCGCCTTCAACTGGTTGTTGAAATGGAACACCACGCTGGCCATGCGGCCCTTGTGCTGTTCGCGCGGTCCGTAGACGTTGAAGTAACGCAGGCCAACCACCCGCGTTCTGAGCGTGGCGCGCCGCTGTCGCAGGTGCTGATCGAAGGCCAGTTTGGAAAACGCATAGACGTTGAGCGGCCGCTCATACGCCGGATTCTCGACGCATTGCGCATTGAGGCCATACACCGACGCACTTGAGGCATAGATGAGCGGCACGCCGTGCAGGTCGCACGCCTCCAGCAACTGCCTGGAATAGGTGAAATTAGCGCTCATCATGTATTGGCCGTCCCACTCCATCGTGTCGGAACAGGCCCCAAGGTGATAAACCGCTTCGATGCCGTCGCCGGATCTCGCCAGTTGGTCGAACTTCGGCAGAAACTCGCGCCAGTCGTAGTAGTCGGCCAGCGTCGCGCCAGCGAGATTCACAAATTTGTGGCCGTCCTTTAGGTCGTCGACCAGCACCAGATCGTGACGCCCCCGCGCGTTCAGCGCATGCACCAGATTGCTGCCAATGAAACCACTGGCCCCGGTAATGACGATCATGAGGTTTCTCCGGCGCGTTCCAGCGCCGCAATCAGGCCGGTAGTGGAATGCCCGTCGTGGAATGGCAAGGTCAGGACTTGGCCCCCGCGGGCCAATACCTCGCTGGCACCGGCGATTTGCGCCACCGTGTAATCCCCGCCCTTCACCAGCACATCGGGCGCGACCGCCGCAATCAGGCGCTGGGGCGTGTCTTCCTCAAAGACCGTGACCCAGTCTACGGCGCGCAGGCCCGCCAGCACCTCCATCCGGGTGGCGGTGTCGTTCACCGGGCGCGAAGGCCCCTTCAGCCGCTTAACCGATGCGTCGGAATTGACCGCCACGATCAACCGGTCGCCCAGCGCGGCCGCCGCCTCCAGGTACCGTAGATGCCCCACGTGCAGCAGATCGAAGCAACCGTTGGTCATCACCAGTCGCTGGCCGTGACGACGGGCCGCATCGACTTCGGCGAGCAGTTCGGCCTCGGTGACGACGCCTTTCAAGCCGGCCCCACCGGCGTCGCCAACCGCATGGGCGAGTTCATCGTTGGAGACCACCGCAGTACCCAGTTTGCCCACCACGATCCCGGCCGCCACGTTGGCGAGATGCGTGGTGGTCGCCAGATCAAGTCCGGCGGCGAGCCCACAGGCCAGAAGCGCACATACCGTGTCCCCAGCGCCCGTCACATCAAATACGTCACGCGCTTGCGCAGGCAAGTGCAGCGGACTGTGCCCTGGCCGCACGAGCGACATACCGTGCTCTCCACGAGTGACCAGCAACCCGCCCAAACTGTGCGCCTCACACAGGGCCAGCGCCCGCTCGACCAGCGTTCTGTCGTCGGCACAGAAACCAACGGCGGCGTGAAACTCGCCCAGATTGGGGGTTAGCAAGGTGGCGCCCGCGTAGCGTCGAAAGTCCTGATGTTTGGGATCAACGATGATGGGCAGATTCGCCGCGCGGGCTTTTTGAATCCAGGCCTGTGGATCGTCCAGCACGCCTTTGGCGTAATCAGAAAGGACCACGGCGCCCGCGCCGGCGAAAATACGGGGGGCGTCGTCTAACAAAGCAGCGGCGGCGCCGGCAGCGGGCGGAACTTCGAAGTCGACTCGCAACAACTGCTGATGCTGAGCTAGCACGCGCAGCTTGACCGTCGATGCTGCGCCGTTGCGACGGAGCATGGGGTCGATACCAGCCGCCTGACAGAGTGTCTCGATCACCCGACCGTCGGCATCGTCGCCGACCAAACCGGCCAAACTCGTCTGCGTCCCGACTGCCACCGCGTTGGCGGCGACATTGGCAGCGCCACCGATTCGGTCTTCCTGCCCGGCTACGCGTAACACCGGCACCGGGGCCTCGGGTGAAATTCTGGTCGCCGCACCCGACCAGTAGCGGTCGAGCATGACATCGCCGATCACGGCGATGCGGCCCGTTTTAAGTTGGACGACGGCGCTGTTCATGCGGCGCAGGGCTCGGTAGTGTGGAGAGGGTCGGCGTTCATTCATGCAGCAGCAAAGTCCGCACGGGCGAACTGAAACGAGGCGAGTCTAACACATGCTTTTTGCGCGCCTGACGCTGCTGCTGGGTCTTTTCCTGCTCGGCTTCCAACCCTTGGCAAGCGCCGCTGCGCCTGCGCTGCTGGCCCCTTTTGATGCGGTCTATACCGTGACTGCCCAAGGCTTCCAGGTCGGCATCATGCGCCGCACGCTGCGGCTGGAGGGCGCGAATCACTACCACCTCAGTGCGACCTTTGAAACGACGGGACTGGCCGCGGCACTTAAGCGCGTGTTAGTAACGGAGTCGAGCCGCGGCCTCGTGCAAGACGGCCGCCTGCGGCCAGTTACCTACGAGTATCGAAAGGAAAGCGGCAAAAAAATCCAACGCACCGGCGTTGACTTTGACTGGTCGCAAAATCTTGCCAGCGGCTACAACGGTGAGCGGCGCTGGCAACTGCCCTTGACCGGAACGGAACAGGACAAGCTGACCTATCAGTTGGCGCTAGCGGCCGACCTGCTGGCCCAGACAGAGACACTGGCGTATCTGGTGCCGGATGGCGGTAAACGGCAAACGTTTGCGCTGGCGCTCGTGGGTAAGTCGCGCATCACGCTGGACACCGGGAGCGTCGACACCCTGCAGGTGGAGCACCGGCGCAAGGACCAGCGGCGCACGACCTTGTGGTGTGACCCGCAACGGGCTTATTTCCCGGTGCAGATTGAATATCGCGAGAAGGACGGCAGCATCACGCGGGCCCGCTTGACCCAACTGTCCCGCTGATCGCCCCCTGCCCCGCTAGCCGCCGGCCTTAAAGATTCGGATCAGTTCCTCAGCAGGAATGTACCCGCCGAGTTCTTCCCCTTGTTCCGTGTACAGGGCGGGCGTGCCATGCACACCCATCGACTCACCCAGTCGATAATCGCTGGCGACCGGGTTTTCACACTTGGTCATCGGCGGCTGTTGGCCCGATTTAGCATCGGTCAGCGCCTGCTTGCGATCGGCCGCACACCACACCGCCACCGCCTTGTCGTAAGAGGGGCTGTCGATCCCGGTTCTGGGGAATGCGAGATATCGCACCGAGATACCCGCTTTGTTCAAGGCCGGCACCTCGCGATGAAATTTGCGGCAGTAGCCGCAGTCAATGTCTGTGAATACAAACAGGGTCGCGAGCGGCTTGGTCGTGGGCGCCAGAAAATCGATGGTGCTGCCCGCCTTGAGACCACCGAAAGCGGTCGTACGCGCCTCGGTCCGTCGCGTGTCCGTCAGATTGACTTTGGAGTTGAGGTCAAAGATGTCGCCTCGAAACACGTAGCGCGCATCTTCGCTCATGTACAACACCGTCGCGCCAAGCATGACTTCATAGAGTCCGGTCACCGGCGCCGGCTTTACGCTCGTGATGGTCGCATCGCTGATAACTTTCTTGAGTCGCTCGGCAAAACGCTTTTGCAGCGCCTCGTCGGCCTGTACAGAACCTGCCAGACATAGCAGCGCCACAATGAAGGTCGATTTAATTCGTGAGAAAGTCATGGCATTCCCTCAGGCTTCAAGCAATCGGTGAGATTTGCCGCAATTTATCATGGATTGTGATGCGCAAGGCTGGCGCCGCAGGCTTACTCGATGCCCACGCGGCAGCTACAGTAGCCCGTAGGCCGACCTCAAATGGACACGCGCGGCGCGCAAAATGGTAACGGGAGGTTTCTTTTGGCTGACGACAGCGCCCTCGAGGGACAACAGCTCGGGAAATACAGCATCCTCCGGCAAATTGGAGCCGGCCCTTCGACCAGCGTCTTTCTGGCGCAAGACCCGTTCATTGAGCGCGAAGTGGCGTTGAAAGTCGCGCCGCAGCTGCTGAATGAGAGCGCGTCGGAGCGCGAGGTCAGGCAGCGTCGTTTCTTTGCCGAGGCTCAGCACGCAGGCGCCCTCCGCCATCCGCACATCACGACCATTTTTGATGCCGGCGTCGATCAGGGTCGATGCTATATCGCCATGGAATACGTCCCCGGCAGCCGCAGCCTCGAGGCCAACGCCAAAGCGGACGGGCTGCTGCCCGTGGGTGTCGCCACCCGCATCATCGCGCAATGCGCACGCGCGCTGGATTTCGCCCATCGACGCGGCACGCTCCATCGCAATCTGAACTGCGGCAACGTGCTGATCGACGAGCAGTTCAATATCAAGATTGCCGATTTTGGCGCCGCGCTGACCCGTCTGGAGGGCGCTCCGCTGGGTACCGACCTCGTTGGCGATGCTGCCAACCCTGACAATTCACCCGAGGCGCTCGCGGCCGGCATAGCACAAGACCTGCTGGCGCTCGGGACGATGGCTTACCGCCTGTACACCGGCAAAATCCCGTTTGCGCAGGGCCCGCAGCGACCGCTACCCCTAGCGGAACTACGCCACGACACGCCGGCCATCCTGCAGCGTATTCTCGATCGGGCGCTGGCCAGAAACCCGGCACACCGCTATCGCAGCGGAGCAGATCTGGCGGGCGATCTGGAACTCGTGTTCGATTTCCTGGAAGAGGACCAGCAGTCCATTCAACCGCCCGACAAGTTTGCCCTGCTCGCCACGCTCGACTTTTTCAAAGACTACCCGGAGGAAGATATCTGGGAACTGGTGCATGCCGGAGAATGGAAAAGCGCAGTCGCAGGAGAAACGCTGCTGAGCGAGGGCCTGTCGGATCTCTCGTTCTACGTGCTGGTCGAGGGCACCGTTGCGGTTGAAAAGAAAGGCCGGCAGTTGCTGCACCTGAAAGCAGGCGAATGCTTCGGCGAGATGGCGCTATTTGTCGACGGCAGGCGCGGTGCATCGATTGTCAGTCTGGAAGCGGTCACCGCGCTAAAAATTCGTAGTCGCACCATCGACCGGCTGCCAGCTTCCACACAGCAACGATTTCAGCGCAGTTTTCTTCGCGCGATGATTCAACGACTCGAACTCGTCACCGACCTGCTATTGGCGGAACTGGACAAGACATGACCATTAAAGACCGCATCATCACGCCAGGCCCCACAGAGGCGGCCAAGCAGGAACGACCCGTGACCCTCGACGATGTGCTGCGAATCTTGCTCGCGCGCAGCGTGATCGACGGCCGCGTGATCCAGCGGGTGCGAGCCGCAGTAGCCGCCAACGACAAGCGGCATCCATTTGCGCAGTTAGCCGCCCAAAATCTGCATAGCGCCACAGAACCGCCGTTTCCGCTCACCCTGGAGACCATTACCCGGGTGGTCGCGGAAGGTCTGAAAATCCCGTATCACCGCATCGACCCGCTGAAAATCGAAGTTGAAGCGGTCACCAAGCTCGTCTCTCAGGCGTATGCCACGCGCTGGCAGTTTTTGCCGGTAGAGGTCTCGGATCAGCATGTGGTGATCGCGACCGCGGAGCCCTTTGTCGCCGAATGGGAAAAAGAAATCCTGCCGATTATCAAACGCAAGATTCACCGGGTGCTCGCCAATCCGGTCGAAATTCAGCGCTATTTGCGCGAGTTTTATGGGGTCAGTCGTTCATTGAGCCGCGCGGCGTCCAGCAAGGCTGCCGAGCGCAGCGGCATTGTCGAAAATCTGGAGGCGCTGACCCAGCTAGGCGAAGTGGGAGAGCCGGATGCGAACGACCGTCACATCGTTCATCTGGTCGACTGGCTGCTGCAATACGCCTTCGAGCAGCGGGCCAGCGACATTCATCTCGAACCGCGGCGCGATCAGGGCAATATCCGGTTCCGGATTGACGGCGTGCTGCATCTGGTGAATCAGATGACCACGCCGGTACTCGGGGCCATAGTCAGTCGCATTAAAAGCCTGGGACGCATGGATGTGGCAGACAAGCGTCGACCACAGGACGGGCGCATGAAAACTAAAACGCCGCTGGGCAAAGAAGTGGAACTGCGGCTCTCCACCATGCCGACAGCGTTTGGCGAAAAGCTCGTCATGCGTATTTTTGACCCGGAAAAGCTGGAACAGCCCTTCTCGGCGCTGGGCTTCAGCGAGCGCGATCTGCGCATCTGGACCGACCTGACCCGTCACCCTTACGGCATCGTGCTGGTCACGGGACCTACCGGCTCGGGCAAGACCACGACGCTCTACTCGGCCCTACGCCAACTCGCGCGTCCGGAGATCAATGTGTGCACGATCGAGGATCCAATCGAAATGGTGGAGTCCACGTTCAATCAGATGCAGGTACAGCCTGCGATTGATCTCAGCTTTCCCAACGGCGTGCGAACCCTGCTGCGACAGGATCCGGACATCATCATGATTGGCGAAATCCGCGATCGCGAAACGGCCGATGTCGCTATTCAGGCCGCACTGACCGGCCATCTTGTGCTCTCGACCTTGCATACCAACGATGCGCCTTCGGCGGTCACCCGGCTCATGGATCTGGGCATCGAACCTTATCTGATTGGCGCCACGCTGCTGGGCGTAATGGCCCAGCGGCTCGTGCGTACGCTATGTCCGCACTGCAAGCGTCCCAGTCCTGTCGATCTGGCGGCGTGGCAGCGACTCGATCTCGAAGGGTTGTTGCCGGTACCGCGCACCGTCATGACGGCGGTCGGCTGCGATGAGTGCCGGCACACCGGCTATCGTGGTCGAGTCGGCATCTACGAACTTATTGGCCTGACCGATGAACTGAAAGCGCTGATCAAACCTGGTCTGCAAGCCAATCAGCTGAGTGCCGCCGGACGCCGCGAGGGCATGCGCCCGCTGCGCCTGTCCGGCGCCGAGAAAATCGCCGCCGGGGTCACCACCTTCACGGAAGTCGTTGCCGTAGTGCCCCCGGAAACACCGTTGAATTAAATACGGACCATTTATCCCCGTGGGTGATGCTCGGCATGCAGCGACTTCAGTCGCTCTCGGGCCAGATGCGTATAAATCTGGGTCGTGGAAATGTCGGCGTGACCGAGCAGCATCTGCACAACCCGCAGATCCGCGCCGTGGTTCAACAGATGCGTCGCAAACGCATGACGCAGCGTGTGAGGGGAAAGCTGGGTCGGCAGTCCGGCCTTGAGCGCATACCGTTTGATCAGCTGCCAAAAAGCCTGCCTTGTCATCGCAGCACCGCGGGCGGTGGGAAATAGCGCGTCACACGGCCGGCTGTTCAGAATGGCGGGGCGCGCAAAGCGCACATAGGCCTCAAGCTGGCTACGCGCTACTTCACCCAAGGGCACCAAACGCTCCTTGTCACCCTTACCCACCACGCGGACCACGCCGGCCACCAAATTCACCTGCGACCAGCACAGCGCCACCAGTTCCGACACGCGCAGGCCGGTGGCATAGAGCACTTCCAGCATCGTCGAATCCCGTTGTGCCAGCGGCGTCTCGATACCCGGCGCCGCCAACAGTTTTTCCACGTCGCTTTCGCTGAGACTCTTGGGCAGACGCCGCCCGGTCTTAGGTCCGGTCAGGCGTAGAGTCGGGTCATCGCTGCGAATTCGCTCGCGCACCAACCAGGCATAAAAACGACGCATGCTGGCCAACCGACGGGCGGCGGTACGGGCGGAGATCTGTGCGGCATCGCTCAGGAACTCAAGCAAGTCAATTTCCGTTGCCTGCTCAAGACTACGTGCAGCCAGTTGGGTTCGACCATGCAAAATCCGCAGATCGGCACCGTAGGCTGCGAGCGTATTGGCACTAAGCCCGTACTCAAGCCAAAGGTGGTCCAGAAAGCGCGACAGAAGGAACGACGCTCCGGGCGAATTCGTCATCTGTGTCCCTCTATGGCTGGCCGGCAGATGAGATTACGGTTGAGACAAATGACATGGCGTTCTAGCCTAGGCATTGGCCTCGTCTTTTATCAATGATTTTGCAAACCTCAGGAGCAAACATGTCTTCGCCACATTCCCCCGCAGAAGATTTATCGCTATATCAGTCCAGCACCTGCTGGTTCTGCGCCAAGGTGCGCCAAAAGATGGGCGATCTGGGCGTCCAGATAGAACTGCGGGACATCGGACAGCACCATGATTACAGAGAGGAACTGGTGCGCGAGGCGGGAAAGTCGCAGGTGCCGTGTCTGCGTATCGAGGAGCCCGACGGCAAGACCACCTGGATGTACGAGTCGTCAGATATATGCGCCTATCTGGAGCGGCGCTTCGGTAGCAGCAGCCATTAATCGGCTGGCGGGGGTTCTGGCCTGCGCGGCGTATGGGCCGGCAGGCCAGAGGGTCACCGGGGTCAGGCGGAGGGCTTGTCGCTCCGGCTGACAATCTTCTCGCGGATGCGGGCGGCTTTGCCGCGCAGGTCTCGCATGTAATACAGCTTCGCACGGCGCACCGCGCCCCGGCGCTTGACCGCGATTTCGGCAATCATCGGGCTGTAGGTCGGAAACACGCGCTCAACGCCTTCCCCGTGGGAAATCTTGCGCACCGTGAAGGCCGAGTTGGCGCCACGATTGCGCTTGGCGATGACAACGCCTTCAAACGCCTGCAGACGTTCGCGGTTGCCTTCTTTCACCCTGACCTGCACCACCACAGTGTCACCCGGAGAAAAAGCGGGAATCTTTTTCTCGAGCAGTTCGGCTTCGAGTTCCTTGATGATATCGGTCATGGTCAGCGCGCTCCGGCAGGGAAATCAGTTAAGACCGGCATGATAACTATGAATGCCCACCTTTGGAACCCGCAGGAAGCGCCTCGATGAAGGCCTCAAGCAAGGCGCGGTCGGTCTTGTCGAGACACGCCAGCGTGATCAGGTCGGGGCGTCTGAGCCAGGTGCGTCCAAGCGACTGCTGTCGCCGCCAGCGCGCGATTTCCGCATGGTTACCGCTCAGCAGTACCGGCGGCACCGCCTGCCCATCGACCACCTCTGGACGGGTGTAATGCGGATAGTCGAGCAGGCCGTCGGCAAAGGAATCCTCGCTCGCCGAGCGCTCATCACCGAGTGCGCCGGGCAAGCGCCGCGTCAGCGCATCAATCACCGCCATCGCGGCTATTTCGCCTCCGGACAGCACAAAGTCCCCAAGTGACCATTCCGAATCGACGTCGCGCACTAACAGGCGTTCGTCCACGCCTTCATAACGCCCCGCGAGCAAGCAGAGGTGCTCGGGTCGCTCAAGTTCTGGCAATGTCTGCTGGGAAATTGTCTTACCCTGCGGGCTCAGATAGGCGACGTGAACTTGGCCATCGCTGGCAGCGCGCAAGGCGGAGATGGCTCGTCTGAGCGGCAAGACACTCATCACCATACCCGGACCGCCACCATAGGGACTATCGTCCACCGACGATCTGGCGTCTGTTGTGTACAGGCGTGGGTTGATGCTCTCAATGGCAATCAAGCTGCGCTCACAGGCGCGTCGGACGATTCCAACGCCAGCGAAAGCGGTAATCAACTCCGGGAAAAGCGTAATGACAGAAAAGCGTCGCAACTCAGTCGTCCGCGTGCCAGTCCACGACAATCTGGCCACCGGTCAAATCCACCCGCAACACATAGCGCTCTGGCACGAATGGAATCAGACGCTGTCTCTCGCCTTCTACCACCAGCACATCGTTGGCGCCGGTTTCCAGCAAACCGGACACACGGCCTAGCGCCAGCCCGTCCTGATTAAGCACCGACAAGCCAACCAGATCGCGCCAGTAGTAGTGACCGTCAGTCAGCGGCGGCAAGGCGGTCGGCGGAACCGAGACCTGAAGCCCGACCAGACTTTCGGCCTCTTCACGAGAATTGACCCCGCGCAGTTTGACGAGAAAATTTTCGCCGTCCGCGCGGAAACTGCTGACGTGATATTCCCTAAGCGGGAGGTCCTGCCCGAAACACCAGCGCCGGTAGCTAAAAATGCCGTCTGTGGGGCGCGTGAACGAACGCAGCTTGATCCAGCCGCGAATGCCAAACACCCCATGGACCTGACCCACCGGGATCGGTGCGTCACTGACGTTAGCGTCTGATGCCACGGGCCCACTGCCCACCACGCGCCGGGCCTAAGCCGGCCCGGGCGACGCAGTACGACTAACGTCCAGGTTCAGGCTGCGCTCGCTTGCTTCACCAGCGCGGCGACGCGATCAGAGGGCTGGGCACCGACCGCAAGCCAGTGCTGATAGCGATCGAGATTAATACGCAGAGGTTCCTCTGCCTTGACCGCGATGGGGTTGAAGAAACCCAGACGTTCAATGAAACGTCCATCACGCTTGTTGCGGCTATTGGTGACCACGATGTGATAGAACGGGCGAGCCTTGGCGCCGCCGCGGGAGAGTCGAATCGTAACCATTAAGTCGGATACCTTTTGAGGATTGTCGAAAGCGCGAACGCGTTCCGCTTCGCGAGGGGCGCATTCTATGCCATGAGGCGACGTAAATTGAAGCAACATGATGGGCTTGGGACCTATCGATGAACAGTACAAAGACCATTAGCAACGAAGTCGGCAGCAAACTGCATCTGCGCGAGCGCCTGAAGCTGCAACGCCAACACCTCTGGCGCAGCGCGGAGCAACGCCATCTGGCCGATTCAATCCTTCAGCAGCAGCTTTGGAACCTCGTCCTTCAGCGAGGCTACACGCGCCTGCTGGTCTATCTCGCGAACGCCGACGAAGCCAACACCGATGCGTTCATCAGACGAAGTATGGCCACCGTGTCCCTCTTCGTGCCCATGATCACGGGGCCCGGACAGATGGAAGCCGTTCATTTTCCCGGGTGGACTGGACTCATCAACGGGCCATTCGGCATCCGTCGCCCGCAAGCGCCGCAAGCTTATAGGGGGGAGATAGACGCCGTGGTGGTCCCCGGCATCGGCTTCACTGCAAACGGCGAGCGCCTGGGCTATGGAAAGGGGTTTTATGACCGCTGGCTGGCAGCACATCCATCAGCCTGTCGCATCGGATTCGCCTACGCTGCGCAGGTGCTGACGGCGCTGCCCAGCGAAGCACACGATGAGCGGCTTGATTTGCTGGTAACGGAGGACGGGATTACGGAGACCTACGCTCGCTCGACGAAGCCGTCGAGCGAGGTGCCTGCGGGCTAGCGAGTGACGCGATTCAGGGCCATCAATTGGCCCTGAACCTGTCCTTGCTTACTCTTCGACCGCCTTCATGCTGAGGCGGATGCGGCCCTGCTTGTCGATTTCAAGCACCCTGACCTTTACGGTATCGCCTTCGGTCAACTTGTCGCTGACGTTCTCCACGCGCTCGTGGGAAATCTGCGAGATGTGAACCAGCCCGTCCTTGCCCGGCAAGATGTTCACAAAAGCACCGAAATCCATCAGCTTCTGCACGCGTCCTTCATACACTGCGCCAACCAGCACGTCAGTGGTGATGGCTTCCACGCGGCGCTTGGCTTCCTGACCGGCGGCGAAGTCGACCGACGCGATCTTGACGGTACCGTCGTCGGTGATGTCGATGGTGGTGCCGGTTTCTTCGGTGATCTGCCGAATCGTGCTGCCGCCCTTACCAATAACGTCGCGGATTTTGTCCGGGTCGATCTTGATGGTGATGATGCGCGGCGCATAGACCGACATCTCGGTGCGCGGCGAGCTCAACACCTTGTTCATGCATTCCAGAATATGCAACCGGCCATCGCGGGCCTGATGCAAGGCGGTTTCCATGATTTCCTTGGTGATGCCGTTGATCTTGATGTCCATCTGCAAGGCGGTCACGCCGTCGCGCGTGCCAGCCACCTTGAAATCCATGTCGCCGAGGTGGTCTTCGTCGCCCAGGATGTCGGACAGCACGGTGTAGCTGTCACCTTCCTTGATCAGACCCATGGCAATACCGGCGACCGGCGCGGTTAGCGGCACGCCAGCATCCATCAGCGCAAGGCTGGTGCCACAGACCGAAGCCATGGAACTGGAGCCGTTCGATTCAAGGATTTCCGAAACCACGCGCACCGCGTAGGGGAACTTGCTCATGTCCGGCATCACGCCCTGAATGCCGCGCTTGGCCAAACGACCGTGTCCGATTTCCCGGCGCTTCGGCGAACCCACCCGACCCACTTCGCCCACGCTGAACGGGGGGAAGTTGTAGTGCAGCATGAACGGTTCGCGGCGCTGGCCTTCGAGGGCATCGATCATCTGCGAATCGCGTTCGGTGCCAAGCGCGGCAACCACCAGCGCCTGAGTCTCGCCACGCGTGAACAGGGCCGAACCGTGGGTTCTCTGGAGCATCCCGACTTCGACATATATCGGACGAATGTCGGCCTTGCCCCGACCGTCGATACGCGGCTTGCCGGCAATGGCCGCCCGGCGAACCGTATCGTATTCAAGATTGGCGACCACGCCAGACACCTGTGCGGCCGTCCAAGCCGGCGATTCACCGGCGGCAAATGCGGCGACCACTTCGCCCCGCAGTTGCGACAGGCGGTCACGGCGCGCCATTTTGTCGACGATGGCATAGGCTTCCGCGAATGCGGCGCCGAAGCGGGACTCGACCGCGTCGATGAGCGCAGTCGGGGCCGGCGGCGGTGTCCAGTTGGACGTGGGTGCCTGCACTTTGGCTTGCAGTTCCTTGATGGCCCGAATCACGGCCTGCGACTGGTCGTGACCAAACACGACCGCACCCAGCATGACCTCTTCCGACAATTGCGCGGCTTCGGATTCCACCATCAACACTGAGGATTCGGTGCCTGCCACGACCAGATCGAGTTTGGAATCGGCCAGGGCGCCGAAGCTCGGGTTCAGCAGGTACTGGCCGTCGCGATAACCAACGCGTGCGGCGCCGATCGGTCCCTGAAAGGGCAGTCCCGAAATCGACAGCGCGGCAGACGCGCCGATCAGCGACGCGATGTCTGGATCAACCGTTGGGTCCAGTGAGAGCACCGTGCAGATAATCTGCACTTCGTTGGTGAACCCTTCGGGAAAGAGCGGACGGATGGGGCGATCGATCAGGCGGGACGTCAGGGTTTCCTTTTCGGAAGGACGTCCTTCCCGCTTGAAAAACCCGCCGGGGATTTTACCCGCCGCGTAGGTGCGTTCCTGATAGTCGACCGTCAGGGGAAAGAAGTCGCGGGCGGCGCCCGCATCCTTGTTACAGACCACGGTGGTCAACACCACAGTCTGGCCCATGGTGGTGAGGACGGAGCCCGTCGCCTGCTTGGCAAGGCGGCCGGTTTCGAGCGTGACTTGTTGCTCGCCGTAATTAAACGTGACAGTGGTTGGCGTCATCGGTAACCCATTCATTGAAATGTGGGTGGGGAAACGAAGCGACGGCCACTGCGCAAAAGGCGCGTGTGGCCGCGCCGGCGGGGGGTCTTACTTGCGCAATCCGAGCCGCGCAATAAGGTCGCGATAGCGTTCGGTATCGCAACTACGGAGATAGTCGAGCAATTTGCGGCGGCGATTGACCATTCGCAGCAAGCCCTGACGGGAGTGGTTGTCGTGCGCGTGGGTCTTGAAGTGTTTGGAGAGTTCTTCAATACGGGCGGACAGCAGCGCCACCTGCACTTCCGGGCTACCGGTATCGTTGCCACCCCGACGGTGGCCCGTCACGATTTGCTGTTTTTGCTCGCTCGTCAACGCCATTACTGAGAACTCCTGATGTCTCTTTAAATCTTTAAACCGGATCGGTAAGGCCGGGCATTCTAACCGCCACTCTCGGCGTGAACAACGCTTTTTACGGGCCATTCAGCCGTTACAGCGTTTCGCACAGGCATGAGCAAGCGCCGAGGCTGCAGTTTGCGCTCCAAGGTCACCTCGCCCAGCCCTGCAAATTCGCCGTCCGCCCGGTAGATTCGGACGGGCGCGCTGGGATGATGGCCGGTCAAGGGCACTGCCCGCCCCTGCTTGAGTTCTGCGTCTAGCGTAGCCGGCAAGACAATCGCCTGCATCCCGTGCAAGGCGGCATCCGCCGGTAAGAGCAGGCTGTCAAACGCGGTACCGGGCCACTGGACCTCGCCAAAATGCGCGAGCGGCACTGCGTCCGCCAGACTGAAAGGGCCCGCCCGCGTGCGCCGCAATCCACTTAAGGAAGCCCCGCAACCCAGCAAATCGCCGATGCTTTCAGCCAGCACACGAATATAGGTGCCCTTGCTACACGACACATCGATTTTCAGTTCGTTCCCGTCCAGCGCCAGCATCTCCAGGGCGTGGATCGTGATTTGCCGCGCCGCTCGCTCAACTTCAACGCCCGCCCTCGCCAGCTCGTACAGCGGGCGTCCATCGCGCTTTAGCGCGGAATACATGGGCGGCACCTGCGACTGTTCGCCGCGCAATGAGGCCAACACTTCCGGGAGACGGGTGCGCATCTCCGCGGTCACATCAGCACTGCGGAGGACTTCGCCTTCCGCGTCACCCGTGCTGGTGGTAACGCCCAGACGCACATCGGCAAGATATCGCTTGTCAGAATCAAGCAGCCAGGCGCTGACCTTGGTGGCCTCGCCAAGGCAGATCGGCAGCAGGCCCGTTGCCGCGACATCGAGATTGCCGGTGTGACCGCCCTTGTCTGCGCCATACACAAAGCGCACTCGCTGGAGGGCGGCATTGGAACTGAGACCGGCAGGTTTATCGAGCAACAGGATACCGGTGAGCGGGCGCCGCGGGATCTTCGGCTTCAGCGGCCGTGCCACCACGCTGAAGGCTTACTCCGCTTGCCGATTCAGCAGCAAGTCGCCAATGCGCGCTGCTTTGGCGATGGAATCGTCCAGCACAAAAAAGATCGAAGGGCTTTTTTTTAGCCGGAGTTCACGCGACACCACCTGCCTCATGGCCGGTCGCAACTCGCGCAGCAGTTCCATCAGGCCCGACGTATCTGCAGCAGAAAGGGCGCTAACCGCCACTTTGGCCTGCGTGAGGTCCGGCGCGAGGTCGACGTGCGTGATAGTCAACATGCCCACCCCCGCATCCCGGCCGGCCCGCATCACGGGTTCGGCCAGCACGCGACGGATGTTTTCAGCGACCCGCACATGACGAGGAAACTCACGCGGCATTCAGAACTCCCTGCTGCCGTGTGTTCAAGCCGTGCGGGCCACTACGGTGCGCTCGTAAACCTCGATCTGGTCGCCAGGCTTCACATCGTTGTAGTTCTTCACGCCGATACCGCATTCGGTGCCGGAACGTACCTCGTTGACGTCGTCCTTGAAGCGACGCAGCGACTCGAGTTCGCCCTCGTAAATCACCACGTTGTTGCGGAGCACGCGAATCGGGTTGTTGCGCTTCACGGTGCCGGTCATGACCAGACAGCCGGCCACTGCGCCAAGCTTGGAGGAGTGGAAGACTTCTCGTACCGCCGCCACGCCCACGATGGTTTCGCGGATTTCCGGCGACAGCAGGCCCTGCACAGCGGCTCTGATGTCATCAATGACGTCGTAAATAATGCTGTAGTAGCGCAGTTCGATCCCGGCCTCGTCGACCAGACGACGCGCTGCCGAGTCCGCCCGCACGTTAAACCCGATGAGATAGGCTTTGGACGCTAGCGCCAAATTGACGTCTGATTCGTTGATCCCGCCTACGCCGCTCGCCACCATTTCCACCCGGACATTCTCGGTGCTCAGGCGCGTCAGAGACTCGTACAGGGCCTCGGCCGAACCTTGCACATCGGCCTTGACCAGAATGCGCAGGGTGGTGGTCTCGCCTTCCTTCATCTGTTGGAACGCGTTCTCCAGCTTCGACGCCTGCTGGCGCGCCAGCTTTGCATCGCGTTCCTTCTCTTGACGGAAGATGGCGATTTCACGCGCCTTGCGTTCGTCTTCGACGACCATCGCATCGTCGCCCGCGTTCGGCGTGCCGGACAGACCCAGCACCTCAACGGGGATTGACGGACCGGCGGAGTCGATGACCTTGCCGCTCGCATCCATCATGGCGCGGACGCGACCGAACTCGGTTCCCGTCAGCAACACGTCACCGCGCTTGAGCAAACCGCGTTGGACTAGCACGGTCGCCACGGGGCCGCGGCCCTTGTCGAGACGCGACTCAATCACCACCCCCTTCGCGGGGCCCACGTCCGGTGCTTTCAGTTCCAGCACTTCAGCCTGAATGGCGATCGATTCGAGCAGGGTTTCGACGCCCTGCCCGGTCTTGGCCGATACCGGCACGAAGAGCGTGTCACCGCCCCAGGCTTCGGACAGCACCCCGATGACCGACAGTTCCTGGCGGACGCGATCCGGATCGGCGCCCGGCTTGTCGATCTTGTTGACGGCGACGATCAGCGGCACGCCCGCCGCCTTGGCGTGTTTCACCGCTTCCGCAGTCTGTGGCATGACGCCGTCATCGGCCGCCACTACCAGAATCACGATGTCGGTCACTTTTGCACCGCGGGCACGCATCGCGGTAAAAGCTTCGTGTCCGGGCGTGTCGAGAAATGTGATCATGCCGCGCGGCGTTTCGACATGGTAGGCGCCAATATGCTGGGTAATGCCTCCCGCCTCACCGGCCGCCACCTGCGACTGGCGAATGTAATCGAGCAACGAGGTTTTGCCGTGGTCCACGTGACCCATGATCGTCACCACCGGGGCCCTGCTGAGGAGGACGCCACCGGCCGCACTTTCGAGGAGTTCTTCTTCCAACGCGTTTTCGCGCAGAAGCTTCGCCTTGTGGCCCATTTCCTCGACCACCACGGCCGCCGTTTCCTGATCAATCATCTGGTTGATCGTGACCATGCTGCCCAAGTTCATCATGGCCTTGATGACTTCAGCCGCCTTGACCGACATCGCCTGCGCGAGTTCGGCAACCGTCAGGCTCTCCGGAATCGGCACCTCGCGGACCACCGGCGCGGTTGGCCGTTCGAAGGCGTGCTTGCCGCCGACCGGAGCCACCACTCGCCGCATCGGTTGTGGCTTTTTCTTGCGACGCCCGGACTTATCAGTCGCCACATGAAGTTCTTTGCGGCCAAAGCGCGACTTATCGTCACCACCGTCACGGCGCTCGCCGTGGCGCGGCGGCGTTTCGGGGCGCGGACGGGCCGGCGCCGGCGCAGGGGCCGGGGTTACGACCACCGGTGCTGGCGCCACAACGGGTTCCGGCACGACCGCCACCGTCGCGGGCTCGGGTTCGACGACCGCCGGCTCAGGTTCAACCGCTTCCACCTCGGGCGCGGCATCCACCACTTCCACCGGGACTTCCGTCACCAGTTCCTCGATCGCTTCGACGAACTGGTCGGCTGTCTCCGCACCGGTCTGTTCCGCCTTCGCCGCTTCGTCGTCGTCAATCGCGCTGCGTTTGACGTAAGTTCTGGTGCGACGGAACTCGACCGCAACCGTCTTGGCAGCCACGCCGGGCTTGACCAGCCGCGAGCGGGTTTTGCCTTTGTCTGCCGGAATCTTGATTTCGCTGACCGTCTTCCGGCTCAGCGTAATTTTGGTGACCTCGGGCGCGGCGGAGTCCTTGCCGTGCAGTCGGCGCAGGTGCGCCAGCAGCTGGCTCTTTTCCTGCTCATTAATAATTGCTTCGGCCTGCTTGCCCACCAAGCCGGCGTCGGCGAGTTGCGCGATCAGGCGCTCCACCGGCACCTTCAGGACGGTCGCAAACTCGCGAACGGTAATTTCAGCCATGATCAACCCCCGGCGGAAGCATTGTCCGCATCCGCAAACCACGGCGCGCGAGCCGTCATGATAAGTTCCCCGGCGCGCGCTTCCGTCATGCCGTCGATTTCCATCAATTCGTCTACCGACAGCTCGGCGAGGTCGTCCATCGTGGTGACGCCCTTCGCAGCCAGCGCGTAGGCCAGATCCGTATCCATGCCTGCCATCGCCAGCAGGTCGTCTGCCGGAACGTTGTCACCGACGTGCTCTTCGGAAGCAATCGCCTGCGTCAGCAGCAGATCCTTGGCCCGTTGCCGAAGCTCGGAGACCAGGGTTTCGTCAAACTCTTCAATCGCCATCATTTCGTGTTCGGGTACGTAGGCAATTTCTTCGATAGAGGCAAAGCCTTCCTGCACCAGAATCGCGGCAATCTCCTCGTCCACGTCCAGCAGGTCCATAAAGGTTTTCTGCGCACGCAGGGTCTCGGCCTCGCTCTTCTGCTCGGCATCGGACTCGGTCATCACGTTGAGTTCCCAACCGGTCAGCTGACTGGCAAGGCGCACGTTCTGGCCATTACGACCAATGGCCTGCGACAGCTGCTCTTCGGCGACCGCGACATCCATGCTGCGCGAATCTTCGTCGACCAGAATAGACACGACGTCGGCGGGCGACATTGCGTTGATCACAAACTGCGCGGGATTTTCATCCCACAGGATGATGTCCACGCGCTCGCCGCCAAGTTCATTTGACACCGCCTGCACGCGCGAACCACGCATCCCGACACAAGCGCCAACGGGGTCGATGCGCTGGTCCAGACTTTGCACGGCGATTTTGGCGCGCAGTCCCGGATCGCGCGCCGCGCCATGCACCCGGATGACGCCCTCGCCAATTTCTGGCACTTCAAGCTTGAAAAGCTCAATCAAGAGTTCGCGGGCGGTGCGGCTGACAAAGAGCTGCGGACCACGCTTCTCCGGACGGACATCGAACAGATAACCGCGCACGCGGTCACCGGGGCGGACCACTTCGCGCGGGATGACGTGATCTTTGGTGATGATGGCCTCGGCGTTGCCGCCAAGATCAAGAAAAATATTGCCGCGCTCGATGCGCTTGACGACGCCCATGACCAGTTCGCCAACCCGCGCACTAAAGGCATCGACTACCTGCGCCCGCTCGGCTTCGCGCACTTTCTGCACGATGACCTGCTTGGCCGTCTGCGCCGCGATGCGGCCAAATTCGGCGGCCTCCAGCGGCTCCTCTACGAAATCACCGACCTGCTTCAGTGGGTGGTTGGCCGCAGCGTCTGGCAGGAAAATCTGTCGTTCGGGGAATTCCAGATCCGGCTGGTCGCCAGGATTGACCAGTTCAAGTTCAGCGGTGCGCACTTCCGGGTCGATGATTTCCCAGCGACGGAACGCGTGGTAGTCGCCGGTCTGTCGGTCGATGGCGACTCGCACATCAACGTCTTCGGTGAAGCGTTTCTTGGTGGCGCTGGCCAGCGCGGCTTCCAATGCTTCGAAGATGACTTCCTTCGCCACGCCTTTTTCGTTGGACACCACGTCAACGACTGTGAGGATTTCCTTGTTCATCTTTCTTTCCGATCGGTTTTCGCCGGCCCCTTAGCGCCACGGGCAGGCTTTTTAGGTGTTGCAACCAGCGACCAGTCCGGCACGAGCCGGGCCCGATCAACGACCGCGAACGGGAGGCGGATATCGCCAGTGTCTTCCGCGACTAATGCAGTTTCAGCGTCAACCGACAGCAGCTTGCCGGTGACCCGTCGCTTGCCGGCGACGGGGCTGCGTAACTTCACCTGAACGCCTTCGCCGACATAGGCAGCCCATTGCGCGGGCCGAAACAGCAGTCGGTCCATCCCGGGGGAGGATACTTCCAGCGTGTAGCTGTCTTTGATCAGTTCGTGGACTTCGATGAAGTCGGCGACCTGGGCGCTGACTGCTTCGCAGTCATCAACGGTAATCCCCTCGGGATGATCGATGTAGAGCCGTAGCAATTGGCTCTGCCCGCTTCGGCCTCTTTCGATTCCCCAGAGATCGAAACCCAGCCCGGTCACCGTGGGTTCGAGTCGTTGCGTGATGTGGTCGGCGTCCAGCATTTTCTCCATCGCACAAACAAAAAAGCCCCGTTGTCCCGGGGCCTTTTTTTTCTGAGTGGTAGCGGGGGCAGGATTTGAACCTGCGACCTTCGGGTTATGAGCCCGACGAGCTGCCAGACTGCTCCACCCCGCACCTGTTAGGAGCCGAATCGTAATGGGCTGAGCGGGATAACACAAGCCATTTAAGGCGCCAGATTGCACACCGGCGCAATCAGGGGCTGCGGACTGTTCGCTCGCAGTCGCTGGTGCCGCCTGCTGAACAGCGTTGGCCCGATGGCATTACGGTTTGTTCAAAGCGCGTCCGGGTAAAAAGGCTGCGCTTCACGATGGCGCCGGTCAGGTCGGCGAAGCCCAGATCCGCGCCCGCCAGACTAGCCCCCTCCAACACGGCCGCGCTCAAGGTAGCGCCCACCAGCCGGGCGCCGTCCAGCCGGGCATCGCGCAACAAGGCATTGCTCAGGTCGGCGTAGGCCAAGTCGGCGCCCCGCAAATCAGCACCACCCAGATCGGCGCCTGCCAATTGGGCGTTGCGCAGCGTTGCGCCGGCCAGTTGCGCGCCGCGCAGGTTGCGCCCTGTCATCACGCAATATTCCCAATTCACCTCGGGGCGAGGAGCCTCGGCGCAACGCGCCGCCGACGACGACGGCAAGCTTCGAGTCACGGCCAGTACAAACAGACCGATGACCAGCAAGCCCAGAAGCAGGTAAGGCAACAGCCGTTGACGCGGTCGGGCCGGCCGCAAGCTGGCCCAGACCCGCTCCGAGCGCGCGATGCGAGCGGTAAGCCCCGCCTCGTCGAGTACATCGGCTGACGCCACCGTTTCGCCTGCTGCAGGTCGTCTGGCGGCCGGCTGCGTGCGCTCGCGCGCCGCGCCGTTCACGTTGGCAGCCAGGACGTCGAAGTCCGGGTAGGCGCTGGCCGGTCCCCAAGATTGACGGTCAACGCTCAGCTGGTCGGCGGCCAGAATCCGACCCTGCGCGATGTTTTTTTCGATGACGGCCGCTGGAAACGGCCCTTTTGGCTCGCCGCCCCGCCTCACCCACCATAAGCGCCCGATTGCCATACAAGGAATTCCGCCCGAACTAACGCCTACCTTACACCCGGAGCACCGTGCGGCAGCAGCCATCGGGTCAAGTTAAGCCGGCCGCGGCCGCTCAGGCCTGCATGCGTATCGATCTTTCGACCCTGCCCACCACCGCCCCACGGGCGCCTTCGGCAAGCGCGCAAGTCGCAATGGCGCAGGGTTGGGCCGTAGGTCAACTCCTGTCCATCAGCGTCATCGAACAACTCGACGCCACCACCCTGCGACTTAGCGTTAACGGGCAGCCGCTGGTGGCGAAAACAGCACTGAACTTACCGGCGGGCACGCAACTGACCGCCAAAGTGCTGACCGCCGGCAGCCAGACTCAATTGATGATTCAAGCCCCGCCCGACGGGGAATCACCTCCTGCGGTGGTCAACGCGGCGCTCGGGCGCGCGCTGCCCCAACAGGCGCCGCTGGCGGAGGTGGTACCGCGGATGGCGCAACAGCTCGCAAATCCGGCGGGCCTTGCGGTGCTGGGCAAGGAGGTGGTGAACCAGCTTGATAGCCTGCTCAAGGCGCTGCCTGATTTGCGCGCGTTGGCGCAGCCCACTGCCTTGGCTAACGCCGTCAGACAGGCTGGCAACGGTCTGGAGCGCCGTCTTGGTGAGGCTGTGCTGGCGCAGGATGCCCGCATGAAAGGGATGACCGATGCGGATGCCAGCCTGCCGACCGGCGACTTGAAACTGAAGTTGATTGCGCTGCGTGAAGCGCTGCTTGCCACCAGCCGTCCCATACTCCCCTCGACGACGTCAGCGGCTCAGCGCCCGCAGGATGCAGCGCCCTCGCCGCTTGCCCTGCCGCGCGCCGCGCAGTCGGGCACTGCCCTCATCGCTACCGTAGCGTCAACAGCGCCGATGCTCGCGCAGGCATCCTCCGCTATCCCTGCCGCGTCCGGGGCAAGCGAACCCGGCCCCCAGACGCCCGCGGCGCCGGACAGTGACCCGACCCCGGGCACACAGCCCGGCTCCGCCGGCCTGGCGCCTCCGGGCAGCTTGCTGGAAGACGTCAACGCCGCGCTGGCCCGCATCACCACGCATCAGTTGGATACGGCCAATGCGGCACAGAACCAGACACTGCTCGCCTGTTTCGAGTTGCCTGTGAAAACCGCTCACGGCCTGCAGACGCTGAACATCGAAGTGCAGGATGAAGGCCGCCCCCAAAGCACGTCCTCGGCAGCCGCGCTGGCCGTGATGGTAGAAGTCCCCGTTGGCGACTTGGGCAAACTTCGTGCGCGCATCGGCCTCGCCGGCCAACGCATCGCAATCACCACCTGGAGCGACACCCTGGCGCTGCGCGAATTGATTCTTGCCCACATCGGCGAGCTCGATTCCGCGCTAGCCGCCAGGGGATTTGATGCCGCACCTAGCGTGCTACGCGAACTTGCGCCACCGCGCACCGTGCATCAGGGCGGTCAGCACTTGATCGATACCGAGGTTTGAGATGAGCGACACACCACGCCCGCTACCGATCGCGGTCAGCCTCCAGTGGGATGGCAAGGGTGCGCCGCGCGTCACTGCCAAAGGGCGCGGCGAAATTGCCGATCGGATTATCGAAATTGCCAGCGCCAACGGCGTGCCGCTGCGGGAAGACCGCGCGCTGGTTTCGGTATTGAGCAAACTCGATCTGGAGCAGCGCATCCCGCAGGAGTTGTACGTCGCGGTGGCAGAGGTCATTGCCTTTGCCTACGCCCTGCGCGGCAAGGATGTAGGCGGCGCCTGAGCCTGCGCTCAACGCGCAGTCAGTGCGGCCGCTGCTTTCTCGCGCAATGCCGCGCTGGCAGTGGCTAAGGGCGACCCGGTCGCGGCCAGCGAGTTTGAGCGCTCGGCCAGCGCCTTGGCCTGCTTCCAGTTGCCGTCTGCTTCGCTGATTTTCGCCAGTTGAAACCACAGTTCGGCGTCCCGGGGTGAGACTTCCAGCGCCCGCTCCAGCTTGGCTCTGGCCTCGGCGCGGCGCCCGGCTTGCAGCGCCACTTCAGCATCGGCCAGGAGTTTTGCGGCCGCCGGTGGTCTGGCAATGGCTGCCGATTGATCCAGCGGCTTGATCTCGAGCGCCGGTAGCGGTTCGGGTGCGGTCAGCGGCCGCGCGCGTTCCAGCGGACTTTCAGGATCCGGCAAAGCATTGACGACCGGCAGCCGCGGGTCGCGCGGCACTGCGGGTTGGACTTTCGGCGCCACAGGCGCTGCTTTGCGCGTCACGGGCTTCAGGCTGCGCTCTTCGATCGGCGCCGGCGTCGTCCGGCCCATCGCACAGCCCGCCAACACCACCAGTACCGCCAGCGTTGTGATGTTTCTTGTCACTGCCAAAGCCCCCGCAATTTGTCCCAGTTACCTTCAGCCGCACCACAGGATGGCCCGGGTGGCGGCAGGTGTTCGATGTTCATTGGAATGCTGATCGCATCCTGACAGGCCTCATCCGCCAGCGCGGCGCCATCCGCCGACACCCGATGCCATTCGATGGTCGGAGGCGGGTCCATGTTCACCGGCTCTATCCCATGGCTTCGCATGGCTTCGGTCCAGATTCGGAGTGCGCCGGTGGCGCCGGTCAGCTTGATGGGACGATTGTCGTCGCGGCCTATCCACACTACCCCCAGATTGTTGCCGCCAAAACCCGCAAACCAGCTGTCGCGCCCATCGTCCGACGTACCGGTCTTGCCGGCCAACGGCAAGGCCTCCGGCATGGCATTGGCAAGGCTGCGCGCGGTACCGGTTTCCACCACTCGCGTCATCAGATAGCGGGTCAGCCAGGCCGTAGGCGCATCAACCACGCGCTCTACTTCGAGCGCGTAGCGCTGTAGCGGTGTGCCCTCCGCATCGACTACCGCAAGAATTGCACGGAGCGGGCTGCGATAGCCGTCATTGGCCAGCACCTGATAAAGCTGAGTAAGGTCGTAGGGCGTCATTTCGACTGCCCCGAGAAAGAACGCGGGGTAGTTCGGCAAGGGCGAGGTCACGCCCAGTTGCCGCAGGGTTTTGGTGACTTTACCCAAGCCCACCCGAAATCCCAGATCGAGCGTGGCCAGATTAAGCGAATGCGACAAGGCATAGTCGAGACGCACCGGACCATGAAACTCGCGATCGTAATTCTGGGGTGACCAGACCTTGCCGTCCGCACCACGCCAGCTGCGGGCTTCATCTTTAAGCACCGTCGCCAGATTGAAGCGCGCGGGATCAGCCAGCGCGGTCAGATAGACAAAAGGCTTCATCAGCGAGCCTATTTGGCGATTCGCATCCAGCGCCCGGTTGAAGCCGCCAGGCATGCCCGAACGCTCACCGACCAGCGCACGGACCTCCCCGTTACGCGTTCCTGACACCACCATCGCCGCCTGCAATTTACCCCGCTGGGCCGGGCGCTCGCGCTCAATGCTGGTCAGCACTTTCTCCACGGCCACTTCGGCCGCCTGCTGCATGTCGACATCAAGCGTGGTGAATACTTTCAGCCCTGCGGTCTGCAAATCAGATTCCTGATAGTCGCGCTTCAACTGCCGACCCACGAGTTCGAGAAAGCCGGCATAACGCCCGCTACCGCGCCAGGCCCCCTCGCGCAACAACAGCGGCGCGCCGCTGAAGCGGGTGAATTCCGCTTCGTCGATCAGACCACTGTCGCGGAAGCGACCCAGCACCACATTGCGGCGCTCCAATGCGCGCGCCGGGTAGCGAAACGGGTTGTATTGGGACGGCCCGCGAATCAGCCCAATCAGCAAAGCCTGCTCGGGCACGCCTAACTCATCCAACGGGCGTCCAAAGTAGAAACGCGCACCAAGGCCAAAACCATGAATCGCGCGATTACCGTCCTGCCCCAGAAACACCTCGTTGACGTAGGCCTCAAGGATTTCCTTCTTGCCGAAAGCACGCTCCAAAGACAGCGCGATCAGGGCTTCTTTCAGCTTGCGGGTATAACTGCGCTCGCGCGACAAGAACAAATTCTTGGCGAGCTGCTGGGTCAGCGTACTGGCTCCCTGTGAGATGCCGCCGCTTCGCAGATTGGCAACCATGGCGCGCGCGATGCCCATGAAGTCGATACCGATGTGGCTGGCAAAGCGACGGTCTTCAACAGCAAACAGCCCCTGGACGAAAAACGATGGCAGATCCGCCAGCGCCAAGGGCACCCGATCTTCAAACGAATCGCTGTGAAAGCGGCCGATCTCCAGCGGGTCGAGACGCACCAGTTCGACCGGCGTGCCGCCCTCGCGATTGGCGATCGTGCGCACACCCTCCTTGGCAAAATACAGCACGGTATCTCGCGATGGCTCATCGCCGTCTGGAAAGCGGAACGCCCGACTTTGCAAGGTGACGCTTTGCGCGCCAAGGCTGAATTGACCCGGACCGTTGACCGACTCGACCTGTCGATAGCCGATTGCCAGCAACTGCTGGGCAAGTCGCTGCGGGTCAAGCTTCATGCCCGCACGCAGTTCAAGCGGCGCGGCGTAAATACGCGCCGGCAAGGCCCACTGTCTTTGCGTGAAACGCGCGACAACGTCTTGATCCAGCCATGCCCAATAGGCAATGAGTGCAAGAATCAGCCACAACGCAACATGCCGCAGCAGAAACCAGGCCCAACTGCCCAGCACCGCAGACAGTGAACGGTCGTCTTCTTCAGTATCGCTCACAGGAGACCCTGATGCGGAAGGGGATGAGTCGCTTTTGACGGCTTTTTACGCTGTAAACCAGCATGTTCGAGGCGGGACCCGAGGCCGAAGAGAAACTTGACCGGGTTCGCTGGAATGGCAGGGAGCAGGAGTTGGACGATGGTGTCTGTTGGCCAGCGTGACAAACAGACACCAATCGCGGAGAGACAGTGAGGATTGGACCTCGACTAGCTCTTTTTGGCGGGCGCGGTCTTGGCGACGGCCTTTTTAGCCGGGGCCTTCTTCGCAACAGCCTTCTTCGCCGGCGCCTTCTTGGCTACGGCTTTCTTGGCAGGCGCCTTCTTGGCTACGGCCTTCTTGGCCGGTGCCTTCTTGGCGACGACCTTCTTGGCGACAACCTTCTTGGCTACAACCTTCTTCGCCGGCGCCTTCTTGGCTACGGCCTTCTTGGCCGGTGCCTTCTTCGCGGCAGGCGCCTTGGCCGGCGCAGCAGCCTTTTTCGTTACCGCTTTTTTCTTCGCAGTTGCCATTTTCTAGTCCCCCTTCAACATCAGGTTGAAAAACACATACAACACCACGCGCGTTATATACAGCAGCGGCTAATCAGGTGTAAAGCAATACGATAAAAAAATTCGCCAAGTGCGCTTGCTGTCGAACTTTTAACACGCGTTCACCCACGATCAGCGCAGCGCACTCATCACGCGTTCACGAATTTCATCCACGCTGCCCACGCCTTCAACACGTCGATAATGCAGCTTGGAATCGACCATTGCGCGGCGCGAATAGAAGTCGATCAAAGGCTCGGTTTGTTCGTGATAAACGTGCAAGCGATTGCGCACAGTGTCTTCGCGATCATCATCACGTTGCACTAGCGCTTCGCCAGTTTCGTCGTCCACATCGGGCACCCGCGGCGGATTGAAGGCGATGTGATAGCTGCGACCCGAAGCCGGATGTACGCGACGACCTGACATGCGACGTACGATTTCTTCGTCGTCGACCGCAATTTCGATCACGCGATCGATGGCCACCCCGATTGCGTCCAGACCTTCCGCTTGCGGAATGGTGCGGGGAAATCCGTCGAACAGAAAACCACGCGCGCAGTCGTCATGCGTAATCCGTTCGCGGATCAGGTTGAGGATGAGTTCATCCGAAACGAGCCCACCCGATTCCATGATTTGCTTTGCCTGTTGGCCTAACGGCGTGCCCGCCTTAACCGCCGCGCGCAACATGTCGCCGGTCGAGATTTTCGGGATCCCCAGTTCCCGGCAGATAAAATCTGCCTGCGTGCCTTTGCCCGCACCCGGACCACCCAACAGAATTATTTTCATAACCCAGCCTCACTACAGTTGAAAAAAATCGTGTGCCCCTCAGCCTTGCTGTCCGGCCGCTTGCCCCGGCGTGTGCGGGGGCTCAAACTCGGCGCGCCATGAAATTCGAACTCGATCTCGGCGCGGGCGCGCGCATCATACGCTCCTATGGCCCGGGAGAATTCACCGTGGGCGAGCAGCGCGTTCGCGGCTCGATGGTGATTACGGGCGACCAACTGTTACTCGACCTCCTACCCGAGCGCAGCGAGCTTCTCACCACCAGCCACCTTGATGCGCTCTGCGCGCTCGGTACGGACCTGCTGGTAATCGGCACTGGTCAGCGCCAAATCTTCCCTGCCCCGGCGCTGCTTGCCGCCGTACTGGCCCGCGGCATCGGCTGCGAAGTCATGGCGACGCCCGCGGCCTGCCGTTGCTACAACGTGCTGGTCAGCGAATCACGCTCGGTCGCGGCGGCATTATTCGCGCTTGAGCCGCCAGCCGGCTAGCTGTCGTCGAACACAGCATCGCCCGAGAACCCTTCTCGCTCTAGCATCAGCCGCAATCGACGGAGGGCTTCGACCTGGATTTGACGCGCCCGTTCGCGCGTTACCCCCAGCGCCTGCCCGACCTCCTCCAGCGTCGCCGCATCGCGCCCGTCAAGGCCAAAACGCCGCAGCACCACCGCGCGCTGCTTGTCGCTCAACTGCCCCAGCCATAGTTCGAGATGACGCTGCATGTCGGCGCTCTGCAGCAGGCGTGCGGGGTCAATATTTTGCTCATCTTGAATCGTATCGAGCAGCGTCCAATCAGACTCGCCGTCGCGCGGTCGATCGGCCGATGAAACGCGCTCGTTTAGCCCCAGCAAGCGCTGGACCTCTTCCAGCGGTCGATCGAGCAACCGGGCCACGTCTTCTGGCGTCGGTTCGCGCGCCAGCGTCTGCGCCAGCTTGCGCGCCGCACGGAGATAGACGTTGATTTCTTTCACAACGTGGATAGGCAGGCGAATTGTGCGCGTCTGATTCATCAGACCACGTTCAATCGTTTGCCTGATCCACCAGATCGCGTAGGTTGAAAAACGAAAGCCGCGCTCCGGGTCGAACTTCTCTACCGCATGAATCAGCCCAAGATTTCCCTCCTCGATTAAATCAAGCAGCGGCAGGCCGCGATTCATGTACCGTCGTGCAATCTTCACCACCAGACGCAGATTGCTCTCGATCATCCGCCGTCGGCCAGCCGCATCGCCCTGTTGTGCAAGGCGCGCGAAGTGCACTTCCTCCGCCGCGCTTAGCAGCGGGGAAAAGCCGATTTGACTGAGATAGAGCCGGGTAACGTCACGCTCGGCTTCCGGGAAATCCGTCGCGCCAGCGCTAGCGTGACGCGTCAGCGGCTGGCCGCTTGACGTGAGGGAGCGCCCATCGTCGCCCGCGCCATCCGCATCGAACGCTGAAACCTCTGCGCCGCCGTCTCGCCGTTCACCCTGCTCTGAGGCTAACCTGCGGGGCTCGCGAGAGGGACTCACGCGGCGGCGGCCTCGACGCTAGCGGGGAGGCAGGAACTGCAAGGGCTCCACGGCTTTGCCGCCCTTGCGAATCTCGAAATGGAGCATGACTTCGTCGGCTTCCGAGTCTCCCATATGCGCGATCTGCTGGCCGGCCTTGACCTTAGAGCCCTCGCTGACCAGCAGTTTGTCGTTGTGCGCATAGGCGCTGAGAAAGGAATCGTTGTGCTTGATGATGATGAGCTGGCCATAGCCGCGGAGGCCGCTGCCGCTGTAGACGACCTGACCGTCCGCTGCCGCCATCACCGGTTGACCGCGCGCCGCCAGAATATCGACGCCCTGGGCGCCAGTCGCGGCAACTGTAGGCCGGGACTTGCCGCTCGCGGGCCATCGCCAGACCAGCCCACCTGCCGCACGCCCGGCGCCAGCCTTGTCGTCTTCCGCCGCGGGCGGGGGCGGAGGCACCGCAGGCTTTTCTGTGGCCGCTGCGGGTGGCGCTGCGGCAATGGCCGGCGCCGTCGTTGGCGGGACCGCCACGACCGGCGGCGCGACCGCAAGGGGCGCCACCGTGGGCTTGTTGTCGGCGGTGCTTGCCGGCTCAATCGGCGGCAGCGCGCGCATCGTGCCGGGCATGCCGGGCACCGATGGCGTCGGTCCACGTTGCGGGCTGGCAAGCGCGGACTCGCGCTCCGGTGGCCGTGCCGCTGGCACGGGTTCCGCGCCGCGCAGCTTAAGTTTCTGGCCGACAATAATCCGGTTGAAGTCATCCAGCCGGTTCCAGCGCCCGATGTCGCGGGCATCAAGCCCGAAGCGCCAGGCGATGGCATAAAGCGTGTCGCCGGCGACCACGGTATACACCGCTGGCGGCCGGTCGGTCGTTGGTCCCGACCGAAGCGTGCTGGCCGGGGAGCGCGATGGGGTCTGGCTTTGCGGCGTTTTTTGCTCGATCGGCGCAAGCTCCTGCGTCGCACAGCCGCCCAGCAGGCCCAGCGTCAGCACCCAGAGCGTCGCCCCGCTTTGCCGCCGCCCCGCGCGCATCTCAGTCCACATTCTCAAGCAAGGGCACGAAACTCACCCGTTGCAGCGGGATTTCCTCGATACCAGCCTCAGTGCGCTTGAACAGGGTGAGGATTTGCTCGCCCTGACGCCCTACCGGCATGACCGCCCTGCCGCCGGGGGCAAGTTGGTCAAGCAGGGCCTGCGGGATGGCGGGCGCTGCGGCGGCCACCAGTACGGCATCGAACGGCGCGTGCGTGCTCCAGCCCAGACGGCCGTCGCCATGTCGCACCCGTACGTTGCCAATTTTCAGTTCGTGCAAGCGGCTGCGCAGGCGGTTAGCCAGCGCGGCGATGCGTTCGACGGTATAGACCTGACTGGCCAGACGCGACAGCACCGCGCTCTGGTACCCACAGCCACCGCCGATTTCCAGCACCCGTTCCAGCGGGCCGGTCTCGAGCAACAGCTGGGTCATGGCGGCAACCACATAGGGTTGCGAAATGGTTTGGCCGAAACCTATCGGCAAGGCGTTGTTCTCGTAGGCCCGGCTGGCCAGCGCCTCATCCACAAACAGGTGGCGCGGCGTGGTGCTGATGATCTCGAGGACGACTTCGGAGCTGATGCCCATCTCACGCAGTTGCGCCACGAGCCGGTCGCGGACCCGTTGCGAGGTCAGGCCTATGCCACTGCGGTCGGTCATCATGGTCGCGATGCTAAGTCCCCAGCCATGTCACGAGTTTTTCCATGTTTGCGTAAGCCGAAAGGTCCATCTGCAAAGGGGTGATCGAGACACAACCGTCGGCAATGGCGTGAAAATCGGTGCCGGGCCCTGCTTCGGTACCGGGCTCGCCCGCTGGCCCCAACCAGTAGACCGGCACGCCACGCGGGTCGAACTGCCGGATAGTCCCGGCCTGCCGCGTGCGGCGCCCCAGACGGGTGACGCGGGCCTGCGCCAGCGTGGCCTCGGCGCCGCGCGGAATGTTCACGTTGAGCAGCCAGTCTTTGGCCATCCCCTCACGTAGCACCTTCTCGACCAGCGCCCGGGCGATACCGGCGGCCCTAGCATAATCTCTGGGTTCAGGGCTCGCCAGAGACAAAGCCAGCGCTGGCGTGCCCAGCAGACAGCCTTCCATCGCGGCGGCAACGGTACCCGAATAGAGCACGTCGTCGCCCAGATTTTCGCCGGCATTGATGCCGGAGACGACCAGATCGGGCGGCGCCTCCAGCAAGGTGGTCAGCGCCAGATAGACGCAATCAGCGGGGGTCCCGTCCACGGCATAGCGGTTTTCGCCCACGGGACTAACGCGCAGTGGACGGTCAAGGGTGAGTGAGTTGCTGGCACCGCTGCGATTGCGCTCGGGCGCCACCACGGTGATCTCGCCGAGGTCGGCCAGCGCCTCGGCCAGCGCGGCCAATCCGGGCGCGCGGTAGCCGTCGTCGTTGGACAACAGCAGCCGCACGCGATCAGCCGACGTGCTTGAAGAGAAATTCGAGCAGGGCCTTCTGTGCGTGCAACCGATTGCCCGCCTCGTCCCACACCACGGAGCCCGGCGCGTCCAGCACCTCGCTCGCTACCTCTTCGCCCCGATGGGCGGGCAGACAGTGCATGAACAGAGCGCCCGGCGCGGCTTTGGCCATCAGTGCCGCATCGACCTGATAGGCCGCCAGTTGCTCGCGCCGTCGTTGCGCTTCCTGCTCCTGTCCCATGCTGACCCACACGTCGGTCACGACCAGGTCGGCCCCGCGCACGGCTTCCTGCGGGTCGCGACACAGCGTGATGCGCGGATTGGCACTGGCCTGCGGCGACAGCAGCGCCGGCTCAAATCCGGGTGGCACCGCAACGGCCAGTTCAAAGCCCAGCGTGGCGGCCGCCTCGATATAGGTATTGCACATGTTGTTGCCGTCACCCACCCACGCCACCTTGCGCCCGGCGATGTCGCCGCGATGCTCGAAAAAGGTTTGCATGTCGGCCAACAGCTGGCAGGGATGGGAACGGTCGGTCAGTCCGTTGATGACCGGGACGCGGGCGTGTGCCGCCAGTCGCTCGACCGTATCGTGCGCGAAGGTGCGCACCATGATCGCGTCGCACATTTCGCTCAGCACCCGGGCGGTATCTTCCACCGGCTCGCCGCGGCCAAGTTGCGAGTCGCGCGGCGACAGGAACACCGCGCCACCGCCGCCTTCAAGCATCGCGGTCTCGAAAGACACCCGGGTACGGGTCGACGATTTCTCAAAAATCATCACCAGCACCTTGTGCTCGAAAATGCGCGGCTTGTCGCCTTTGGCGCGTCGCTGCTTGAGTTCAGTCGCGCGGGCGATCAGCCCACGGATTTCATCTGCCGAAAGGTCGGCAAAATTAACGAGGTGACGCACGCTCATACGCTGGTCGGGCTAGCCGCTTCATCCAGAAAGGTTTCAATCAGGGCACTGACGCCGTCGACCATCTGGGCCGCTTCATCGTCGCTCATCACCAGCGGTGGCAACAGGCGCACGACGCGCTCGGCGGTGACGTTGATCAGCAGACCATTTGCCAGTGCCTTGCCGACCAGTTCGCCGCAGGGCCGGTCGAGCTCAAGGCCGATCATGAGGCCCTTGCCGCGGATGTCGACCACGCCGGCTCGCTTGCCCAGCCGGTCGCGGAAGTGGGACAGCACGGCGGCGCCCAGCGCGCCGGCCCGGGCGGGCAAATCGGTGGTTTCCAGAATGTCGCAGACGGTGTAGGCGACGCAGGCGGCCAGAGGATTACCGCCAAAGGTCGAACCGTGGGTCCCGGGCTGCAGCACCGAGGCCGCCGCACCGCCGGCCACGCAGGCCCCGATCGGAAAGCCGTTGCCCAGTCCTTTGGCCAGACTAACCACGTCCGGTCGAATGCCGGCGTGCTCAAAGCCAAACCAGGTACCGGTACGCCCCATGCCGGTCTGGACTTCGTCGACCATGAGCAGCAGACCCGCCCGATCGCACAGCGCCCGGATTTGCGGCAGATAGTCAGCCGGTGGAATCACGATGCCGCCTTCGCCCTGCACCGGTTCGACCAGCACGGCGACCACCGCCGGGGTCGCGTCGACCACGGCCTGCAAGGCGGCGAAATCGCCGTAGGGCACGCGGACGAAGCCTTCAAGCAAAGGCGTGAAGCCCTGATGGACTTTCTTGTTGCCGGTCGCGCTCAGCGAGCCCATCGTGCGCCCGTGGAAGCTGCCTTCCATGCTCACGATCACCGGGCACTCAATGCCTTTGCGGTGCCCGTAGAGTCGCGCAAGCTTGATTGCCGCCTCGTTGGCCTCGGCGCCGGAGTTCGCGAAGAAGGCCGCATCAAGCCCGGTTTTGCGCGCCAGCGTTTCCGCCAGACGCTCCTGCCACTCAATGCGGTAAAGATTTGAGGTGTGCCAAAGTTGGCTCGCCTGCTCGCAGAGCGCCGCCGCCAGTCGCGGGTGGGCGTGTCCCAGTCCGCACACGGCGATACCGCTCAAGGCATCCAGATAACGCTTGCCTTCGGTATCCCACAGCCACACGCCTTCGCCCCGGCTGAAAGTAACGTTCATCCGGCCATAGGTGGCCATCACGGCTGCATTGGACATGGACTTGCCTGCGGTCGGGGTTCCAGAAACGTTGAGCCCGGCCAAGCGGCCGGGCTCAACTTAATCGATGACGCTGCTGGTCTGCGACTTAGCCGAAGAACGGCAAGCCGTGCGCGCCGGCCTGCATGAACATCAGCATCGGGATCGACAGCATGGTGTTGGTGCGGGACGCCAGAAATGCCACGCGACGAGCGCGGGCCTTCTGCTCATCGGTTGCCGGCACGATGCCCAGAATCTTCTTCTGGTTCGGCCAGATGAGACCCCATACGTTCAGCAGCATGATGGTACCCAGCCACGCGCCGAAGCCGATGTAGGTGACGCTCGCTGCGGGCTCGGCAAGGCCAAGGCCCAGTGTGAACGCGCCGTGCAGCGTGTAGGGGCTGACGGCCAGATAGTAGGCACCGGTCAACCAGGTAACGAGCGCCGCATAGCGGAACCAGAACAGCGCGCGGGGCGCGACGTACTTGGTAATCGCTGCGCCGCCGGGGCCACCGGAGTTCGCCTCCGAGGTGGCCTGCGCAAGCGCCGGCACCTGAACGAAATTGAAGTAATACAGCAGGCCAATCCACATCACACCAGCCACGATATGCAACCAGCGGGCAAAAATTGCGAATTCCATCAGGGTTTCCTTTGCTCAGAGCTTGGACGGAGGAGAGAGCGGATTAGCCGCCCGCCAGTTTGGTGGCGACAAAAGCAAGCACGACTGCCAGCACGACGCCGGCGATTACCGTGCCCTTCAGAGTATCTAACGGATTCATGCGATGTTCTCCCAGTGAGGTCTGCGTGCGGTGAGGATGGTGACGCTAAAGAGCAAAACGCCAAGCCGGGCCATTTTCAATGACGCACTTTGAAGATTCAAGCCTGCGCGCTGTGCGTTACTGACCGAACAACCCGGGACGACGCCGAAACCTTGGTCCCCGTCGGTTTATTTGCAGACCTCACACGCCCTACACTGCGGTTCACGTTACAGACCTTCGAGGAAGCTCGCATGGACATTATTGAACGAATCCAGAACACCCTGAGCGACCATCGCATCGTGCTCTTCATGAAAGGCACGCCGCAATTTCCGCAATGCGGATTTTCGATGCGTACCGCGCAGGCCCTGAAGGCAGTCGGCGCCGAGTTTCACGCCGTCGACGTGCTGGCCGAACCCGAGATCCGGCAGAACCTGCCGCGCTATTCGGACTGGCCGACCTTCCCGCAGGTCTTCATCGATGGCGAGCTCGTTGGCGGTTGCGACATCGTGCTCGACCTCTACCAGTCGGGCGACCTGCAGAAGATGGTCAGCCCGCAGGCCTGATCAGCCCGTTACCGGCGCGGTCTGGGCCAACCACAGGCACTGACCGCCGCTGCGTTTCTGGATCACCGCCAGCCGCGCCTCGTGGCTGGCCTGCTCCGCCGCCGAAGGCATCAGCACCCGCAGCGCCGGTCGATTGAGCTGGCGCTGATGCAGGCGTTCAGCCGCATCTTCTGCCGACACCGGCGCGCTCTCGGGTTCCAGCAACAGCGCGGTCTGCCCGCCCGTCATTGCCAGATAGACATCCGCCAGCAGTTCCGCATCCAGCAGCGCGCCGTGCAGGGTGCGGTGCGTATTGTCGACTTCATAGCGTTTGCACAGCGCATCCAGGCTGTTGCGCTGCCCGGGGTGCAGCTTCCGCGCCTCCTCCAGCGTGTCGAGCACCGTGCAGTAGTCGCCTAACTGCCCCCAGTTCGGTCCAAGGCGAGCCAGTTCGTGGTCGATGAAGCCCACGTCGAAGCGCGCGTTATGAATGATGATCTCGGCACCGCGCACAAACTCGATGAAGGCTTCCACCACTTCAGCGAAGCGCGGCGCATCGCGGAGCCGCTCGCGCGAGATGCCGTGGACTTCCATCGCACCGGCGTCTACTTCCCGCTCGGGATTGAGATAGCAGTGAAACCGGCTCTCGCTGGGCCGCCGGTCGCGCAGTTCAATGCAGCCAATTTCAACGATGCGGTGGTCGTCCTCGACCGACAAGCCGGTAGTTTCGGTATCCAGCACGATTTGCCGCTTGCTCACCCGCAGTCTCCTTCAGCCGCGCTGCTGCGCGATTAATTTATCCATGGCCTGATTGGCCAGCAGATCCACGCGTTCGTTGCCCGGATCACCGGCGTGACCGCGAACCCAGCGCCAGTCCACCTGATGACGTTCCGCCGCCGTCTGCAGCCGCTGCCACAGGTCGGCATTTTTGACCGGTTTGCGGTCGGCCGTCAGCCAGCCGCGTGCAACCCAGCTGCGTAACCATTCGGTCATGCCTTTTTTGACGTACTGCGAATCGGTGTAGAGCACCACGCGACTGGCGCGGGTCAGGGTTTCGAGGGCGACGATCGCGCCCATCAGTTCCATGCGGTTGTTGGTGGTGATCGGCTCGGCACCGCTCAGCTCGCGCTCGTGCGCACCGTAGCGGAGCAATGCCGCCCAGGCGCCCGGCCCGGGATTGCCGCGACAACCGCCGTCTGTATAGACCACCACCGCCGCTTCGTTATCTGCCATCGTCCGGGTCCTTTATCTCGTTGCGCCGCTGTCCAAGAGGAGATTCCGCCACCGTCGCGCGGAGCCGGCGACGGCGCGCGCGCAAGGCCCGGATCGGGCGCGCGGCGGGCACGCGCTTACGCGCCAGAATCCAGTACACATTGCCCAGCCGCGGCAGAAAATAAGCCGCCGGACGCTCCATCCACGCCAGCCGCGCAAACCAGCCCGGATCCCGCAGGGGCGGTCGAAAGGACAGCCCGCCAGCATTCACCACTTCGAAGCCGAGCACCGCCAGCCAGTCCTTGAGGCGCGCGGGACGGACAAAGCGCCCGCGCCACGGGTACTCCCCTCGCCAGCGACTGAATAGCCGCCAAAGCCCGAACAGGCTCCACGGATTGAACGCAAAAACCAGCAGGTACCCTTCAGGTATCAGCACCCGTTCCGCTTCGCGCAAGACCCCGTGTGGGTCGTCCGCGAACTCAAGACCATGCGGCAGCACCAGCACATCCACCGTCGCCGCCTGCAGCGGTAATGCATCGCTTCGGGCATAGGCCGACAGGCCCGGCTCCGCCGGATTGCCTCCCAGCGTGATGTGATGGCTGATCCGACTGCCAGCCAGCAGCGAGGCCTCGTGGGGACGGCCCAACTGCACAAGGTGGTAGCCAAAGAGGTCCGACAGCGCCACGGCCGCGAGCTGCGCCTCAGCGGCGGCGACGGCCGCGCCTGCGACCGTCGAAAACCAGCCCTGCAGGCCATTAGCCGGGGTCGCCGAACCGGCGCGCGGCGCTTCGGTCCGCTCAGTCATGCCTCATCCACAGGGTCGCAGCGATGGTCATTTTCAGTCTTGGCGATTGCAGCAAGGCCTGCGCAGCACAGGGCCTCAAGGTTGACGGTAGAAAACGGGCCCGCCTAGCATACGGCCATGCCCGGTTATTCTCGACACTCGCGAACCGCCGCGATGGCTGTTTGCGCCCTCGCGTTGGCCGCTTGCAGTGGCGGCCTCGTGCAACCTTCCCGCGCCCCGCCCCGACAGCCTGCGCCGGTTGAAAGTCACGCGCACAAGCCGCCCGCCGGGCACGAGCAGCCGCCCGCCGTCGAGCCCGCAACGCCACCGCAGCCGGCCGCGGTGGCGGGTGACGACCTCTGGCAATCCCTGCCCGCCCAATTCTCGCTCCCGGACGCTGCGCGCATCGAAGTCCGGCGCGAGCTCGAGTGGCTGGAAAACAATCCCAAATACCTGAACAAGGTCGCGACCAGCGCCGCGCCCTATCTGCACTACGTCGCCGGCGAACTGGCCCGTCGCGGCATGCCCGGCGAGCTGGCACTGCTGCCGATCATCGAAAGTGGCTACAACCCGACGGTGAAATCACCCTACGGCGCGGCGGGGCTGTGGCAGTTCATGAGCGGCACCAGCAACAAGCTCGGGCTTGGTCTCAGTCCCTGGTTCGATGGCCGGCTCGACGTCATCCAGTCCACCGACGCCGCCTTGCAATACCTCGCCGCGTTACAGCAGCGCTTTGATGGCGACTGGCTGCTGGCGGTCGCGGCCTACAACGCCGGCTGGGGCACGATCGAACGCGCTGTCGTCAAACAGCGCCGCAACAGTAAAGCCATCGACCTCTGGTCGCTCGACGTCAGCCGCGAGACCAGGGAACTGGTCGCACGCCTGCTGGCGCTGGCGATCGTGGTGCGTGAACCGGCGCGTCATGGGCTCAGCCTGCCCGCGTTACCCAATGCCCCGTCGTTTGAACGCGTCAGCTTGCGCGGCCCGACCGACCTGCGCGCCTTGGCCCGCGAACTCAACATCGACGACGCCACTTTTCGCGCGCTCAACCCCGGCTGGCGTCGTCAGCACACGGGTCCCAAAGTCCACGCCGATGTGCTGGTGCCCGTGAGCAAGGCCGCCGCCGCACGCCAGCTCGTCGCGCGCCTGCCGCCCAGCCCGGTACCGACGCTGGTCGCCGAATCTACCGGCAAGCCGACCACGAGCGGCAAGACGCACACGGTCAAGGCCGGCGATTCCCTGTGGACGATCGCGCGACGCTACCACCTCAACGTCGATCGGCTGGCGGCCGCCAACGGACTCAAGCCGTCCAGCGTGCTGCAACCGGGCCAGAAAATTGCCCTGGGCGCGTCGTCCCGCCCAGCCCGTAGCGCCAACGCGGCAAAGCCCGCAAAAGCCACGAAGGCCGCAAAATCTGCGCGCGCCCAGTCTTACGCGGTGCGCGAGGGCGATTCGCTGTGGACGATTGCGCGGCAATTCAAGGTCACGGTTAAAGACCTGCAGCGCTGGAACAGACTGAAGGCGAAACAGGACTTACAGCCCGGCCAGCCCCTGATCGTCTCGCCGCCGCCGTGATCCAAAGGAGCATTTTTGATGCGTGACGCCGTCCAGCATTATTACGGTGAGGTCGTGCAACAGACCGCCGACCTCAAGACCTCGGCCTGCACCACCGACCAGCCCATGCCGCCCGCGCTGCGCGCGGCGCTGGCACAGGTCCACCCGGAAGTACTGACCCGCTACTACGGCTGCGGACTGGTCTGCCCGCCGGTCTTGCAAGGGCTGCGCGTGCTCGATCTGGGTTCGGGCAGCGGCCGCGACTGCTACGTGCTGGCGCAACTCGTCGGCGAAACCGGCGAAGTGGTTGGCGTCGACATGACGCCCGCGCAGCTGGCGGTCGCGAATACGCATCTCGAGTGGCATCGCGCGCGCTTCGGCTATGCGCGCTCTAACGTGCAGTTTCTGGAAGGCTATCTCGAGCAGCTCGAAGACTTACCGCTGGCCGCCGGCTCCTTCGACCTCATCATCTCTAACTGCGTCATCAACCTCGCCACCGACAAGGCCGCAGTACTCGCCAACGCCTGGCGCTTGCTGAAGCCCGGCGGCGAGTTTTACTTCGCCGATATCTACGCCGACCGCCGCGTGCCGGCAGCGGTGGCCAGCGACCCCGTGCTCTACGGCGAATGTCTGGGCGGCGCGCTGTACTGGAACGATTTTCTTGCCCTCGCGCGCGACGCGGGCTTTCGCGATCCGCGACTGGTTGAAGACAGGCCGGTGCAGGTCGCCGGCGAGCCGCTCGCGGCGCGCGTGGCGCCGATTCAGTTTTTCTCCGCCACCTGGCGTCTGTTCAAACTGCCGGCGCTGGAACCCGCCTGCGAAGATTACGGTCAGGCCGTCGTCTATCGGGGTTCGGTGAGCGAAGCCGCCGCCAGCTTCACGCTGGACAAGCACCACGTGTTCACCACCGGCAAAATGCATCTCGTCTGCGGCAACACCTGGCGCATGCTGCACGACACCCGCCTGCGACCGCATTTCGATTTCTACGGTAACTGGGACACCCACTACGGAATCTTCGAAGGCTGTGGCACGCTCATGCCGTTTACCGCCGGCACAGTCGGCAGCGTCGCCAGCGGCGGCGGTTGTTGCTGAACGACGCCAGAACAGCGCCCCCCCCGAAATCACACGAGACCACGCCCATGGATCTGATCAAATCCCGCATCCGCGACATCCCGGATTTTCCCAAGCCCGGCATTCTGTTCAAGGATCTCACGCCGCTGATGCGCGACCCGGTCGCGCTGCGCATGACCACCGAGGCGCTGGCCGCACCGTTCCGTGAGGCGGGGGTGACGGCGGTCGTGGGCATGGAGGCGCGCGGCTTCATTTTTGGCACGCTGGTCGCGGCGGCGCTGAACGCGGGCTTCGTGCCCTTGCGCAAGCCCGGCAAGCTGCCGGCCGCCACCCATGCGGTGGCCTACGATCTGGAATACGGCTCGGCGACGCTGGAAATGCATCAGGACGCGCTGGACGCCGGTGACCGCGTGCTGCTGGTCGACGATCTGATGGCCACCGGCGGCACCGCCGCGGCCAGCCTCGCACTGGTCCGCCAGACCGGCGCCACGGTGGTCGGCTGCGCGTTCGTGATCGAACTCGACTTCCTGCAGGGCCGCGCCGCACTGGGCGATTGCCCGGTCCACGCGCTGCTGCATTACTAGGCGCGTCGCGGCTACTCCCGATGTGCGTGCTGGTCGTCGCGCTGCGCGAACATCCCGACTACGACCTCGTCGTCGCCGCCAATCGTGACGAATTCCACGACCGCCCCACCGCGCATGCGGCGCCCTGGGCCGACCAGCCGACGTTGCTCGCCGGACGGGATCTGGAAGCCGGCGGCACCTGGCTGGGCGTTGACCAGCACGGGCGCTTCGCCGCGGTGACCAATGTGCGCAGCGCCGCCCCCACCAGTGGTCCGCGCTCGCGCGGCCTGCTGGTCAGGGACTACCTCGCCCAACCGGCACAACGCGCGGCCGACTACGTGGCGTCTCTACAGGGCGCTGCCCGCGCCTATGCGGGCGTCAATTTTGTCGCCGTGGATCACAGCGAAGCGGTGGCCTGGAGTAACCGCGACAGCGCCGCGCGGCCGCTGACGCAAGGGCTGTTCGGGCTCTCCAACGGCGCGATCGATGAGGACTGGCCCAAGCTCACGCGCTTGAAGGCGGGCTTTCGCCACGCCGCCAGCGCGAGCGGGAACGCGCTGGTGGAGGCCCTGCTGATGCTGCTCGCGGACGCCGCGCTGCCGCCAGATGCAGCGCTGCCCGACACCGGCGTTGGGCTGGAACGCGAACGGCTGCTCGCCCCCATTTTTATTCGCGGCGCCGGCTACGGCACGCGCTGTTCCAGCGTGGTTTTGCGCAAGCCCGGCGGCGAACTCCTGTTCGTCGAACGACGCTATGACGCGCACGGCCGCACCAGCGGCGAAGACCGGTTTCAGTTGCGCCCCGGGCGCACCGAGCGCATGACATGAGCATGCCCGCGCTCGCCCCCGACCGGCTCGCCGCCGCCTTCCGCGCCGTCCGCGACCTCAGCACACAGCTGATCGCCCCGCTCTCGCCCGAAGATGCCGCCGCGCAGTCCATGCCCGACGCCAGCCCGGCCAAATGGCATCTGGCGCACACCACCTGGTTTTTCGAGACGGTCGTGCTGGAAGCGGCAATCCCCGGCTACCGCTCGCCGTTCCCCGGCTATCGCGAGCTGTTCAACTCCTACTATCAGGCGGTGGGGCCGCAGTTCGCACGCCCCCAGCGCGGCCTGATTACCCGCCCGGGTCTGGCCGAGGTTCTCGATTACCGCCAGCACATCGACCAGCAACTTCTGGCGCTCCTCACACAAGGCTTGCCCGAGCCGCTCGCGCGACTGGTTGAACTGGGTCTGCATCACGAACAACAGCATCAGGAGCTGCTGTTGATGGATTTGAAACATCTCTTCGCCTGCAATCCGCTGGCGCCGGCGTATCGCCCGTTGTCAGCCCCGCCGCCCGCTGCCGTCGCGCCGCTGCGCTGGGAAGCGCAGTCCGGTGGGGTGGTGGACATCGGCAACGCATCGGACGGCTTTGCCTTCGACAACGAGCGCCCGCAGCACCGGCACTATCTGGCGCCCTACGCGCTGGCCAGCCGTGCGGTGACCAACGGCGAGTTTCTGGCCTTCATCCTCGACGGCGGCTATCGCCAACCTGGCCTGTGGCTGGCTGACGGCTGGAGCACCGTGCAGCGCGAACAATGGACGCGTCCCGCCTACTGGCTGGACGACGCAGGCGAACGCGAGTTCACCCTCGGCGGCAACGCGCCGCTCGACCTCGCAGCACCCGTCTGCCATCTCAGTCTCTACGAAGCCGACGCCTATGCCCGCTGGGCCGGCGCCCGCCTGCCGACCGAGTTTGAATGGGAACATGCGGCGCGCGCGCTGCCGGTCGAAGGCAATCTGCTTCAGCTGGATGGCCTGCAACCCCGCCCGGCGGCGGCGCACACCAGCGGCCTGCGGCAGATGTTTGGCGACGTCTGGGAATGGACCAGCAGCGCCTACTCGCCATACCCCGGTTTCCGCCCGCTGGCCGGCGTGGTGGCGGAGTACAACGGTAAATTCATGGCCAGCCAGTTCGTGTTGCGCGGCGGCGGCTGCGTGACGCCGCCCGGCCACGTGCGGACGACCTATCGCAATTTTTTCTATCCGCATCAGCGCTGGGCCTTTGCCGGCCTGCGCCTCGCACGCGACCTCTAGGCCGCCTCAGCTCGACAGGCCGCCGTTCACTTTCAGCGTCTGGCCGGTGATGAACGCGGCCTCGTCAGACAGCAAAAACACCGCCGCCGAAGCCACGTCCTCCACCCGCCCGAAACGCGCCAGCGGCGTCGCCGCCTCCACGCCGGCGCGGTAGGCCGGGTCCATGTCCTGTTCGGCAAAGGCGGTCGCAATCCAGCCCGGCGCAATCTCGTTCACCCGCACCGCCGGCGCGAGCGAGCGGGCCAGCGCACGCGTAAAGCCGGTGATCCCGGCTTTCACCGCCGCAAACATTTCGGGATTACGCCCGCCCATGCCGTGGAGCGCGAGATCCCAGGAGGTATTCAGCAGACAACCGCCGCGCTCGCGCAGCAGCGGCGCCACCGCCCAGCCGCACAGCATGGTGCCGCGCAGATCGGTGTCGATCAGCCGCGCCAGCTTTTCCAGATCGCTCAGACGGGCGCCCTCGCCGGTCAGGATGTCGGCGCCCGCGATATTGCACCAGCCGTCGATCCCGCCCAGCACCCGGTGCGAGTCACGCACCAGCGCATCGACCGCTGCCGGATCGCCCACATCACCGCCGAGGGCGTAGGCCTGCGCGCCGGCGGCACGCAGACGGGCCGCGCTAGCCTCGGCCGCCTCCGCTGAGCGACGGTAGTTCAGCACCACCGCCGCGCCTTCGCGGGCGCAGGCCTCGGCGACCGCGCGACCGATGCCGCTGCTGGCGCCGGTGATGACTATTTTTTTACCCGCGAGTCGCATGGGGCCTCCTGTGGCATAAGGCGGGGAATTGGGCCAACGAAGGCGCCATCAGGGCGCACTGACCAGCGTCGGCGGTGTGAGGTAGCCGAGGGCTTCCGGGGCGTTGATGCGACACACCGCCGGCTGCCCGGCAAGGCGTGCCTGCAGCCAGTCGCGGGCGCTGGCCAGCACTTCCGGCGCGGCCGTCAGATAGGGCGCCGTGAATGGAATCGGCCGTTGTCCCGGCGCGAGTTGCAACAAGGCCGGCGCCTCGGCACCGGCCGGGCGCAGACTGAGTTGCGCCCACGCCACCCGGCTGCCGTCGCGGGTTTCCCGGCGGAGCAGCGCCAGCAGTTCGCGCAACTCCGTCATCACCGCCGCGCAGGCCGCCTGTTTCAGTTTCAGATGCCGCAGGTCGGCGAACGCGCACTGCAGGCCGTCTTCGGCGGCATACAGCGGTGGCGCGCGATCGCCGAAAGACCAGTTGCCGCGCACGTTCTCCGCGGCCGGTGCCTCAACGGTCGGTGACAGCCTGACGGTGGGGCGGACGGCGGGCGCTTCGGCGCTGGCCGGTGGGGCGGGAACGGGCGTCGCCAGCGGATGCACGGGGACGGCCGGGGTTTCGGCCACCGCGACGCCGGCGGGCGGCGCAGGCGGTGGCGGCTGCACCGCAGGCAGCGCGGTGGCGGGCGCGACCGCCGGGCGTTCGCCGGCCGCAAAACTCTTGACCACCGCCGTTGGCGTGGCGGTCTCGACGGGACTCTGGGCCGCCGCGACTGCGGCGACCGGGGCGGGGGCGTCCAGCACGACGACCGGCGCCGACGGTGCCGCCTGCAACCGGGTCGCGTCGATCGCGGACCCCGACGGCGCTGGCGGCACCCCGGCAGCCGGCGCTACCGGCGCCGTGGCGGCGAGCGCGCCACCGCCGGTGCAATCCGCGCTGGCGCACCAGGCCTCCAGCACCGCGCGCTCGTAAGCGCCCTGCCCGCCCGGGTTGGCGGTGGCCAGCATCGCCTGACGATGACCCACGATCATCCGCACCTCACCGCCCGCCTCGCGCACCATCCGGACCGGTTCGCCGGCGTCGACCAGTCTGGCCATCTCCTCGAGGCGGGCGATGTAGCTGCGCATGCCGCGCTGCCAGCCCTGCGCTTTACCGCGCGCGGCGCGCCCGATTTCGTGCTCGTGACGCGCAATAAGCTGATTCAGCGCCAGCGCCGCGAACATTTTTTGCTCATCCGGCGGGCGGCGACTCATCTCGCGCACGAGTTCGCGCCAGCTGGATACGGCCGCACTGGCTGGGCCGGTGCCAAGCAGCACGAGCAGCACGAGCAGTATGGCGCGCGCGGCATTCGCTCGCCGTCGCATCGACCTAGTCCAGCCCCAGCATGGTTTGCAGAATGGCGTAGTGGTCTTCAAAAAACGCGCTGGCTGTAAGTTCGGCCAGAGGGACCCAGCGGGCCTCGGCGGCATCGTCGCCACCGGCCACCTGGGGCGGCGCGGGCAGCGCCGAAAGGTCGAAATGCCACACGTGGGTAATGGTCCTGCCGCGCCTTGAGCGCAAGGGATGGTCGAATACCCGCACCGCCTGCGCCAGCGGCGCGTCGCGGAGTGTCAGGCCGGTCTCTTCGGCGAGTTCGCGTCGTGCAGCCTCGGCCAGCGACTCGCCGGGGTCGAGAAAACCGCCGGGCAAGGCCAGCAGGCCAACGCCCGGCAGTCGCCCCCGCCGCACCAACAGAATCTGGTCCCGCCAGAGCACCAGCGTGTCCACGGTGACAAATACTGGCGGAAACGGCGCCGCCGCCCAGCGCTGGCGGTACTCCCCAATGAACGCCTGTTCGATCGCCAGTGCCTCGGCCACCGGCGAATCCCAGAGCGCGGCGACCAGCGCCTGCGCGGCCGCCGGGATCTCGCTCGCCAACAGCGCCGCGCGGGCGGCCGGCGCGGCCGCCAGCAGGCGCGGGCCCAGATCATCGGCATGGGGCGGCGCGGCGGGATCCGGCGCGAGCGCCTGCCAGTGCGGGAACAGCGTGGCGTAGTAGTCAGGCGTAGCGCGTTCGAGCCCGAGGCAGGCGACCTGACCTGAGGCAGGGGGTAGGCCGGATACCGCACAGGCGTCTGCGACCAGCGCCTCGACGCGCGCGGCCCAGCGGCTGTCCTCGTACCAGCAATCTGCAAGCGCCAGCACCCGGCAGCGCGGGTCGGGCAGACAGGCCGCCAGCATCGCCAGACGCTGCGGCAGCGACCAAGCGTTGGGCGGATCGCAGGGCTGCGCCGCCCCGGCACACAGCACCACGACCCGGTCATAGGCGGCCAAGGCCGCCTCGATCAGAAACAGATGCCGACGGGTGACGGGCTGGAAACGCCCAATGCACACCGCGATACGCGGCGCGGTGGCAGCGACTTCAGTCGACATTGGCCAGCAGGGCCAGCGCCTCGGTGTGCAGACTCGCGCTGGCGGCGGCGATGACCCGCCCGCCACTGCGGACCGGCGCGCCCTGCCAGTCGCTGACGATACCGCCCGCGCCTTCGATGATGGGGATGAGCGGCGCGATGTCGTAGTAGCCCAGCCCGGCCTCGACCACCAGATCAATATGCCCCGCCGCCAGCAGGCAGTAGGCGTAGCAGTCGATGCCAAAGCGCGTGAGGCGCGCGGCGGCCGACACCTGATTGAAGGCGGCGAGTTCCTCAGGGCTAAACATCTCTGGCGTGGTGGCAAACACCGAGGCCTGCGCCAGCGCCACGCCCTGGCGTACGCGCAAGGGCTGCTGCTCGCCGCCACGCAACAGCCAGGCACCGGCCGGACCGCCCAGAAAAATCTCCTGCACGAAGGGCTGGCTCATCATGCCCAGCACCGGACGGTCGTCTTCGCACAGCGCCACCAGCGTGCCCCAGGTCGGCACCCCGCTGATGAACGCGCGCGTGCCGTCGATCGGATCGATGACCCAGCGGCAGGCGCTGGTGCCGGCCTGATTGCCAAACTCCTCGCCCAACACGCCGTGGTCCGGATAGCGGGCAAGGATGGCCTCGCGGATGACCCGCTCGGCTTCGCGGTCGGCTTCGGTGACGGGGTCGAAGCGCAGGCCGCCCTTGTCGGTCACGGGCAGCGGCGCGCGGAAACGGGGCAGCACGACAGCCGCCGCAAGCGCGGCCAGTTCGGGCAAAAAAGCGAGAAATTCGGCGGCGCGTCGCTGATCCATGCAGGCTGTCGACGGAGTAAATGAGGCACCGCATCATGACACCCGGGTTGCGCTGAGTACAATGCGGCCCCGCCCTGCGCGTGGCCCGGAGGTATCCCTGATGAATCGTTTATTCCTCTTCCTAGGCACCAACCTCGCGGTCGTGCTGGTGCTCTCGGTGGTCCTCCAGCTGCTGGGCCTCAATCGGACCGGCACGAACACCCTGCCCTGGCTCTTCATGACCGCGCTCATCGGCATGGGCGGCTCGTTCATTTCCTTGCTGCTGTCAAAGTCGATGGCGCTACGCTCCACCGGCGCGCAGTTAATCGCCAACCCCGCCTCACCGACCGAACGCTGGCTGGTGGACACCGTCGCCCGTCAGGCCAAACAGGCCGGTATCGGCATGCCGGACGTGGCCATTTTTGATTCCCCGACGCCCAATGCCTTTGCCACCGGCTCCGACCGCAATCACGCGCTGGTCGCGGTCAGCACGGGCTTGCTCCAGCAGATGACGCAGGACGAGGCCGAAGCCGTGCTGGGCCATGAAGTGGCCCACGTCGCTAACGGCGACATGGTGACGCTGACGCTGATTCAGGGCGTGGTTAACACCTTCGTGATGGTCTTTGCCAACCTGATTGCAAGCTTCCTCGACCGCGACAACCGCGACGGCCAGCGTGGCATGGGCTACTTTCTTGGTTACATGCTGGCGCAGTCGGTGCTGGGCGTGCTGGCGTCCATCGTGGTGTGCTGGTTCTCGCGGCAGCGCGAGTTCCGGGCGGATACCGGTGGCGCCAGCCTCGCCGGCCGGATGAAGATGATCGCCGCCCTCGAGCGCCTGCGTCGGGGGCAGACCGCGCCGCTGCCGGCCGAAATGGCCGCCTTTGGCATCAGCGGCAACATGCTGGGCGGTCTGGCCCACCTGTTTGCCACCCATCCGCCCTTGAGCGAGCGGATCGAGGCCCTGCAGCAGGCGCGTTAACGAGCGCGCCCGCGCGCCGGCTCAGGAATCACTCGGCGCGGGGCGCCGGCGGCCGTACAATGCGCCCGCCAAGCCCCTCAACCCCAACGCGTTTCCGAGTGCCATGCTGCGAGCCCTGTCCGACCTCTACGACCGTACCATCCTTGCCTACCCCCGCCTCGTCCTGCTGACGCTGGCGCTCTTGCTGGTGGTGTTTGGCGCCGGCATCAGCCAGTTCCGCATCGATGCCTCGGCCGACTCGCTGCTGCTCGACAACGACGCCGACTACCAGGCCTGGCGCGACATGACCAAGCGCTACCCGACGCGCGACTTCCTGTTTGTCACCGTGACCCCCAAAGCCGACCTGTTCGAGCCCGCCTCGCGCGCCATCATTGCCAGCCTGCGTGCCGACTTGAAAGCCCTGCCGGAAGTGGAATCGGTGCTGACCATTCTCGACGTGCCGCTGGTGAAAAACGTCGAGGCCAGCCTCTCCGAAGTGGCAACCAAATACCGCACGCTGGAATCTCCGGAAGTGGATCTGGCGAAAGCGCGCGAAGAACTGCTTTCAAGCCCGCTGTATCGCAAGGTGGCGATTAGCGAAGACGGCCGGACGACCGCCATCCGGGTGATGTTCAAGGACCATCCTGACTTCGCAAAAATCCGCGTTGACCGCGGCGATCTGGTCTACAAGCGCGCCACCGGCACCCTCAGCAAGGAAGAGGCCGAGCGTCTGGCGGTGGTGGAGCCCGCCTACCAGCTGGGCAAGCGACAACTGGAAGAGACCAACCGCGCGGCCATTGAGCAGGTGCGCAGCGTGCTCGACAAGCACCGGGACCAGGCGCAGATCAACCTCGGCGGCCTGCCGATGATCACCAACGACCTCATCAGCTTCGTGCGCAGCGACATCATGGTTTTTGGTCTGGGAGCGCTGGTGCTGGCGATCACAATGCTGGGCTATCTGTTCCGCGAAGTACGCTGGGTGATGATTCCGCTCGCCACCTGCGTGTACTGCACGGTGGTGATTCTGGGCACGCTGGGGCTGGTCGGCTGGGAGCTGACGGTCATCTCGTCGAACTTCATTGCGCTGACCCTGATCCTCACCATCTCCATCAACATCCATTTGATCGTTCACTACATGGAGTTGTACCGCGAGCATCCCGACTACTCGCAGTTTGAGCTGGTGCGGATGACCGCGCGCGACATGGCCAAGCCCTGTCTGTACAGCAACCTGACCTCCATCGTGGGCTTTGCGTCGCTGGCGACCAGCGATATCCGGCCGATCGTCGACTTCGGCTGGATGATGTCGCTCAGTCTGGTGATCGTCTACATCGTGCTGTTCACCTTCATCCCCTGCGTGATGCTGCTGATGGCAAAGCGCCCGCTCAAGGTCAACGACGAAGGCAATGCCGGCTTCACGCAAACGCTGGCACGGTTTACCGACCGCCACGGTGGCATCGTGCTCGGCGCCAGCATGCTGATCGCCGTGCTGGGCGTGATGGGCACCTTGAAGCTCGAAGTCGAAAACAGCTTCATCAACTACTTCAAGCAGTCGACGGAGATTTATCAAGGCCTCAAGCAGGTCGATGAAACTCTGGGCGGCACCACGCCTATCGATATCGTGTTGAAGTTCCCGCCACCGCCGACCGACGCCGGCGCTACCACCGCCGAAGGCGAAGACGCCGAGCTGTCTGCGATGTTTGAAGACGAGCCGACCCAAAAATCCGACTACTGGTTCACGCCCGAAAAAGTGGCGCGCATCAAGCAGGTTCACGACTATCTGGAAACCATCCCCGGGGTGGGCAAAGTCACCTCGCTGGCGTCGATGGTGCGGGTCGCCGAAGACCTCAACAAGGGTCGCGAGTTTGATCCTTTCGAACTCAACGTCATCTACAAGCGGCTGCCGGACAACCTCAAGGACGAGATGATCTCGCCCTATATTTCGATCGACGCCGACGAGGCGCGGATCTCGCTGCGCATTCTCGATTCGATGCCCGACCTGCGCCGGCAGGCGCTGCTTCAGCAAATCCGCGACGGCCTGCAGCACGATTTGGGACTGAAGTCCGACGAGTTCGAAATGGTCGGTCTGCTGGTGCTCTACAACAACATGCTGCAAAGCCTGTTCTCCTCGCAGATTGCCTCGCTCGGCTGGTCGATTCTCGGGGTGCTGCTGGTGCTGTGGGTGCTGTTCCGCTCGTTCCTTGCAGCCTTGATCGGCGTGATCCCCAACATCGTCGCCGCCGGCGGCGTGCTGGGCTTCATGGGCTGGATGGGCATTCCGCTCGACATGATGACCATCATGGTGGCCTCGCTGACCATTGGCATCGCGGTGGAAGACTGCATCCACTATCTCTATCGCTATGGCGTGGAGTTCCAGCGCCTGCGCGACGGCGTCGCCACCATGTACTACTGCCATTCCAATATCGCCAAAGCCGGTTTCTACACCACCCTGGTGGTGTGTTTCGGTTTTTCGATTCTGGTGATGTCGAACTTCGTGCCCAGCATCATCTTCGGCATCCTGACGACAGTCGCGATGACGGTGGCTATTCTGGGCGCGCTGACCCTGATGCCCAAACTGATCCTCATGTGGAAGCCGTTCCGCTGAGGCCCCATCCCCTAGGAGGAGAGACCCCATGAAGCACCTCACATCCGCCCGCTGGCCGCGGCTGTTCGCCCTCGCCCTGGGGCTGGTCGCCACCCTGCCCGCGACCGCCGACGAAACCTGTGTGTCGCCCTATATGAAGCGCCTGACGGGTCAGGAAGACTTCATGTACATCTGGACGCTGGGCGCGCTCGGCATGGGCGACGAACAGGACAAGCTGGTGACCGTCGACGTCCAGCCCAATTCCAAAACCTACGGCAAGGTGATTCACAGCGTGTCGGTGGGCGGGCGCAACGAGGCGCACCACTCCGGCTTCACCGACGACCGTCGCTTCCTGTGGGCCGGCGGCCTCGACAGCAGCAACATCTTCATCTTCGACGTCCACACCGACCCGGCCAAGCCGAAGCTGGTGTCGACCATCACCGATTTTGTCGCTGCCACCGGCGGCATTGTCGGCCCGCACAGCTTTTACGCCCTGCCGGGGCGCATGCTCATCACCGGTCTGTCGAATAATCAGGACCACGGCGGCCGGACCGGCATGGCCGAGTACACCAACGAAGGCGAATACATCACCACCCACTGGATGCCGACCGACGACGCGCTGGGCGGCGCCGTGAAGGCCGGCAAGCTGGCCGACGGCTATGGCTACGACGTGCGCGCCATGCCCCGCCTGAACGTGATGCTGACCTCCTCCTTCACCGGCTGGAACAACTACATGATGAACCTCGGCAAGATGATGGCCGATGGCGAAGCCATGAAGCGCTTCGGCAACACCGTGGCGGTGTGGGACCTGCACACCAGAAAACCGCTGAAGGTGTTTGATGTGCCGGGCGCGCCGCTGGAAATCCGCTGCGCCTGGAACGAAAAGCACGACTACTGCTTCACCACCACCGCGTTGACCTCGCAAATCTGGCTGATCCACCGCGACGGCAAAGGCGAGTGGCAGGCGCAGTCGGTGGCCAATATCGGCGATCCGAAAAAGATCCCCTTGCCGGTCGACATCTCCATCGCCGCCGACGATTCGACGCTCTGGGTCAACACCTGGAACGACGGCATGGCGCGGCTGTTCGACATCAGCGACCCGTTCAAGCCGAAGCAGATTTATGAAAAGCAGATCGGTGCGCAAGTCAACATGGTCTCGCAGAGCTGGGACGGCAAGCGGGTGTACTTCACCTCCTCGCTGCTCGCCAACTGGGACAAGACCGAAGGCCCGGAAGGCGACCTGCAGTTCTTCAAGGCCTATGCCTGGGACGGCAAGGCGCTCAAGCACTCGTTCTCGGTGAACTTCATCAAGGAAAAACTCGGTCGCGCCCATCAGATGACGCTGGGCGCGCGCGCCATGTCCGCCGGCGTCCCGATCGATCTGCCGGCGACCACCGGGCTCGCCACGCTGGGTAAATAGCAGATGCCTGCGGCAGCCTGTCGCTGGCTGCCGCCGGGCGCGCTGGCGGTGCTGTGCGCGGGGCTGCTGATCGGCGCCCCGCTCGCCGCGCACGAGGCGCATCCGGCCGCCCCGCCGGCACGCCAGTTACCAACGCCGGGCAGCTACGCCCTGCCGCCGCTGCGCGCGGCGCCCGATGGGCTGGTGCGCGACGAGCAGGGCAAGGTCCGCCCGCTTCACGACCTGCTGGCCGGCCGCATTGTCGTGCTCAGCTTTATCTACACCCGCTGTGCCGACGGCGCGGGTTGTCCCATGGCCAGTTACACACTGTCGCAGGCCGCAGGCCGGCTGGCCAAGTCCGGCGAGCTTGGCGCGCGCGTGGCGTTTCTCAGCGTGAGCTTCGACCCGGCGCACGACAGCCCGCAGGTCCTTGCGGCCTACGCCGGACATTTTCAGAAGCCCGGCATCGACTGGCGCTTCATGGCAACCGATCCGGCGAGCATGGGCCAACTGCTCGGCGCCTATCGGCAAGATGTGGTCAAAGGCGGTGACGACGCGAGCTTGGCGCATACGCTGCGCGTCTTCCTCATCGACGCCGCCGGCCAGATCCGCAACGAATACACCGCCGGCTTTCTGGACGCCGGACTGCTGGCCACCGACGTTCAGACGCTGGCGCTGGAGACGGCGCGCAAGGCGGAAACGCCACCACGTCCGACGCCGGCCAGCACCGGCACCGGTGACCCGCGCGCGGGCTATCAATCGGGCGCGTATCGCAGCGGCTCACGCGCACTGCTAGCCCGACAGGGCGTGCCGCTGGCGCTGGCCGAGCGCCTCGCCGCCGGGGAACCCGGTTTGCCGGCAATGCCGGGCCCGCTGCCCGACGCCGCGCAAATCGCGCTCGGCCGCCGGCTCTTTTTTGACCGTCGGCTGTCGCACAACAACACGCTCTCCTGCGCCAGCTGCCATGTGCCCGAACAGGGCTACACCAGCAACGAACTGGCCACACCCATCGGCATCGAGGGCCGCAGCGTGCGCCGTAATGCGCCCACCCTGCTCAACGTCGGTTTCCTGCCCCACCTCTTTCACGACAGCCGCGAAACGCGACTGGAGCAACAAATCTGGGCCCCCTTGCTGGCGGCAAACGAAATGGGCAATCCCGCGATTGGCTATGTGCTCGACAAAATCGCCGGCCTGCCGGAATACGCCACGGCCTTCGACGGCGGCCCGCCGACCATGGAAACACTGGGCGCGGCGCTGGCCGCCTATCAGCGCAGCCTGATTGCCGGCGGCAGCGCCTTCGACCGCTGGCGGGGCGGCGAGGAGACCGCGCCAAGTCCCGCGGCCGCTCGCGGCTTTGCGTTGTTCACGGGCAAAGCGGGCTGCGGCGGCTGCCATCTCGCCTCACCGACGGGCCCGCTTTTCACCGACCACCGCTGGCACAACACCGGCATCGGCTACCGGCAGTCGATGATCGATCGCCCGGCGGCCGAAGCGGCGGTCACCGTCGGTCCGGGGCTTAGCCTGCCGGTCAGCGCCCGCGACCGCGCGGCGAGCAGCATCGAACCGGTCAACGATCTGGGCCGTTACGAAGTGACCGGCGACCCGGCCGACCGTTGGCGCTTCCGCACGCCGGGACTGCGCAATGTGGCGCTGACCGCACCCTATATGCACGACGGCTCGCTGCCCGACCTCGCCGCCGTGGTCGCGTTTTACAACGCGGGCGGCGTGCCGAATGAAGGCCTGGATGCGCGAATCCGGCCACTGAATCTGGACGCGACCGAGCGCGCCGAACTGCTGGCCTTTCTGGAAAGCCTGACCGGCGGTAGCGTGGACGCGCTGGTGAAAGATGCCTGGGCAGCGCCCATCGGCGACCATCGCGCCCGCTGAACACCCTCGCCGCGCGCCTCAAGCTCGCCGATAATCCTGCCCTCCCCCGCAAGCCTTGGAGATGCCCATGGACGCTCTGGAGACTTTCCGCGCGGAAACCCGCGACTGGCTCGACACCCATTGCCCGGCCTCAATGCGTACCCCCATGCCGGAAGACGAACGGGTGTGGGGCGGACGCCAGCCGGTGTTCAAACACCCGGATAGCGAACGCTGGCTCCGCCTCAACATCGAGCGGGGCTTTACCGTGCCGACCTGGCCCAAGGCCTACGGCGGCGCCGGCCTCACGCCGGCCGAAGCCCAGATCCTCAAAGAAGAAATGCAGCGCCTGCAGTGCCGCCAGCCGCTGTTCGGCTTCGGCATCAGCATGCTGGGGCCGGTGTTGTTGACCCAGGGCACGGCGGAGCAGAAAGCGCGCTTCCTGCCGCCCATCGCGCGCGGCGAAATCCGCTGGTGTCAGGGCTATAGCGAACCCGGGGCAGGCTCTGATCTGGCCTCGCTGCAAACCCGCGCCGAGGACTGCGGCGAGCACTGGCGGGTCAACGGCCAGAAAATCTGGACCTCCTACGCCCACCTCGCCGACTGGATTTTCTGTCTGGTGCGTACCGATCCAAAAAACAAGCACGGCGGCATCAGCTTCCTGCTGTTCGACATGGCGAGCCCGGGCGTGCTGGTGCGTCCGATCAAGCTCATCAGCGGCGCCTCGGCGTTCTGCGAAACCTTCTTCACCGACGTGCAGGTGCCAAAAGAAAACCTGGTCGGCGCCATCAACGGCGGCTGGGCGATTGCCAAGGAACTGCTCCAGCACGAGCGCGGCATGATCTCTGAAATCGGTCGCAGCATCGGCGGCACGGTGCCGGGCGTCGACGTCATTGCCCAGCGCTACCTTGGCGACGAGGCCGGCCACATCAAGGACCCCGTCCTGCGCGACACCGTCACCCGCCACGTGATGGACGACCACGCCTTTGCGCTCACCTTGCGGCGGGCCGCGGCCGAAAGCGCGGCGGGTGCCGCCGCCGGCGGGCTGTCGTCGATGTTCAAGTACTACGGCACCGAGCAGAACAAGCGGAAGTTCGAACTTATCCTGAAACTCGCCGGCCAGCGCGCGCTAGGCTGGGAAGGCGATGAGTTCAGCGACGAGGAACTGCTGATGTGCCGCACCTGGCTGCGCTCGAAAGGCAATTCCATCGAGGGCGGCACCTCCGAAATCCAACTCAACGTCATCGCCAAGCGCGTGCTTGGCCTACCCGACTGAGGCGCCCCATGTCGCTAGCCCTGAACGACGAACAGCAGATGCTGAAAACCGCCGCGCGCGAATTTTTCAGCGAAAAACAGCCCGTTTCCGCCTTGCGCAAACTGCGCGATGACCAGCATCCGACGGGCTTTGATCCCGCCCTGTGGCGCGCGATGAGCGAGTTGGGCTGGGCCGGTATCCTGATCGCGGAAGCCCATGGCGGGGTTGATTTCGGCTATCAGGGCGTTGGGCAGATCATGGAGGAAGCAGGCCGCACGCTCGCCGCCTCGCCGCTGCTCTCGACCGTGCTGCTGTCTGGCCCGCTGCTGCGCGTCCTCGGCACTCCGGCGGTGCAGGACGCCGTATTACCAGCGATTGCGGCCGGCGAACGGGTGCTCGCGCTGGCGCTGGACGAAGGCCCGCATCACGACCCGCTGCAGACCGCCTGCCGCGCCGACGCGCACCCGCAGGGCTTTGTGCTCAACGGCCAGAAAACCATGGTGCTCGACGGTCACGTGGCGGATGAATTGCTGGTGCTGGCGCGGACCGCCGGCGCGCCCGGCGAGAGCCACGGGCTCAGTCTGTTCCGGCTGCCTGCCGGCTGCGCTGGCCTTGCGCGCCGACGCCTGTCGATGGTCGACAGCCGGAACGCGGCGAGCCTGCAGTTAAACGGGGTCGTCGTCGGCGCAGACGCCCTGCTTGGCCCGCTGCACGAGGTCCTGCCGGCGCTGGACAAGGTGCTGGACGGCGCACGCGCCGCGCTTGCCGCCGAAATGCTGGGTAGCGCACAGGAAGCCTTCGACCGCACGCTCAACTACCTCAAGATGCGCCAGCAGTTTGGGGTGCCAATCGGCTCGTTCCAGGCCTTGAAACACCGCGCGGCGCTGATGTTCTGCGAACTGGAACTGACCCGTTCTGCCGTGCGGGCCGCGCTCGATGCGCTGGATCACCAGCACCCCGACGCCGCGCTACTGGCCTGCCTGGCCAAAGCCAAGGCCAACGACACCGCCGAACTGGTGTCGGCCGAAGCCGTGCAGATGCACGGCGGCATTGGCATGACGGATGCGGAGGAAATCGGGCTGTTTCTGAAGCGCGCCCGGGTCGCGCAGTACACGCTGGGCGATGGCGGTTTTCAGCGCGCGCGCTATGCCTGCCTGAAAGGCTACTAAGCGCCAGCAGCGGCGGCCAGCGCCGCGTCCAGCTTTTCGGTCAGCTCCTGGCTGGTAAAGGGTTTGGCGAGGAAATCGTCCATCCCGGCCGCCAGACAGGCCTCGCGGTCGCCGGCAAAGGCGTTCGCCGTCACCGCCACGATCGGCAAACGCGGCAGCTGCTGCGCCGCTTCGCGCGCCCGTACCCGGCGCGCGACGTCCAGCCCGTTCATGCCCGGCATCTGCAGGTCCAGCAGCAGAATATCCGGCGGCGACTCCTCGATGCGCGCCACCGTCTGCAGACCGTCGATGGCGAGCTCCACGGTAAAACCCAGCTTGCGCAGCATGACTTCGACCAGCCGTCGATTAACGGCATTGTCTTCGGCCACCAGCACCCGGCACGGTGCCGGCGCGGCGGCAGCGGCTAACGCGGGGGGCTCGTCGACAGCGGACGCTTCGGCATCCTCGGCGCCGGCCGGCTGGTCAACCACCGCCAGCTCAATCTCGAAACTGAACACGCTGCCGCCGCCCGCGCGCGGCGCGGCCGTGATCTGGCTGCCCATCATGCGGACCAGACGGTCGGACAGGCTAAGCCCCAGCCCCGTACCCCCATAGTTGCGCGTATGCGTGTTGTCAGCCTGCCGGAAGGCCTGAAAGATGTCGGTGAGTTTGTCTTCGGGAATACCAATGCCGGTGTCGGCCACCCGGAAGGCGATCGCGCATTTCTGCGGCGATTCGGCCCGCACCCGCACCAGAAAATCAACGCCGCCGTGCTCGGTGAACTTGACCGCATTGCCCAGCAGGTTCAGCAAGACCTGTCGCAGGCGGATTTCATCGCCCAGCACGGTGGCCGGCATGGGGCCTTCGATGCTCCACACAAATTCGAGCTTCTTGACGCGTAGCGGCGGCGCCATGAGGCGAGCAATGTCTTCCACGCAGGCGCGGAGCGAGAACGGTGCGTTGACCAACTCAAGCCGCCCGGCCTCGATGCGGGCGAAATCCAGCACTTCGTTCAACAAACCCAGCAGGTGACTGCCGGAGCTGAGGATGGTGTCGGCGTATTCGCGCTGCTCTGGCGCCAGTCTGCCGGCCTGTAGCAGCTGCGCCATGCCCAGCACGCCGTTCAACGGGGTGCGAATCTCGTGGCTCATCGTCGCCAGGAACTGGCTCTTGGCGCGGCTCGCGTCTTCTGCCGCCTCCTTGGCCTCCCGCAGTTCCTCCGCGGCGGTGCGCCGCGCTGTGATGTCGGCAATCGAGCCGACCATGCGCTGCGCGCGTCCCTGTTCGTCACGGCGCAGTTGGGCCACACACTGCACCCAGATATAGCTGCCGTCGGCCCGCGCCAGCCGCACTTCCTCGTTGAGGGTCTCGCTGCGACCGGCCAGCACCGCTGCGAGCCGGCGCTCGAAGCGTTCCAGATCGCCCGGGTGCAGGTATTCGCGGAGCGCAAAGCCGCTGACCGAATCTTCCGGCCCCGGCGCGCCAATCAGCGCCCGGAAGCGTTCCGACCGCCAGGTCTCATTGATGAAGACATCCCAGTCCCACACCCCTTGCGCGGAGGCCGTGAGCACCAGTTCCAGCCGCTCCTGACTGGCGCGGGCCTGCGCCTCGGCGTTCTGTAACTGCTGCACCGTGGTACCCAGCGATTCGCCCATGCCGGCAATCAGTCGGACGGTGTCATCGAACTCGAGGATCTCGAAGCGCTCGGGCAGATGGTGGTAATGCCCGGCCCCGATCCGGTGCGCCAGTTCGTTCAGCGCCAGCAAGGGCCGGGTCAGACGGCGGCTTTCGGCCTGCGCGCGAAAATAAAGCACGGTGAAGAACACGAGGTAGAAGAGCAGTAGCCCGACTACCATCAGCCAAGCGATCTTGGTGGCGCTGGCGCGGAGCTCGTTGACCACCGCGAACAGGTTGGACTGCGGAACCAGCACCAGCAGCTTCCAGCCCGGCTCCTCGACCGTGGCCCAGCCCACCAGCTTGCTGCCGCCGAATTCCACTTCCGTCACGCCGGCCGGGGACTGCGCAACCACCGCCGCGAGCGGCGCGAGCTGGTCGCGTTTGTAAAGGTTGAAGGCGTCGGGCTTGAGGGTGTCTTTCAGAATCGCCGTCTGATAGTCGTGACTGGTCAGCTCGCTCAAGCCCCAGTCCCGCTCGCCCGCCGCGGGCAGCGCGATCACCGTGCCATCCTGCGCCACCAGCACCCCGTAGCCGCCCCACTGCAGCTTCAGGTTAAGCACCTCGCGCACAATCGCGCCGATGGTGACATCGATGCCGACCACCGCTTCCAGCACATCGCGTCGATACACCGGCGCTATCGCCGAGACGATCCAGCCCGCGCCTGCAGGGTCGAGATACGGCGCCGTCCACACCACTCGCCGCTGCGGGTTGTGCTGCTCGTCGGCCTCGTAATAGAAGTTGTAGCTAGGGATATCCATCTTGGCCGCGTACTGGGTCAGTACATCGAACCAGGGATAGATGATGTTCAGCGAGTCCCGGGTATTGATGTAGCTTTGCACCACAATCGGGTTCGCGGCACGCAGCGACTTCAGGGTCCCTTCAAGTTGCAGCAGCTGCTGCGCCTTCGCTTTCTCAGCCGGGCCGACCGGCATCGCGCCGCTGAAAAACACCGCCGGCCCGCCGGTATCCTTTTGCGAGTAGTAGACGCCGTCTGGCAACATCGCCAAGGCCGCCAGCGCATCTGCCGAGGGCGTGAACGGCGTATCCAGCGCTTGCCGGGTATCGGCTCGCAGGATTTCGGTGAGGCTCGTAACGCCGCGCAATTTTTCGTTGATGTAGTCCGCGTTGCCCCGCACGACTGCATCAATCTGGGCGGTCGCCATGGTGCGCAGCGAGCTGACGTTCTCGCGGTGCGAAAAATAAACCGTCGCGATGTAGACGCCGATGATGGCCACCTCCACCAACAGCAGGGGCACCAGCGTGGTCTTGACGAAAGATTGCCAAATCCAGCGTGCTGCCGGCAGCAGCGCCTGACCGGGTGCTCGTGCGACCATCCGCTAACCGCCTTTCAGCGGCGGGATCAGCACCAGTTCATCACCGTCCTTGAGCAAGGCCTGATCGAAGCTGTCAGTCAGCACGCGCTCGCCGTTCAGCAGGGCAAGAAAGTCGAGTTCGCCGCGGAAACCGAGGGTGGTGGCAAGGCTGCCGACGGTCTCGCCGCTGGCGAGGTCCAGATCGCGGTCGTCAAACTCCTCTATTCCTTCGCGGAGATAGTGCCGCAGCCAGCCCATCAGTTTTACGTTGACCCGCATCGCGCCTCCTGGCGAGCGGCGCCCGGCATCTACCGGGCGCCGCACTACAGTCCTATTTGAGTCCGAGCCGAGACAGCGTCTCGCCGGTCGGCACGCCGTCTTCGCCCCAACCGCGCAGCTGGTAGTACTCGGGCAGCATGGTCTTCAGACCGCTGACCAGTCCTTTCGCCACCCCGCTGGGCGCCGGTTCTTCCAGGATGCGCTTGGGCAGGGTGTCGTCCTTGGCGGTCAGACCCGCGGCCAGATTGAACTGCCGCTCGAGGTTCCAGATGCGCTCACCGGTTTCGAGGAAACGCGGCAGCGTCCAGTCGCCTTCACAGGCGCCGTCGATCTGCATGGCGTAGTGCTCGGGCGTCGCGCCGGAATGCAGGGTGAACAGGCACAGGCCCGTCGCATCGATCGCGGAGATGAGGTCCTGCGAAGTCTTGACGACCTCGGCCTTGCCTTCGGTCGCGGTGCTGGTGAAGTCCGCGCCGTAGGGATTGGCGCGCAGATGGCAGGCGCCGCGGTTGCTGGTGGCGTAGCCCAAGCCCATGCCCTGCATGGCGCGACCGTCGTAGGCCGCGAACTCCTGCCCCTTCACCGCCATCGACAGTTCGGGCCGGCCGTATTTCTCGCACAGCAGCTTGGAGCCGAGACCCAGATCGCGGCCAAAGCCTTCGCCCTTGCCTGCCAGTTCGGCCATCAGGCAGAGCGCCTCGGCGTTACCGAAGGAGAGATCTACGCCGCCGGTCTGCTCGAGCGTAATGGCGCCGACCGTGAAGAGCTCCATCGCCGCCGCCAGCGTGCCGCCGAAGGAGATCGGGTCCATGCCGTATTCGTTACACAGGAAGCCGGCGTAGGTCGCGGCGTCCATATCGCCCACGCCCACCGCCGAGCCGAGCGCGTAAGCGGTTTCGTACTCCAGACCGCCCGAGGCTTTCTGGTACTGCGGTTTGTCCTTGACCGAGAAGTGCTGCGGGTCGATGTGCGAAATGCGCCCGCAGCCAATGGTGCAGGCGAAGCAGGCGGCGTTCTGGATGAGGTTGGTGTGCCCGTTCTCGTTGGGCGACTTCATGGCCTTGGCGTTCAGCTTGCCGGCATCCTCGAACTGCACTTCGCGGTTGTTGCGCGTGGGCAAGGCACCGAAGCCGCCGGTGACGTCCATCATCGCGATGGTGCCGTCGCTGGTCATGCCCTTGCGGCCCTTGTTGCTGGCCAGCGCGTCGGTCGCCACCTTGACCGCCGCCATGAACTTGGCCGGGTCGTGCGGCTTGACGCCCCGGGTCCCGCGAACCGCGATGGCTTTCAGGTTCTTCGAGCCCATCACCGCGCCCACGCCGGAGCGGCCGGCGGCACGGTGCAAATCGTTCACGATGCAGGCGTAGCGGTTGCCGTACTCACCGGCCTGTCCGATCGAGGCAATCCGGATCAGCGGGTCGTTGTGGGCGTCTTTAATCGCCGGCTCGATTTCCCACACCGACCGGCCCCACAGGTGCTCGGCCGGCAGCAGCTGCACGCGCTCGTCTTCGATGTACAGATAAACCGGGGTGGGTGAACGGCCTTCGAGAATGACCAGATCGTAGCCGGCCATCTTGAGTTCGCCGCCGAACTGTCCGCCCGAGTTGGAGCTGGCGATGGCGCCGGTAAGGGCGCCTTTGGTCACCGCCGTCCAGCGTCCGCCGGTGGAGGCGCCGGTCCCGGTCAAGGGGCCGGTGGCGATGATGAGCTTGTTGCCCGGCGAGAGCGGGTCGACCTTGGGGTCGATTTCGGCCATCAGATATTTGGTGGCCAGTCCGCGTGAACCCAGATAGTGCTGGGCCCAGTCCATGTTGAGGGGTTCCGTCGTGCAGGTCCCGTTGGTGAGATTGACCCGCAAAATTGTCTGTTGCCAGCCCATGCTTTGCTTCTCCCGAGTTAGTCCAGATGACGGCCGCGCCCATGCGACGACCCCGATAGACGGCATTCTACTGATAAAGCGCGCCGACGCGCGCGCCTTCAATAACTTGTTTAAGCCAGACCTGCGGCCGACAATCCGGCCATGGATCTCGCCCTGCTTCATCCGGATTTTGTGCGCACCGCGCGGCGGGTGTCGCGCCCCTTGGCGCAGGCGATGGACGCGGTCGGCCCGCCGGACTGGCCGAGTCGGCATCAGCAACCGCTGGCGCGCTACCTTGCGCGGGTGGTCGTCGGCCAGCAGTTGTCGACCCGCGCCGCCGGCACCATCTGGGGCCGGGTCGAGGCGCTGGGCAAGGCCGAGCAGCAATCTATTCCCGCCCTCGCGCTTAACTTGCCCGACGCCACCCTGCTGGCTTGTGGGCTGTCGGCAGGCAAACTGAAAACCCTCAAGGCGCTGGCCGAAGCCGATGCGGCCGGCGTGCTCAAGCGTCAGCGTCTGGCGCGCCTCGAGCCGGCCGCGCGCGCCATCGAGCTGACCGCCCTGCGCGGCATCGGGCCGTGGACCGCCGACATGCTAGCGCTGTTCTATTTTCGCGACCCTGACATCTGGCCGCTCGGCGACTTGGCGGTCCGCAAAACGCTGGAGCGGTTTCTGGTGACGCAGTCCCGCTATGACCTGTCCAGTGCGGCTGCGCTGTTCGCCCCACATCGCTCGGTGCTGGCGCTGTATATGTGGCGCATCGCCGACAACCCGCCCGACCGCTAAGCCCAACGCCGGAGAGACACGCCCATGCGCGCTGCTGTTTACGAACGTACCGGTCCCGCCGAGGCGGTGCTGCAAGTGCTCGACCTGCCGACGCCCGCGCCCGGTCCGGGCGAAGTACTGGTGCGCGTACACGCCTCCGGCATCAATCCGGTGGATGTCAAAACCCGCGCCGGGCTGCGCAGCACCGCACTTCCGTTTCCGCGCATTACGCCGCATAGCGACGGTGCCGGTGTTATCGAAGCGGTTGGCGACGGCATTGCCCGCAGCCGCTGCGGCGAACGCGTGTGGCTGTACAACGCCGCCTGGGGACGCGCCGCCGGCACGGCGGCCGAGTACATCGCCTTGCCGGCCACGCTGGCCGTGCCGCTGCCTGAGCACACCGATTTTTTCGCCGGGGCCTGTCTGGGCATTCCGGCCTTAACGGCCTGGCAGGCGGTCGCGGTCGACGGCGGCGTGCGGGACAAAACGGTGCTGGTGGCCGGTGGCGCCGGCGCGGTTGGGCACTACGCCATCCAGTTTGCGCGGGCGGCCGGCGCGCGCCGCGTGCTGGCCAGCGTCAGCGGCCCGGAAAAGGCCGCGCTTGCGCTGGCCGCCGGGGCCGAACAGGCGCTGAACTACCGGACCGAGGATTTCGCCGCGCAGGTGCTGGCGCTGACCGACGGGCGCGGCGTCGACCGCATCATCGAAGTGGACGGCAAGGCCAACATCGCGCAAGACGCCGCGCTGGTCGCGGCCGAAGGCGATGTCATCGTCTACGGCACCGGCGGCGCTGAGGTGCCCGTGCCCTTTTTCCCGTCCGTGCTGAAGAACCTGCGCTACCGCTTTTTCATCGTCTTCAACCTGACACCCGCCGCCCGCGCCGCCGCGCTGGCCGACCTTACCCGCCAACTGTTGCGCGGGCAGCTGCAACATCATCCGGGTCCGACCTTCGGGCTGGACGACATCGCCGCCGCCCATCGCGCTGTCGAGCGGGGCGCGGTCGGTAATGTGGTGCTCAAGGTGCGCTGAAAACGCTGGTTGTTGCGGCGCAGGCCCCAACATAATCGACCCACTTTATTCCCGCAGGAGCGCGCGCATGGCCGAGTTCGACACCCTCATTCGAGGCGGTACGGTGGTTGACGGCACGGGCGCCGCGCCGCGCACCGCCGATGTGGCGATCCGCGACGGCAAGATTGCCGCCATCGGCACGCATCTGGGCCGGGCAAAAGAACAAGTCGACGCTGACGGCCTGCTGGTCACACCCGGCTGGGTCGACATTCATACCCACTACGACGGACAGGCCAGCTGGGACCCGGTGCTAATGCCCTCGCTGCGTCACGGCGTGACCACCGCCATCATGGGCAACTGCGGGGTGGGTTTTGCGCCCGCCCGACCAAGCCAGCAGCAGTGGCTGATCGGCCTGATGGAAGGGGTGGAAGACATCCCCGGCGCCTCGCTGGAAGCCGGGATGCAGTGGAACTGGGAGAGCTTTCCGCAATACCTCGACGCGCTGGATGCCACCCCGCGGGCCTTCGACCTCGCGGCCATGCTGGCGCACGGTGCCCTGCGCGCCTATGTGATGGGCGAACGCGGCGCGGCCAATGAAAATGCGACGGGCGAGGACATCGCGGCGATGGCGCGACTGACCCGGGACGCCATGGCGGCCGGCGCGGTTGGCCTGTCGAGTTCGCGCACGGCGATCCATATCGCCGTCGACGGGCGACCGGTGCCGGGCACTTTCGCCGCCGAAGACGAGCTTGCCGCGCTCGCCGGCGCGGTCAAGGCCAGCGGTCACGGGCTGCTCGAAATGGTGAATGCCGGCATCGTGGGCGAAGACCTTGAAGGACTCGACCGCGAAATGCAGCTGATGCGCAACGTGGCGGCCCGCTCCGGATCGGCGGTGATGTTTCTGCTGCTACAACACAACCTCGACCCGGCCCAGTGGCAACGCCAGCTCGCGGTGTGCGAAGCCGCCGCGCGCGACGGTCACCGCCTGATTCCGCAGGTTTCCGGGCGCCCGATCTCCATCCTGTTCAGCTTTGAGGGCGAGCATCCCTGGCGCTTCATGCCGAGCTACCAGCCGCTGCGCGACCTGCCCTTTGCCGCACGCTACGCCGCGCTGGCCAACCCCGAAGTGCGCGCGCGCCTGCTGGCCGATGTGGACCCTAACGACACCGGCTTTTCACTGATGTACAAAAATCCGGTGCTGTGGGAACACACCTACGCCGCCGGTTCGCCGATCGACTACACCCCGCCGCGGGAAAACTCGGTGGCTGAAATCGCGCGGCGCACCGGGCGCACGCCGCAAGCGGTGGCCTATGACCTGCTGCTGCAAAACAACGGCCGCGCCATCCTCACCCACTTCGGCGTGAACTACGCCGAAGGTAACGCCAACGCCCTGCACGCCATGCTGCGCCATCCGCTCTCCGCGCTGGGCTTGAGCGACGCCGGCGCCCACGTGCGCTTCATCGCCGACGCCGGCATGCACAGCTACATGCTGACTCGCTGGGTGCGCGACACGGACCCGCAGAGCGCACACCATCTGCCGCTGGAATATGTGGTCCACAAGCTGAGCGGGGCCAACGCCGACCTGTTCGGATTTCGCGATCGCGGACGCCTGCTCCCCGGCCTGCGCGCCGACCTCAACCTCATCGACCTGAGCCGCCTCGCGACCGCCGCACCCGCCATGGTCTACGACCTGCCCGCCGGCATGCCGCGCCTGACCGAACAGGTCAGCGGCTATGTCGGCACCTGCGTGCGGGGGCAATTTGTCACACGCGCGGGGCAGGATACGGGCGCGCGCCCTGGCCGCATCCTGCGCGGTGGCACAGCCTGAGGAGAGCGCCCACAAAACTCAGGACAACGGATTGTAAAAGTGCGCGCGCAGCATTAGCGTGCGTGCAAGTTTGTTGTGCCCTCGACGGGCATGCTCAGGCCGCTCAGGATTTATCCAAGGATTTGACCGACCATGCTTTCCCCTCGCGACCGCTATCTGGCGCTGCTCAGCCTGGCGGCCAACGCGCACCAGCAACTTCTAAGCCCAGTACCAGACCCGGGCGTCAGCAGCGGCTTCAGTTATCCGGACGCGTCTGGTCTCAACCTCAGCCCGGCAGAACTCGAAGCAGACCTGGAACAACTCTGCGAGCTGGGTTATCTGGAACGGCAGTTCGCCGAGCGCGGGTACTACTGTCCCGACTGCCACCACCATGCCCTGATGTTTCGCGAAACCTGCCCGGCTTGCGCGAGCAGCAATGTGGAAATTGGCGACCTGCTGCATCACTTCCGCTGCGGCCATACCGCGCCGGAAAGCGAGTTTCAGGACGGCGTGCGCTATACGTGCCGGAAGTGCGGCCACCAGTTGCGGCACATCGGCGTGGACTACGAGCGCCCGGCCAGCAGCTATCTGTGCCGGGCCTGCAACTACGTTAGCAGCGAACCCGACACCCGCTGCCTCTGCCTGAAATGCGGTAAGCAGCACCCTGCCGATCGCGCCGAACTGCGCACCGTCTACGCCTACCGGCTGAATGCCCGCGGCGGGCTGGCCGTCAACCGGGGCGAACTGGGCGATGCGCGCGGCGCCGGCAGTCTGGTCGATACCGAATTCGGCCTGTATTCGTTTTCCTACTTTGATGAACGCCTGACGCAGGAAGTCGCGGCGAGCAAACGCTACAAACGCCCGCTCAGCCTGATGCTGGTAGCGTTTCGCGAAAGCGATTTTCCTGCCGGCTCAAACGCCGCCAACGACGCCATGCGCCGTCTGGTGGCCGGCGCCAAAGATTCCCTGCGCGACTGCGACTGTGCGGCGCTCTTTCGCGAAGACTGTCTGGCCGCCCTGCTGGTGGATACCGACGGCGCGGGTGCGCCCTTTGCCTTCAAGCGGCTCCAGGAGACGGTCGACCGCCTCGCCGGCGAAGGCGGCGAACCGCTGCCGCTCGACTGCGGGCTGGTGACCTTGAGCGACAGCCACGCCACCGCCCGGGCCGTGTTTGACGACGCACGCGCCAGCCTGAGCAACGCCCAGACACAGGTCGCCGCCGAGCCCGCGCCCGCCGCCGACCCGTCGGCTGAATGAGGCGGGCGTGGACTCCCTGACGCTCGCCTTCAACGGGTTTATCGAGTACCTGACAGAGGTCAGCGACTGGGCGCTCAGCCTGCACATCGACCAGTTCGTGCGGGTGTTCTGGGCCTTCCTGTTTCTGGAAACCCCGCGCTACTTCTTCACCAATCTGGCCGTGCTGTACTGGTGGATGCACGAAACGACGATGGTGGAGCCCGCCGAATTCGGGCCGGAAACGCCGCTGGTGTCGGTGATCGTGCCGGCGCTCAACGAAGCCGAGACCATTGGCGAGGTGGTTCGCTCGCTACGCGAGCAGACCTGGCCGAACCTTGAAATTATCCTCATTGACGACGGCTCTACCGACGGCACCGGCGAGAAAATGCAGGCGCTGGCGCAGCGCTATCACCTGCGGGTGCATCGCATGAACCGGCGACAGGGCAAGTCGGCGGCGATTAACGCCGGGCTGGAACTGGCCCGCGGCGAGTTCGTGGTGCTGATGGATTCCGATTCCACGCTCGAACGCAGCACCGTGTGGCAGATGGTGCGTCATTTTGAAGACCCGCAGGTTGGCGCCGTCAGCGGCAACCTCACGGTGCGTAACTGCAACACCTCGCTGCTCACCCGCCTGCAGGCCATCGAATACCTGCTCAGTCTGTCGCTGGACCGGCGGTTCAAGGCGGAAGTGGGCATCCTGTCGATCGTTCCCGGCGCCATCGGCGCCTACCGGCGGGAACTGCTGGGCAGCGTGGGCGGCCTTGAGCCGGGACCGGGCTGCGACTCGGATGCGACCATCCGGATTCGCAAGCTGGGCTACCAGATCGCATTTGCGCAAGACGGCATCTGCCGCACCACCGCCCCGACCAGCGTGCCCAAGCTGATTCGCCAGCGCCTGCGCTGGGACCGCAATCTGGTGCGTAACCGCGCGCGTAAACACCGCGACATCTTCAACCCGACCTTCGCCAACTTCAGCCCCAGCAGTTTTGTGTCGTTTCTGGACACCTTTCTTTTTCTGGCGATATTGCCGGCCATGTGGCTGATCTACACCGTCGACATGCTGCTGAACTTCAAAGGCGATTACGACTTCATTCTGGTGACGATGCTGGTGCTGCACTACATCAGCATGAGCCTGCGCACGCTGATTGGTCTGGTGGTATGCGACTTCGAGTATCGGCGTCTGCCTTTGCTGCTCAGCCTGCCGGTCTATCCGCTGTACCGGATCCTGCTGAAGCTGATCCGGCTGACCGCGCTGACGCAGGAAATTTTCTTTCGCACCTCCTACCGCGATCCCTTTGCCCCGGCGCAAGTCCAGGCGCAGATGGAGGTGTACTAATGCGCCCTCGCGCGGCATGGCGAGCGGCGTGCGCGGTGGCGCTGGCCGGCGTGCTCGGCGCGTGCGCCAGCACGCCCTTACAGCCTTTGCTGGCCTTTCCCGACCGCGAGCCTTTTGAGCAGGCCTTGCTGGCCTACGCCCAGGGACAAACCGACAGCGCCGCCCAGACCTTGCAGCAGACCGACGGCGCCACGGCGGGTGACGCGCGTGCGCAGGACCTGCTGGCAGCCGTACGGGCCGAAAGCGAGCACCGCCGCTTGCCGCCGCTGGGCGAACTTGCGGCCGACACGGGTCCGGCCCCAACGACGCCGGCGGCGGTGCTGGCCACCGTCAAGGCGCGGAACCTCGATTTGCGCGCGGCGGTGTACCGCGTCATCGAAGCCCGCGCCCGGCTGCGGGAAGCCAAGGTGTCCATGAGCCCCGAACTCTCACTCATGACGCGCTTCTATCCGCTCGGCATTCTGGCCGGGCTGACCCAGTCGGTGTACGGCGGCCTGGTCGAGCGCAAGGCGATGATTTCCGACGCCGAGTCCGAGCTCCTCGCCGCGCTCGCCAACTACGCGACCACCCGCCGCGCCGTGCTGGCCGATGCGCTTGAGCAGTACCACCGTCTGCAGGCCGGTGAGGCACAGGCCGGCGCGCTGGCGGAGGAACTCGCGGCCGCCGATAACTTCCGCGTGCAGATGAAGACGCTGGCGCTGGGTGGCAATGTTCTGCGAACCCGGGTGTTCGAAGCGCAGGCTGAAATTGCCAGTGCCCAATCCAGCGCCGAAGCCGTCACCCAACAGGTGATGCTGGCACGGAGCCGGCTGAACGCGCTGATGCAGCGCCCCGTCGAGGCCGCCCTGCCGCTGGCGGCGCAAGCACCGGTGGCGATGGTGCCCGACGATCCCCAGGCCGCAGCGCGTCAGGGCCGTCAGGAACTGGCCAGTGCGCGGGCGGCAGTCCTGAAGGCGACGGCGGTGCGAGCGCGCACCGACACCCTCACCCCGGATATCAGCCTGCGCACGGCATGGGGTCAATCCGACGGCAAGAACGAGCGCTCGATTGACCGGGGCTTCACCATCAGCGCGCTGTTCAAGGTGCCGGTGCTGGTGGTGCCGCTGCGGCGGGCCCGCCTCGACCGGGCCGAAGCGCTGGTGGCGCAAGCCGCGCTGGCCGAAGAGGACGCCTTTCAGCAGATTGCGCTAGACGTCATCGACGCCCAGGGCGGGCTGGCCAGCGCCCGCAAGGCCGCCGAGGCCAGCGAGCGCCGTGCGCTGGTGGCCGAAGACCAGCTGAAAGTTCGCGCCTTGCGCACCGACGCGCTGGTCGAGGAGCTGGATCCGGACGAACTGCTGGTACGCGAAGCGCGGGACCAGTTACGTGCCCTGCGCAGCCGGCGTGAGGCGCTGATTGCGCACTACGCGGTGGAGCGGGCCAATCTGCAGCTCGCCCTGGCCAGCGCAGTGGATCCCGGCGCCATTCCGTTCGAGTCCCGCGCCCCGCTTGCCCGGCTCAGTTCGGCGGGTGGCGCCGGGCGCGCGCTGTGGGTCTGGCGCAGCAGTTTCATCGGCCAGCCCGATGCCATTCGCGAACTGCTGGACTGGGCCAGCGCCAGCGGCCTCGATCATCTGTTCGTGGCGTTGAAGGCCTCCCAGCTCACCACCGAGCGCGCGGCGCTGGTGGCATTCATCGAACAAGCGCACGCCCGCGGCGTGAAAATCCACGCGCTGGCCGGCGACCCGGCCTGGGTGCGGCCTGGCAAACAGGACAACGCGCTGCGTTATCTCGAGACCGTGCTGGCGTTCAATCGGGACGCGTCGGATACCGGACGACTCGACGCGCTGCATCTCGACATCGAGCCGCAGGCACTGCGTGACTGGGATGACAGCGATGCGCAGGAAGATCTGCTGGAAGGCTTGGTGGCGGTGGTGCAAAAACTGGCCAAGGCCGCCGAGGGACAAATTCCGCTGTATGCCGACCTGCCGGTCTGGCTGGCCAAGCGCGACGGCTTGGAGCCGCCCGTATTACCCAAGCTGGCCCGCGCGCTGAGCGGCGTGGTGTTCATGGCCTACGGCGCCGATCGCGAGCGACTGGACGCCCAGTTGCGCAAGGCCGGGCAGCAAATCGCCGCCACCGGGCGCCCCTGGTGGATCGGCGTGAGCGCGGCCGCCGGCGACCGCTGCCCGGACGAAACGCCAGAGCAATTTGAGAATGCACTCCGCAAATTGACGATCGACCTCAGCGAAACCGGGCCGGTACTGGGCGTGGCCATCCACGATCTGGACCGCTACCGGGCGCTGATTCTGGACAAGGCGCCGGGCACCGCCGCCTGCCAGTCGTCTGCCGACTCCGCCAACAGCCGCGACAACGCGCCCTAGGACTAATCGATGGCTATTCGCTTTAATCGCCTGCCAGACCAGAACACGCCCATCGCGCCGGTCGCGGCAGCGCCCAAGCCGGCGCCGCGGGGCCCACAGGTCAGAGCAGCCAGCCTGGCCCTGATTGCGCTGGCGCTGCTGGTGGGACTGGGTATGTGGTACTGGAACAGCACCATGATCAGCAGCACCGCGCGGGTACGCGCGCTGGAACTGCGGGTCGCCCCCGCGCAGGCCTCCCGCATCACCAAACTGCTGGTCAGCGAAGGCGACACGGTCCGCGCCGGTCAGCCGCTGGTTGAACTTTCCAGCGACGAACTGGAGCAGGCGATCGCCATGGCCGAAGCCCGACTGGACGCCCGGCGTGCCGTGCTGGCCCAGCTGGAAGCGACGAGCAGCGCCCAGTCCCGGCCAGACCCCGCCCAGCAATCGCAGGCGGCGGCCAACGTGGCGCGCGCCGAACAGAATCGCCTGATGGCGAGCGCTGAGGCCGAGGAAGCGAAAACCACCAGCGCGATGCGAGATACCCGTCTGCAGGAACTTAAGCGCCTGCTGGCACTGGGCGCCGTCACGCGTGCGGAATACGAAAAGGCCGCGCAGGAAGCGGCCGTTTGGCGGGGCCGACTGCGCACCGCACAGCTCTCAGCGCGCGCGGCAGCGCGCTCGGCCGAACTGTCGCAGGCCGCCGCGCAGGGCGCGGACGGCGGCCCCAGCGGGCCCTCGAGTGCGCTGGTTAACCTGCGAACCGATGCCAAACTGGCTGAAGTTGAACTGACGACCCTCCGGGGCAACCGTGCAGGTCTGACGTTGAGTGTGCCGATCGACGGCGTGGTCACGGCCATCCATCGTCGGGCCGGTGAAGTCGCCAAACTGGGCGAAGTCATCCTGACCGTGACTAATCCCCGCCAGCTCTGGCTGGAAGGTTTTCTGGAAACCGCCGACCTGCCCGACGTACTGGACGGTCAGCGGGTGGTCATTAAATTGCCGGCTAATGCGGGCGGCGGAGAACGGACCGGTCGGCTCTCGCTGACCTGGAATGAGCCCGTTAACGAATACGACACGGTGCCGGTAGGACGCCGCGAGGCGCGCAATCCGCAGCAGTTACCGACCACCTACCGCCCGTTCCGGGTGACGCTGGATGTGGACGGGCAGCCCGTGACCGACGGCCTTCAGGCGGGGCAAACGGTGAGAATCAATATGGAGCGTGCGCCCTGACGCGGGCGCACGCTTGAAACCGCCAACCAGCGCTTAGCTGCGGCGGCGGATCGCAACCCCGGTCAGCAGGGCACTGCCCAGCAGCAGCAGACCACCTGGCACCGGTACCGGCGCCGGCGGCGGGGTCAGCGCGCGTTGCAGGTCAAACTCCAGCTTGAACACCGAGGCCTGCGACTTGTAGAAGAACAGGTTGTTCATGCCTTCATTGAGGTCGTCGATGAAGAAATTCACCGCCGAACCGCTGCCAGCCAGCATGGTCGCCAGGCTCACCCCGAAAGCGTCGTTACCGAGCAGCGAGGTTGAGTTGGTGGCGGTCGCCACCACCGCGTTCGGGAACCCGTTCAGATACAGGCCGGGAATGCGCAGAGGCGTGGCACTGCCCTTCCCCACCACCACCGCAAGATTGTTGTAATCGAACGCGCCGAGGGCCGAGTCGCCGTCTTCCATGCGGGCGGTGATGCGCGCCGCGACGACTTTCCAGTCACCAGGGTTGCCGATCGCGGGGAAAAGCCCGCTGGGGTTGTTGATCGTGAACGTGCCGACCGCATCGATGGTGCCCGGGTCGGTCGTCGTCAGGCGCCACGGATCCCAGCCGGTGTCGGTGCTGTTACGCACGAAATTAAAACTTGAGTCGTAGGCGAAACTGGACGAACTAAGGGTCCAGCTGGTCGCCTCCGGGCCGACCGTCGGACCGGCCGCACTGGCGGTCAGCGTCAGGCTCAGCAGGCCCGCCGCCGCCACGCTCGTCATCCACGAGCGGGAATTGGTCAGTTGCTCAAACATCATGTTTGCTTTCCTTTGGTGCCGAGCATGCCCCAACCACCCTTGGTTGCGCGCATCTGGGTTTTCCTGCCGCGGAGGGTGGCCGCTTGCGGGATGCGATGCAAGCCCCGGCGGCAATGCGCGCGTTATTTTTGCGGCACAGTTCTCAACATTCGCGGCCAAACCGGTGCGGCATCAGCATTTGATGGCCGGCCACACGGTGACGAACAGGCTTTGCGGCGCCTACACTCCGGTCTGAGTTCCTCCGTAGCAGTGCAACATGCCCCACCGCGAATACCATCGAATCGACCGCATCGGCTGGCTCCGCGCCGCCCTGCTCGGCGCCAACGACGGCCTCATTTCCACCGGCAGTCTGGTGGTCGGCATGGCGGTCGCGCAAATGGCCAGTCACGACCTGCTTATCGCGGCGCTGGCCGGGCTGGTCGCCGGCGCGCTGTCGATGGCGGCCGGCGAGTTTGTATCGGTCAGCTCCCAGTCCGACACCGAGCAGGCCGATTTGGCGCGCGAGCGCGCCGAGTTGGTCGATGACCCCGAACATGAACTCGACGAACTCACCGGCATTTACATGGGCCGGGGTTTGAGCGAACCGCTGGCGCGGCAGGTGGCCATCGAAATGACCCGCCACGACGCGCTGGGGACGCATGCGCGCGACGAACTGGGCTTGTTTGAAGGGTCTCGCGCCAATCCGCTGCAGGCGGCATTGGCCTCGGCGCTGGCCTTCAGTCTGGGCGCCCTGCCGCCGGTGGCGCTTGCGGTGCTGGTGCCCGCGCCGCTGCTGGCCGGGACGGTCAGCGGGGTATCGCTGCTGCTGTTGGCTGGACTGGGCGGTCTGGCGGCCCGTTTGGGCGGGGCCGCTGTGCTGACTGGCGCCTTGCGGGTGGCGTTCTGGGGCGCCTTGGCGATGGGCGCGACCGCGCTGGTCGGACAGATTTTCGGCGCCCGTATCTAGCGCGCGGGGAGCAGCGCCCCGGCGTGCCCATCGGCCCGCCGGGACACGCAGCTTACATCGTGAAGAAGCAGAGCTTGTTGCCTTCCAGATCGCGGCAATAGGCGCCGTAGAAGGTGCCGCTGCGGATGCCCGGCGCGCCTTCGTCGGCAGCGCCGAGCGAAATCGCTTTCTTGTACAGGGCATCGACTTTTTCCTGACTGCCGGCCGCCAGCGACACCATCACCCCGTTGCCGACCGTGGCGGGCTTGCCATCGAAGGGTTTCATCAGCAGCAGCATCGGCGTGCCGGGCGCCACCGCCCAAGCTACAAAGCGGTCCATATCCATCACCCGTTTCGCGCCAAGTTCGGCAAGCAATGCGTCGTAGAACGCGGCACCACGGGCAAGATCGTTCGTTCCAAGCGTGACGTAACCAATCATCGGAAGCTCCTTGTGGGATGGGGTGAGGCTAGCGCGGCAGCGGCCGCTTCATTGGGCATGGCGTTCAAGAAAGGCGCAAATCAAATCCAGCGTTTGCGCGGGCTGCTCGAATTGCGGCGCGTGCCGGCAATCCTCCAGCAGCGCAGTCTGACAGGGTCCCCGCACGCCAGCCTCGATCGCGCGCAACTGCGCGGCGGTGCCGTACTGATCGTCAACGCCCTGAATCTGCAACACGGGCTGGGTAATCCCCCCGAGCAGCGGCCGTAAATCCCAGTCTGCAAAACCCGGCGCGGTCCAGGAATCGCTCCACCCCCGGAACGCGCAGTCGACGTTAGCGCCGTGGTACTTCGCCAGCCGATCGCGCAGACCCTGCGCGTACTGGGCCTGCACGGCACGAATGCTGTCCAGCCCGCAAGTTTCGGCGAACACGTGCGGGGCCATCAGGATGAGGCCGCGCACCCTCGGATCGTCCAGCCCCCCGGCATTGGCAAGCGCGATGGAAGCGCCATCGCTATGTCCCACCAGTACGCAGTCTTCGATGCCGGCGGCCGTCAGCACGGCGGGCAAGACCTCAAGCCCTTCGCGTTGCATGTAGTCCAACGGCCAGGGCAAGGGCTGGGGCTCGGATGCGCCATAGCCAAAGCGCGAGTAGAGCAGCACCGGATGGCCGCTGGCTTCGTTCAACTGTTCGGGAAAATCGCGCCACAACTCGACACAACCCAGCCCTTCGTGCAGCAGCACCAGCACCGGCAGGTTAAGGTCGCCGGGCACCGCGCGAAAAGCCAACCGGCGGCCGGCGACGGGGAGAAACTGGGGCGCGTGGGTCATGCGTTAGCCGGCACGCACCCGAATCCGGGCACGCGCCGGCCGAAGCTTAAGCCGCCAGCAAACCCTGACGGGAGACGTGGTCGAGGGTGTCGTCCAGCGCCAGCGAGAGTTTGTCGAACATTTCGTCGATCTGCGCCTCGGTGATGATCAACGGCGGGCACAGCGCGATGCCATCACCCACGTTGCGCGGGATAAGGCCGTGCGCGTGGCAACGCTCGAAGCAGTAGGTGCCGATCGAGCCGTAGGGCGTGAAGCCCGCCTTGGTCGTCTTGTTCGACACAAACTCCAGCGCGCCAATCATGCCCACGCCGCGCGCCTCGCCCACCAGCGGGTGGTCGAGGAAGCTGCGCAGACGCGCCTGGAACTTGGGCGCCAACGCCGCCGCGCGTCCGAAAATGTTGTCCCGCTCATAGATTTCGAGCGTCTTGAGGCCAACCGCCGCGCACACCGGGTGACCGGAGTAGGTGTAGCCGTGGCCAAGCGTGCCAAGCTTCTTGCCGGCTTCGGCAATCGGGCCGTACATCTTCTCGGACAGGACCACCGCCGACAGCGGCTGGTAGGCCGAGGTCAGGGCCTTTGCCAGCGTGACGGTATCGGGCTTGATGTTCAGCGTCTGGCTGCCGAAAGGCTGGCCGGTGCGCCCGAAGCCGCACACCACTTCATCGGCGATGAACAGCACGTCGTACTTGTTCAGCACGGCCTGAATCTTTTCGAAGTAGCCGGCCGGGGGCACCAGCACGCCACCCGCCGCCATGACGGGCTCCGCAATGAACGCGGCGACAGTGTCCGGCCCTTCGCGCAGGATTAGCTGCTCAAGGTTGTGCGCCAGACGCGTGCTGAAGGCTTCTTCGGTCTCGCCCGGTTCGGCGAAGCGGTAATGATGCGGGCAGTCGGTGTGGATGAAGCGGCCATCCAGCGGCAGGTCCCACTGGTTATGCATCGGCGGCAGGCCGGTCAGGCTGCCGGCGGCGAGCGTGATGCCGTGATAGCCCTTCACGCGGCCAATGATTTTCTTCTTGTTGGGGCGACCGAGCGCGTTGTTGTAGTACCAGATGAGCTTGACTTGCGTGTCGTTGGCATCGGAGCCCGAGCAGCCAAAAAACACTTTGGAAACGTTCTGTACCGGCACGATTTGTTTCAGCTTTTCGGCCAGCAGCATCGCGGGTTCGTGGCTCTTGCCGTTGAACATGTGCTGGAACGACAGATTGACCATCTGGTCGTGCGCCACTTGCGCGAGTTCTTCGTTGCCGTAACCGAGCGAGGTGCACCACAGGCCGGCCAGTCCTTCCAGATACTGCTTGCCCGAGGCGTCCCAAACGTACACGCCCTTGCCGCGTTCCATCATGAGCGCGCCGCGCTCTTCGATGACCGCCGGGCTGACCATGGGGTGGAGAATTGCAGCGGCGTCACGCGCCGCCAGAGAACCGGCCTGAAGACTCATGTGATTGCTCCCGTGCTACGCCCGGTGACGATTGCCGGGCGCTTCATTGTGCTGGCATTCTAGCGGCCAAACCCACCCTCGCGCACCACGATCCTGCGCTCGTCGTGAGCTGCCCCCCGGAGCCCGCATGCCAAGCACTGCCCTCGCCTACGTGCAACTGCTCGCGGGCGCCCTGCTGTTGTCGACGGGGTCGGTTGCGATCAAGGCCAGCGGGCTGAGCGCCCCGGCGCTCGCCGGCTGGCGGGCGCTGGTCATCGTGGCCTTTCTGGCGCTCGCCGTCCGCCCGGCACGCGCCTGTTACGACCGCCGCCTGCTGCCCGCCGCACTGGCCCATGGTGTGACGACGCTGCTCTTCATGTGGGGGCAACAAGCTGACGACCGCCGCCACGGCTATTTTCCTGCAGTACACGGCACCGATTTACCTCCTGCTGCTTGGTCCACTGGTATTGAAAGAGCCCGTCGCCAGACGCGATTTCGCCTATGTCGGGCTGCTGCTGCTGGGCATGGTGCTCCTGCTGCTCCATCCGCCGGCGGCGCGCGCTTCGGCGCCAGACCCACTGCTCGGCGGCATCATCGCGGCGCTGTGCGGCGTGACCTGGGCGTGTACCACGCTGACGATGCGCGGACTGGCGCGCGACCCGGTGGCCGGCTTTCAGCGCACCATTGCCTCAATCATTGTCGCCAACCTGGTGTTGGCGATCGGGCTGCTGCCCGCCTACGGCCTGGCTGACGGTCTACCCGCGGCGCGCGATCTCGGCATCGCGGCCTATATGGGCGTGTTTCAACTCGGGCTGTCGTTCATCCTCATTACGCTTGGCTTGCGGCGCGTGAACGCGCTGGACGGCGCGCTGATTCTGCTGATTGAACCGGTGGTCAACCCGCTGTGGGTCTGGCTGGTCCATGACGAAGTACCGGGCGTGTGGGGTTTCGCCGGCGGCGCGCTGATCCTGCTCGGCACCGGCAGCCGGATTATTGCCAACGCGCGGCGGGCGCAAGCCTAGGCTTTGACGGGCGGCAGCAGCGGCTGCAAGTGACCCAGCATGTCCCGCGCGCGGACGAGGCCTTCGGCGTCAAGGCGCGCCTCAAGTTCTGGCAATTTCAGCTCGGCGCGGGCATCACCCCGTTGCGCCGCCAGCGTCAGCCAGGCCCAGGCGCGCGCGTTATCGACTTCCAGCGCCAGCCCGCGGGCATAGCAGGCCGACAAGGTATAGCAGGCGGGCGGATGCCCCTTGCGCGCCGCGCGCGCGATCAGCCGGACTGATTCCGCCAATCGCAGCGGGTCGTCGGTTTGACTCAGGCCCTGACGGCCTAATTCGAACTGCGCCGGGACGTATTTCAATTCGGCCGCGCGGCGTAGCCAGACGTCGGCCACCGCCGGATTGCTCAACTCGCCGCAGCCACCCGACTTGAAGATCCCCGCCAGCGCGAAAGCCGCCTGCCCGAGTTCCTGCGCGGCGGCTTTACGCAGCCAGTCCAGCGCGTCCGGAGCGTCGGCGTTCTGGAGCACTCGCCCATAGGCCAACTGCGCCTGCGCAAAGCCGCGGTTGGCGGCGCGCCGCAGGTAGTCGCGCGCGGCCTCGGCATTACGCCACTCGGGCGCCCCTTTGAGGTAAAGCTGACCGAGGTTGTACTCGGCCTTGGCATAGCCGCTGTCCGCCGCCCGGGTGAGCCAGGACAAGGCCAGCGGCATGTCGACGGGCACGCCGTCCCCGCGCACATAGGCCAGCGCGAGATTGAGCTGGGCGCGGGCATAGCCTTGCGCGGCGGCGTCTTGCCAGAGCGCGGCGGCGGCGGCTTTGTCGGCCTTCACGCCGGCGCCGCGGGCACGCAGGTCACCCAGCGAAAACTGCGCCTCGGCGCTGCCATGGCGCGCCGCGATCTCCAGCCACTGCACCGCGCCCGACACATTCACCGGCCCACCTACGCCACGCAGATAGCAGCTTGCGACCATCACCTGCGCATCAAGGTCGCGCTGGTCGGCGGCGCGGAGCAGCCAGGCGAGCGCAGCCTGCAAATCCTGAACACAGCCGCGCCCTTCCAACAGACAGATACCCACCCGATAGGCGGCCCGCACGTCGCCGGCCTCGGCCGCCGTCTTGAAGCCATGGAAAGTAATTTCCAGCGGGCCAATGCCCTCGGCAACCGCCGGTGGCGGTGCGGCCGGGCGGAGGATCGCGCTGAAGCTGGCGGTCGCTTCAAGGTCCAGATCGTCGTCGTCCATATCGACCGGCCTCATTTCAGCAACTCGATCAAGCTGGACGTATCCGCACGCCCCCGGCCGGCAGCCTGCAGCGCGGCGTAACACTGGTCGACCAGCGCGGTGACCGGCAGCCTGGCGCCGTTGCGGCGTGCTTCATCCAACACGATGCCAAGGTCCTTGCGCATCAGGTCCACCGCAAAGCCAAAATCAAACCGCCCTTCGCACATGCTCTGCCCGCGGTTATCCATCTGCCAGGACTGGGCCGCGCCTTTGCCAATGACCGCCAGCACGGTGGCGGGATCGAGGCCCGCTTTCTGCGCGAAGGACAGCCCTTCGGCGAGCCCTTGCAGCAGGCCCGCAATACAAGTCTGGTTGACCATTTTGGTCAGCTGGCCCGCCCCGACCGGCCCCATCAGGCGCGCCGTCCTGGCGTAAGCCGCCAGCACCGGTTCGAGGGTCGCAAAGGCCGCCGGCTCGCCGCCGAGCATGCAGCTCAGCGTGCCGTTCTCGGCCCCGGCCTGACCGCCCGACACCGGCGCATCCAGAAAGGCGATGCCCTGCGCGGCGGCGGCCACCGACAGTTCGCGGGCGACAGCGGCCGATGTCGTGGAATGGTCAACAAAGATGCTGCCGGGTTTCATGCCGCTGAAGGCGCCGGTGGGTCCGAGCGTCACGGCGCGTAAATCGTCGTCGTTACCGACGCAGCTAAAGACAAAATCGGCGCCCGCCGCGGCCGTCGCCGGCGTGGCCGCGCCGGCGCCAGAGTGGAGAGCAAGCCAGCGCTCACGCTTGGCGGCGGTGCGGTTGTAGACGGTGACCGCGCGTCCGGCGCGCGCCAGATGGCCGGCCATGGGAAAGCCCATCACGCCCAGCCCGATGAAAGCGACCCGACTCATGCGCCCTGCCCTGCGGCCGGTTTGCCGCCAGGGATAACCTGCGCCGTCAGGTCGTAGTCGTCGGCGCCGGTCACGCGCACGCGGAGCAACTGACCCGGCTGAGGCCGCCGTGCGCCCTTGACCAGCACCAGGCCGTCAATGTCCGGCGCATCCGCGGCGCTACGTGCCAGCACCCGACGGGGCGCCACCTCGTCGACCAGCACGTCCATTTCGCGGCCAATTTTTTGCGCAAGGCGCGCCCGGCTAATCGCCTGCTGGGTTTGCATGAAACGGGCATGGCGTTCGGCTTTGACCTCGGCCGGCACCTGATCCGGCAACGCATTGGCGCTTGCGCCGGTCACCGGGGAGTATTCAAAGCAGCCCACGCGATCGAGCTGTGCCTCTTCGAGGAAGGACAGCAACTGCTCGAAGTCGGCCTCGGTTTCACCGGGGAAGCCGACGATGAAAGTGCTCCGCAGCGTCAGTTCCGGGCAGATGCGCCGCCACTCGCGGATCCGCGCCAGCGTGTTTTCGGCGGCGGCCGGCCGCTTCATCAGTTTCAGCAGCCTCGGACTGCCGTGCTGAAACGGGATATCGAGATACGGCAGCACCTTGCCCTCGGCCATCAGCGGCAGCACCTCGTCCACGTGCGGATAGGGATAGACGTAGTGCAGGCGCACCCATACGCCAAGGCTGCCCAAGGCCTCGCACAGACCGGTGAAGCTTGCTTTGAGCGGCCGCCCCTGCCAGAAGCCGGTGCGGTATTTGAGATCGCTGCCGTAGGCGCTGGTGTCCTGCGAGATCACCAGCAGTTCGCGCACCCCGGCCGCCACCAGCCGCTCGGCTTCGGCCATCACCTCCTCGATCGGCCGGCTAGCCAGTCGGCCGCGCATGGACGGGA
>JALRCR010000029.1 GCA_023257255.1 Gammaproteobacteria bacterium | reverse complement strand
AAATGTTCTTCGGCGTGATTTCCTGGCGCAGCGCGGGCTCCACCCGCATCCGGCGCCAGCGGTTGCGCAAGGCAATCGCCACCGCGCGCTTCGCGGCGTCCTGACCAACGATGTGCTTGTCGAGCTGGTCGACAATTTCCTGTGGCGTCAAGGCCATTAACTGCTGGGCGCGGCTGGGCATGGTTCAGAGCTTGATTTCTTCAAGGACGATATTGGAATTGGTAAACACGCAGATGTCGCCCGCAATGGCGAGCCCTTTGCGCACGATGCTGGCGGCGTCCAGATCGGTATTGGCCATCAGCGCGCGAGCGGCGGCCAGGGCATAAGACCCACCGGAGCCGATGGCCATGATGGCGTCCTCGGGTTCAATCACATCGCCGTTGCCGGAAATGATGAGCGAGGACTCGCGGTCCGCCACCAGCAGCAGGGCTTCCAGCCGGCGCAGCATGCGGTCGGTCCGCCAGTCCTTGGCCAGCTCAACCGCGGAGCGCACCAGATTGCCCTGATGCTTGTCCAGCTTGCCTTCAAAGCGCTCGAAGAGCGTGAACGCGTCGGCCGTGCCGCCGGCAAACCCGGCGATAACCCGGTCCTGATGCAGGCGGCGCACCTTGCGCGCGTTGCCCTTCAGGATGGTGTTGCCCAGCGAAACCTGACCGTCACCGCCAATGACCACATGGCCGGGACGGCGAACGGAAAGAATGGTAGTGGCGTGAAATTGGTCCATGGACGGGGCGTTCTCGGGACGGAGCCCGGATTGTACACGACGCCCTGCGCCTGCCGCCGCTGGCGCGAAGCCCGGCGACGAGGACATTGCCCTCGCCGCCGGACCGAGGGCTTACTCGATCGCGATCCGGCGGCTGGCGGCCTGCACCTTCTTCGGCAGGCTGAGTTGCAACACGCCGTTCTCATAGCGGGCCTTGGCATTCCCGGTATCGATTTCCTGCGGCAGCCGAAAGCTGCGCGACACCGAACCGTAGTAGCGCTCGCTGCGCAGGACCTGCTCGTCGCTGGTCTGTGCATCCTGCTGTTTGACCTCTGCCGACAGCGTCACCACGCCGGCATCCAGCCCGACGTGAATGTCTTCCTTGCTCACGCCGGGGATTTCGGCATGCACGGTGTAGGCCTGATCGCTTTCTTTGATGTCGACCTTGATCTGTGCCGGCAAGGCGTCACCGTGCAGCGGTTTAACAAAGTAGCCTGGGCTCAAGTCGCGGAAGAAATCGTCCAGCAAACTGCGGCTGCCAAGATTGCGCAAACTGTTCATCATCTGACTCCTCGTGTAGGGGGTGAGCCGCACCCCATGGTGCGCGCCCGATGGCTTCAAGATGGGGCGATACCCGATTTTTTAAAGGGCTATAGAGCCTGAATCAGCGCCAGCGGCCGCGCGTTGCGTCCGATCAGGCATTGGTCGGGCTGCCGGGGGGATCGATAATCCGGCCGGCGTGAATTTGAGAGGCAAAAATCCAGTGATTCGTGACATTCTGCGGATGGGTGATCCGCGACTGCTTAAGCGCTCGGCCAGCGTGAATGACCCGCGTGCGCCGGCCATTCAGGCCCTGGTGGCGGATTTATTCGAGACCATGCGCGCGGTGGACGGCGCGGGGCTGGCCGCACCGCAGATCGGCGTGCCGCTGCGGGTGGTGATTTTTGGCTACGCCGACCAGCGGCCCAATCCCCGCTATCCCGAGATGGAAGTCCCGCCGGAAACGGTGCTGATCAACCCCGAACTCATCCCGCTCGGCGAGGAGATGGAAGACGGTTGGGAAGGCTGCCTGTCGGTGCCCGGCCTGCGCGGCGTGGTGCCGCGTTACAAGCATCTGCGCTATCGGGGCGTCGACCAGCACGGCCAGCCGATTGACCGCACCGTCAGCGATTTTCACGCCCGCGTGGTCCAGCACGAGTGCGACCATCTCGACGGCGTGCTCTACCCCATGCGCATCCGCGATTTCCGCAACTTCGGCTACACCGACGTGCTATTCCCCGACCTGCCGCCCGGGGCCGACGAATGAACGCCGGCCCGATGATTCCCCTCAGCCCTTCGGTTAAGGTGCCCGCATGAAACAAGAACCCTCCCTGAACGTGCTCGGCGAGCCGCTGGCGGCCTGCTCGAGCGAACCGATGACCGGATTTTTTCGCGACGGCTGCTGCAATACCTCTGAAGAAGACGCGGGCAGCCACACCGTCTGCTGCGAACTGACGGCCGAGTTCCTGGCCTTCTCCCGCAGCCGGGGTAACGACCTCAGCACGCCCCGCCCGGAGTTCGGTTTTCCCGGCCTGAAGCCGGGCGACCGCTGGTGCCTGTGCGCCCCCCGCTGGCAGGAGGCCTGGCGCGCCAACTGCGCGCCGCGCGTGTTTTTGCTGTCTACCCATCAGGGCGCGCTCGAGCACGTGTCCCTGAGCGCGCTGAAAGAGCACGCGCGCGACCTGTCCTGATTCAACCCCTTTCCTTCAATCGACCCCACACTGGAACCCGGCACCATGCACGACAGGCTATTTCCGCACCCCGAACTGCTGCAAGAACAACTGCAAGCCTTCATGGATCAGCACATCTATCCGAATGAAGAGCGCTACCAGGAGCAGCTGCACGCGCTACCCAATCGGTTTTCCACCGTCCCGCTGATGGAGGAACTCAAGGCATTGGCCAAGGAGGAAGGCCTGTGGAATCTCTTCATGCCCTATGACCACGGGGGTCTCAAGAACGAGGATTACGCGCCGCTCGCCGAGATTATGGGGCGGGTGCTGTGGAGCCCGGAGATCTTCAACTGCAATGCGCCGGACACCGGCAACATGGAAGTGATCGAGCGCTATGGCAACGAAGAACACAAGGAACGCTGGCTGAAGCCGCTGCTGAACGGCGAAATCCGCTCCGCGTTCGCGATGACCGAGCCGGAAGTGGCCTCTTCTGACGCCACCAACATCGAAACCAGCATCGTGCGCGACGGCGATGAATACGTGATCAACGGCCGCAAGTGGTACACCTCCGGCGCGCTCGATCCGCGCTGCCGCGTCATGATCCTGATGGGCAAGACCGACCCCAATAACCCCAGCCGCCACCGCCAGCAGTCGCAGATTCTGGTGCCGCTGCCGTGGCCGGGCGTGACCGTCAAGCGCATGCACCCGGTGTTTGGCTACGACGACGCGCCGCACGGCCATCCGGAAGTCATTTTCGACAACGTCCGCGTGCCGGTTGATCACCTGCTGCTCGGCGAAGGTCGCGGCTTCGAAATCGCCCAGGGCCGCCTCGGGCCGGGCCGCATCCACCACTGCATGCGCCTCATCGGCGCCTCCGAGCGCGCGCTGGAACGCATGATTCGCCGGCTGCGCCTGCGCAAGGCCTTCGGCAAGACCGTGGCCGAGCAGAGCGTGTGGAAAGAGCGCATTGCCGAATCCCGCATCATGATCGACCAGGCCCGCCTGCTGACCCTGCACGCGGCGTGGAAGATGGACACCGTGGGTAACAAGGCGGCGCTGAAGGAAATCGCGAGCATCAAGGTCGCGGTGCCGAACATGGCCTGCAAGGTCATCGACTGGGCCATTCAGGCCTTTGGCGCGGCCGGCGTGTCGGCCGAGTACGGTCTGTCCTACCAGTATGCAAATGCCCGCCTGATCCGCATCGCGGACGGCCCGGACGAAGTGCATCGCGACCAGATCGCCCGCCTCGAGCTTGCCCACTACACCGATGCGCCCAGCAAGCGCGGCGGTAACGCCCATGTCGCCCCGCGCGACAAGGGCGAAGGGCTGGCCACCAAGCCGCGCTTCATCGCCTGAGCACACGGGGCACGGCAGCAGTGTCGTGCCCCGCAACGCCATCATGAAGTTCTACGACTGCAGCACCGCGCCCAGCCCTCGCCGGGCGCGCATTTTCATCGCCGAGAAACAGGCGCCGGTGGAGACCATCGAGGTCGATCTGGCGCGCAACGAACAGCTTTCGCCGGCCTTCCGCGCGGTCAATCCGCGCTGCACGGTGCCGGTACTGGTGCTGGACGACGGCACGACGCTGACCGAAAACCAGGGCATTGCCGCCTATCTGGACGCCACCTTTCCGGAGCCGCCGCTGCTCGGCCGCAGCCCCACCGAACGCGGGCTGGTGGCTAACTGGAACGCACGCTGCGAACTGGAAGGGTTGTGGGCGGTGGCGGAATGCTTCCGCAATCGATCGAAAGGGCTGGCTAACCGGGCCATCACGGGGCCGCGTGATTTCGCCCAGATCCCCGAACTGGCCGAGCGCGGACGCGCGCGGGCGGAGGAGTTTTTACTGACGCTGGATGAACGCCTGCGTGAGAGCCCCTACCTCGCCGGAGCGTTTTTCTCGATGGCCGACATCACCGCGCTCTGCGTGGTGGATTTTGCCAGCTGGATCAAACTGACCGTGCCCGACAGCTACACCGGTCTCTTGCGCTGGCGCGCGCTGGTCGGCGAACGCCCCAGCAGCCGGCTGTAAGTCCAGCCCTCAGGGATAGCGCAGCAGGTCGCGCCAGCCTTCGGCCTCCCGCCGCCATTCCTGGCGGTGATGCAGCCGGAAGGGGCGCTCTTCCCAGAACTCAATCACCTCAGGTACCACCCGGAAGCCCGACCAGAACGGCGGGCGGGGCACTTTGCCGACGGCATAAAGCGCGGTGTATTTCTCGACCCGGGCGTCGAGTTCCGCCCGGCTTGCCAAGGGCTCCGACTGGCGCGACGCCCAGGCGCCAATTTGCGAATCGCGCGGCCGGCTCGCGAAATAGGCGTCCGCTTCGCGCGCATCTACCGCTTCCGCCAGCCCTTCAATACGCACCTGACGATCCAGCGACTTCCAGTGGAAGCACAGCGCGACATGCTGGTTGGCACGCAGCTCGTGGCCTTTGCGGCTTTCGAGATTGGTGTAGAACACAAAGCCCCGCTCGTCGAAGCTCCGCAACAGCACCATGCGCTGCGACGGCCGGCCCTCGGCGCCGACCGTGGCGACCGACATGGCGGTGGGGTTGTTCGCTTCCTGTTGTTCGGCCGCCGCCAGCCAGCTGGCAAAGGTATCGAACGGTGCTTGAAAACTCATGCCCTGCTCCTGCTCGGCTGCGCGCTTAGGCGAACGGATGACGCAGCACGATCGTCTGCGCCCGGTCCGGCCCGGTGGAGATGATGTCGATCGGGCTTTCCACGACCTCCGAAATGCGCGCGAGGTAGCGCTGGGCATTGGGCGGCAGTTTGCCGTGGTCGGTAATGCCGAGCGTTGAATCGGTCCAGCCCGGCATGGTCTCGTAGATGGGCTCGACCGCTGCCAGCGCCTCGGCGCCGGTCGGCGCGAACAAGGTCTCGCCGGCGGGATTGCGATAGCCGACGCACAGGCGAATTTCGTCCATGCCGTCGAGGACGTCCAGTTTGGTCACGCACAGGCCGGAAATACCGTTGGTAATCCGCGCCCGGCGCAGGGCCACCGCGTCAAACCAGCCGCAGCGGCGCGCGCGCCCGGTGGTCGAGCCAAACTCGTGCCCGCGGGTAGCCAGGCGTTGGCCCAGTTCGTCGAACAATTCGGTCGGAAACGGACCGCTGCCGACCCGCGTGGTGTAGGCCTTGGTGATGCCCAGCACATAGTCCATGCGCTGCGGGCTGGCGCCGGAGCCGGTCGCGGCGTAGCCGGCCGTGGTGTTGGACGAGGTCACGAAGGGATACGTACCGTGGTCGACGTCGAGCAGGCTGCCCTGCGCGCCTTCAAACATCAGGTTGACGCCGGCCTCCTGCAGCCGGTGAATGGCTTCGGCCACATCCCCGACCAGCGGGGCGATTTGCTCGGCATAGGCCATTTGCTCGTCGAGGATGCGCTGGAAATCGAGGGTTTCCGCGCGGTAGTAATTGGCCAGCACGAAGTTGTGATAGTCCAGCACTTCGCCCAGCTTCGCGGCAAAGCGCTCGCGATACAGCAGGTCTTCAACGCGCAGCGCACGCCGCGCAACTTTGTCTTCGTAGGCCGGCCCGATGCCCCGGCCGGTGGTGCCGATAGCCTGCGCGCCGCGGGCTTTTTCCCGCGCCTGATCGAGCGCCGCGTGGTAGGGCAGGATGAGCGTCGCGGCGGCGCTGACCGTCAGGCGCTCGCGCGCCGGCACGCCGCGGGCTTCGAGCATGCGGATTTCTTCCATCAGCGCGGCCGGCGACAGCACCACCCCGTTGCCAATCAGGCAGGACACGCCTTCCCGCAGCACACCGGAGGGAATGAGGTGCAAAACCGTCTTTTCGCCGTTGATAACCAGCGTATGCCCTGCGTTATGGCCGCCCTGGAAGCGCACCACGGCCCCCGCCCGGTCGGTCAGCAGATCCACCACCTTGCCTTTCCCTTCGTCGCCCCACTGTGCGCCGATGACCACCACCGATCTGCTCAACGTCGTTCCCCTTAGGCTCTAAGCTAAAAATTAATGCGGCGAGGTTCAGGCCACCGGCACGGTGTGCCAGCGCCCGTCGCGGCTGACGAGTGTCCGGTTGCAGCCCATCTCGCGCGGCCCGCCGGTTTGTCCGGGCAAGGCTTGAATGACCTGTTCGCCCGCCGCGCGCAAGTCGGCGATCGCGGCGAGTAGCGCGGCGTCGGTGCCCGCCGGGGCCAGAATTGCCGACGGCGCGTCGGCGGCACCCGCCGCGAGCGTGGCCAGCAGTTTCAAATCGGTGCTGAACCCGGTAGCCGGTCGGGCGCGACCGTAGCGGGCGCCGATATCGTCGTAGCGACCGCCCCAGGCGATCGCGCGTCCCATCCGCAGCGTGTAGGCCGCAAACATCACGCCGGTGTGATAGCGATAACCGCGCAGATCCGCCAGATCGAGGTGCACGTTGATGTGCGGGCAGCGCTGGGCCAGCAAGGACACCAGCTGCTCCAAATCTTCAAGCGCCCGCTGGACCTGCGCCGGCGCGGCGGCAAACGCCTGTCGGGCGCGGGGCAGCACGCTGGCGTCGCCATTCAGGGACAACAGCGCCGACAGACAGGCCGCCGTGGCGGGCGCGACCCCGGCCAGCACTTCGGGCAGTTCGCCCACGGCTTTCCGCAACAGCACATCCAGCACGCGGCCTTCGCGCTCGGCGTCCAGCGCGGCCGCGGCAGCGAGCCCGTGGAAAATGGCCATATGGCCCAGATCGAGCGTGATTTCGCCCACGCCGGCCGCGGCCAGCACTTCCACCATCAGCGCGATAACTTCGGCGTCGCTCTCAATGCCGGCGTGGCCATAGAGTTCGGCCCCCAGCTGCAACGGATTGCGCGAACCGGCGAATTTGTCCGGCCGGGTGTGCAGGATGGGGCCGATGTAGCACAGGCGGGTCGGCGTATCGGCGTTGATGCGGTGGGCGTCGATGCGGGCGATTTGGGGCGTCATATCGGCCGGAATGCCCAGCAGGCGCCCGCTGACCTGGTCGGTCAGCTTGAAGGTTTGCAGTTCCAGATCGTCGCCGCCACCAGACACCAGCGCGTCCAGAAACTCGATCGTGGCGGGCATGCAGAGCGCGTAGCCCCAGGTGGTGATGACGTCAAGCAGACGCCGGCGCAAGCGTTCAATGACCTGCGCCTGCGGCGGAATGATTTCATCCACGCCGTCAGGGAGTAACCAGCGACTGTCGCGCGACATGTTTATCTCACGGAATAAAGAACGAGCAGGCCGGCGATCATGCTGAGCAGGCCGGCAACACGCAAGGCGCCATCGCCCAGCGCGAGCAGGCGGCTCATCATCGCCCGGTAGCGCGGCGGGCTAAGGAAGGGCAACACGCCTTCAAACACCAGCACCAGCGCGCTTGCCGCCAAGAAATCCTGCCACATGTGCCGGGGCCGACATCCGCGCGCCTAGCGCGGGCTCGGGTCCCGGAAGTATTTGAACAGCGCGGAATCCGGCGCCAATAGCAACACGTCGTCCTTGTTCTTGAAGCTGTCGCGATAGACCGCAAGGCTGCGGTAGAACTCATAGAAAGAGGCATCGCGCGAGTAGGCGCGCGCGTAAACCTGCGAGGCCTTGGCGTCGCCGTCGCCGCGCTCGGTTTCGCCGTCGCGGTAGGCTTCGGCGGCGATCACGGTAGCCCGACGGTCGGTCTCGGCACGAATCCTGATGGCTTCTTTCTCGCCGCGCGCTCGCAGTTCGCGGGCCACTCTGGCGCGCTCTGCGCGCATCCGCTCGTAGACCGCGTTGCTGACCTCGGCCGGCAAATCGATGCGCTTTACCCGCACATCCACCACTTCGATGCCCAGTTCCTCACCGCGCTCGGCGGCCTTGGCGTTGACGATGCTGAGGATCGCGCCCCGCTGACCGGCGACCACTTCCTGCACTTTGCGCTTGCCGAACTCCACCCGCAGCGCGTCGTTGATCTTCTGATAGACCAGCATGCCGGCGCGGCGCGGATCTCCGCCGGCGGATAGGTAGAACTTGACCGGATCCTTGATCCGCCAGCGCACGAAGGAATCGACGATGACGTCTTTCTTCTCACCGGTCAGGAAGCGCTGCGGTTCGGAGTCCAGCGTCTGCAGGCGGCCGTCGAACTTGCGCACGTTCTGGTAGACAGGAATCAGGAAGTGCAAGCCCGGCGCGTAGTCGGCACGTTTGATTTCGCCCAACTGGAACAGCACCGCGCGCTCCTGCTCGAAGACCCGGAAGCTGCACGACCACAGGATGGCGAACACCGCCAGGGCGAGGATAAGCAGTCGACTGCCCATTAGCGTTGACCTCTGCTGCGGCTCTCTTGCTGAGAGCGTTCAAAACTTTCGCGAGCCACCGCGGCGGCTTCCGCCGTCGCGCCGGCGGCGGCCGGGTTGGCCGTGTCTGCCGGGGCCGACAGGTCACCCCGATTCAATAGCTTGTCGAGCGGCAGCACGTTGAGGTTCGAGCCCTTGCCGTCGGTCAGCACTTTGCTCGTGCTGCCCAGCACGGCCTGCATGGTCTCGAAGTAAAGCCGGTCGCGGGTGACTTCCGGTGCCTTCTCGTATTCCGCCACCAGTTGCTCGAAGCGCCGCGCGTCACCCTCGGCGCGCGCAACGACCTGTTCTTTGTAGGCGCGGGCCTCCAGACGCACACGGTCGGCATTACCGGCCGCGCGTTCAGTGATTTCGTTGCTGTAGGCCTCGGCCTCGTTGATTTTGCGCTGCTCGTCTTCGCGTGCCTTGATGGCGTCGTCGTAGGCGGCCTTGACCTGTTCCGGCGGATTGGCCGAGAGCAGGTTGACGCTGGTCACCGCGATCCCCGACTTGTAATTGTCGAGCATCTGCTGCATCAGTTCGGTGGCCTTGAGGGCGATTTCGGCGCGGCCTTCGCCGATCACGAAATCGAAGGTGCTGGTGCCAATGACGTCACGAATCGCGCTTTCCGCCACCCGCTGCACGGAGGCATCGGGGTCGGCGATTTCAAGCAGGTAGCTCTGTACGTCTTTCAGGCGGTACTGGACGGCTATTTGCACGTCGACGATGTTTTCGTCCTGAGTCAGCATGGTGGCGTTGACCGGGAAGGCGCGAATCTGGTCGAGGTTAACCCGAATGACGTTTTCGATCGGGCGCGGGAAGCGCAGATGCGGTCCCGGATCCAGCGTGCTCTGGTACTTCCCGAAGCGCAGCACCACGCCACGTTCGGCCGGCTCGATTTTCCAGAACATTTCGACGCCCAGCAAAAGCACCAACAGGCCCAGACCGAGCATGGCCACCGCGCCAGCGCCGGGCCCCTGCCCCAGTCCATCGCCGCCGCCTGACTTACGCGGGCCCTTGCCGCCGCCCAGTAGCCCGGAAAGCCGCTCCTGAAACTTGCGCAGGACTTCGTCCAGATCGGGCGGACCCTGGTCGTTGCGACGGCCGCCCCAGGGGTCGCGGTCGTTGCTGTTGTTGGAATCGTTCCAAGCCATAGGATTCTCTGCGCCAGAGGCGATTAAAGGAATCGGATTGTAAGTGCCGCCGATGCGGCAGGGCAACGTAACACGCTGTAGGGTTTAGCCGGTCTCTGCGGGCTCATCGAGGAAGCCCTCGACCTGCGCCGCAAGATGCGGGTGTTCAGCCAGCAACTGCCCCCAACGCCCCGCGCCCAGATTGACGTCGAGTCGCCAGCCACCGGCCTCGGTGATGGCTTCAGCAATCACCGCGCCCATCTTGTACAGCCGGGCCCGTAGACGTCCATCGGTCGGCGCAAGTTCCACGCTGTGAACGGATTTCGCTTCGTCCAGCCGCGCCGCGACCGCCGCGCGCAGTAGATCAAGGCCCGCGCCGGTCCGCGCCGAGACCCACACGGCAACGGGCTCACCCTGTTCGCCGTAGTCCACGCGGGGGGCTTGCGTCGGATCCAGATCGATTTTGTTGTAGACCTCCAGCACCGGCTGCTCTCCCGCGCCGATTCTGTCTAGCACCGCCAGCACCTCGTCGCGTTTATCGTCGATGTCTTCGGCCTGGGCGTCGATGACGTGCAGCAGCAGCGACGCTTCGCGGGTTTCTTCCAGCGTCGCCTGAAACGCGGCCACCAGATCGGGCGGCAGGTCGCGAATAAAGCCGACCGTATCGCTCAGCAGGACCGGGTGTTCGCCCGGCACGTTCATGCGTCGCAGCGTGGTATCCAGCGTGGCGAAGAGCTGGTCGGCGGCGTAGATCTCACTGTCGGTCAGGGCGTTGAACAGCGTTGATTTACCGGCGTTGGTATACCCCACCAACGCGGTGGTCGAGAGCATGCCGGCGGCGCGCGCGGCCGCCCTGCTGGCGCTGCCGACGCACTTTTTCCAGCCGCTCCTGCAGCTGTTTGATGCGCACGCCGATCAGACGGCGGTCGGTTTCGAGCTGCGTCTCACCCGGACCGCGCAGGCCGATGCCCCCGCGCTGGCGTTCCAGATGGGTCCAGCCGCGCACAAGGCGCGTGGAGAGGTGGCGCAGTTGCGCCATCTCGACCTGCAGTTGCCCTTCAAACGAGCGGGCGCGCTGGGCAAAGATATCGAGAATGAGGCCGGTGCGGTCCAGCACGCAGCAGCACACAGCGCGCTCAAGGTTGCGCTCCTGCGCCGGCGAGAGCGCCCGATCAAACAGCACGACTTCAGCGTCATGCTCGGCGATGAGCGCTTTTAACTCCTCGGCCTTGCCACTGCCCACGAACAGCTTGGGGTCGGGGCGGTCGCGACGCGCCGCCATCGTGGCCACACAGTCCACGCCGGCAGACGCCGCGAGTTCGGCGAATTCTTCGGGGTCGCAGGCTGGCGCCGGTGGCGCCAGAGTCACATTGACGAGGACGGCGCGTTCGCCGCCCCGGGGTCGATCAAGCAAGGGAAGTCAACGCGCTTCTTCCTCCTCGGGCTCGCCGTCAGCGCGCGGCAGCTTAACGTTGCGCGCCGGCACCACGGTGGAAATCGCGTGCTTGTAGACCATCTGGCTGACAGAGTTTTTGAGCAGGATCACAAATTGGTCGAAGGACTCAATCTGGCCCTGCAGCTTGATGCCGTTGACGAGATAAATGGAAACGGGAACGCGTTCCTTGCGTAGTGCATTCAGGTAGGGCTCCTGAAGGGATTGGCCTTTACTCATGTGAGTCTCCTTATTTTTGGATCGGAACGTCGGCTTCGGCGGGTACCGGATGGGACGCCGGGGGGGGCGTCTGGCCGGTTGCGCGGGCCCGTCAACGGCCCGCAAATGCCACAGAAGTCGGGCTGAGTATACTCAATCAGGCACCCGATTGGCCGCATCGGACAGGGCCGTGATCAGGATCTCGCGTGTAGAGGGCACGGCTGGATCAAGCCAGACCGCAGAATCCTCGGCCCGAAACCAGGTGTACTGGCGCTTGGCGTATTGCGCGGTGGCCGTTATTGATCGCTCGACCATGGCCGCTGCGTCGAGTTCACCGTCGAGGTAGCCCCAAACCTCGCGATAGCCAACTGCGCGCAGCGCGGGGCACGCGAGACTCAGTCCCGCCGTCGCCCGCAGGCGCGCGACTTCATTGACCAGTCCACGATCCAGCATCTGATGAAAGCGCGCGGCCCACAGCCCGCGCAGCCCGTCGCGGACCGGTGGTGCCAGCACCCATTTGCGGAAGCGTCGCGCCAGACTGGGCGGCGCCGCCGCGAGAAACGCCGACATGGGCCGGCCGCTGGCCTCAAAAATCCCTAGCGCGCGCAGGATGCGCTGCGGATCGTGCGGATGAATTCGCGCGGCGCTGTCGGCGTCCACCGCTGCCAGTCTGGCGTGCAGGGCGGGCGCGCCAGCCTCGGCCAGCGCGGCCTGCAATTGCGCATGAACGTCGGCCGGCACCGGCGGCATGTCGGCGATGCCGGTTTCAAAGCGCCGCAAATAAAGCCCGGTGCCGCCAACCAACAGCGGCACGCGCCCGCGCGATTCGATGTCCGCCACCGCTGCGGCCGCGTCGCTGCAAAAGCGCGCGACCGAATAGGGCTCGTCTGGAGGGCACAGGTCGATGAGGTGATGCGGCACCCGCCGCCGCGCGCCCGGATCGGGCTTGGCGGTGCCGATGTCCATGCCGCGATAGACCAGCGCCGAATCCACGCTGACGATTTCGATCGGCAGGCGTTCCGCCAGCCACAGGGCGAGCGCCGTTTTGCCGGCGCCGGTAGGTCCCATCAGGCAATGGATCGGCGGCAGTTGCGTGGCGCTCACCGGCGCTTGGCCATGAGCTGCGCGAGACCGGCTGGGTCGAGACGCAGCGTGAAATCCTCTGGCGTCACGCCCGCTTCAGCGGCCCGGGCCAGCCAGTGCTGCCACCACTGGCGCCGTTCGGCGAGGCCTGCGGGCACGACCAGCGCGGCGGCCAGGGCGGCAGCCAGCCACTGCACGGCACCGTCGCTGCCGCGCTCGGCCAGCGTCAGGCCCAGCCGTGCGGCGTCGATTTCAGGCGCCACCCGCGGCAGGCTGCGCAGCGCCAGCGTGCGCTGACCCAGCGGATGCACCGCCAGTCCAAGTTCGCGCAACGCGGCTTCCACCGACTGGCGGGCGGATTCGTCGCGGGACTCGATCCGCACCGGCAGCAGGAGCGGCCGGGTCGGCATCGCGCCCGCCGGCGCCAGCCCCAGCCGGACCTCAAGCACCCGGCGACCATAGGCTTGCAAATCCACCACCGTCAGCGCCTCTGCCGCCAGCAAAACGGCATAGCGCCCGGCGAGGAGCGCCGCCCAGTCGCCATCGCCGGTTGGCGCGCTGACGGCGGCCCGGGCGGGCGCGCCGGCATCACGCGCCAACGGGGTAGCCGCGCGAGAAACCGGCGGCAAGCCGGGCAGTTTGGGCTGGTAGGCGAAGGCTGCCTCGGGCGCGGCCGGCAAGGGCGTGTCGCCCAGGCCCTGCCGAACGGCCGAATGCAGCAGGTCATGCACTTCGCGCAGGTCGCGAAAGCGGACTTCCAGCTTGCCGGGGTGGACGTTCACGTCCACGTCCTCCGGCAGCATGTCGAGTTGCAGCGCGTAACAGGGATGGCGACCGGCAGGCAGGCGTTCGTCGTAGGCCAGACGCACCGCATGGGCAAGCTGGCGGTCGCGAATGACCCGGCCATTGACCGCCAGCAGCTGCAGGTCGCTCTGGCTGCGCGCTAAGGCCGGCCCTGCCACAAAGCCGAATACCCGCAAGCGCGGCGTGGCCAGTTCCACCGCCTGTGCGGCGCTCGCAAATTCATTGCCGAAGAGGGCTTTCAGCCGCCGCGCGTGGCTGGCGTCGTCCAGCACCGGCGGCACCATCAGCGCCCGCGTGCCGTCGTGCGACAGATTGAATTGCACCAGGGGATTACAGAACGCGAGCCGGCGGACCAGTGCCAGCACCTGCAGCCATTCGGTCTGCGCCTGCCGCAGGAAGCGCCGCCGCGCCGGGACGCGGGCGAAAAGTTCGCAGACTTCAATCGAGGTGCCGATTGGGTGTGCGGCCGGCGTCGGCGCCCCGGCCTGTCCGGCGGCATCGGTACGGCTTTGCCAGGCGTGCGGTTCTTCCGCAGTCCGCGAGGTCAGCGTCAGGTCAGACACCGAGGCGATAGCGGCGAGGGCTTCGCCGCGGAAACCGAGGGAAATCAGTCGGGCCAGATCCTCGGCGCGCCGCAGCTTGCTGGTGCAATGGCGACGCAAGGCAAGAGCGAACTGGCCGGGTGGAATGCCAATGCCGTCGTCGCGCACCAGCAGGCGCCGCACGCCGCCCTCCTCGACTTCAATATCGATGCGCCGGGCGCCGGCGTCGAGGCTGTTTTCCACCAGTTCCTTGATGATCGACGCCGGCCGCTCCACCACCTCGCCCGCTGCGATCTGGTTGATCACGGCGTCGGGCAAAGGACTGATAAGGGGCAGCGTCATGGCGACGCGAGTGTAACGCAGGGCGTGCGGAACTCAGGGAATTCGCAGCAGTTCGCCCGCTTTGACGGTGTCGGTGTCGAGCTCGTTGGCGAGCCGGATTTTTTCGGTGCTCACCGCATAGCGCGTGGCGATGGTGGTCAGGGTCTCGCCGGGACTCACCCGGTGCTGTTTACGCGCGGCGGCGGGCACGCCGTCCGCTGCCGCATAGCTGCCGCCGGCCTGCCGTTCGCGGTCGTCGAAATAGGCCATGATGCCATCGCGGATCGCACCGGCCAGCTTGCGCCGGAACTGCTGGTTGCGCAGACGCTGTTCTTCCTCCGGGTTACTGATGAAGGCGGTTTCCACCAGCAGTGACGGGATGTCGGGCGACTTGAGCACCATGAAACCCGCCTGCTGAATCCGGTTGAAGTGCAGCGGCCCAATTTTGCGCAGCGCGTTCAGCACGGAATCGGCCACCTCCATGCTGGTTTCCAGCGACGCACTCTGGGACAAATCGAGCAGCACTGACCTGAGCTGATGGTCTTTGCCATCCAGCGTCAGCCCGCCGACGAAATCGGCAGCGTTTTCGCGCTCAGCCAGCCAACGAGCGGCTTCGCTGGTCGCGCCGCGATTGGACAGCACGAACACCGACGAGCCGCGCACCCGCGGGTTGTGAAAAGCGTCGGCGTGCACGGACACAAAGAGATCAGCCTGCTTGGCTCGCGCGCGCTCCATGCGTTCGCGCAACCCGATGTAGTAGTCGCCGTCGCGAATCAGCACCGCTTTCATGCCCGGCTGCTGGTTGATCAGGCTGGCCAGCTCTTGCGCGACGGCCAACACCACGTCTTTCTCGTAGGTGCCGCGCGGACCGGTTGCGCCCACGTCGTCGCCGCCGTGGCCGGCATCAACGGCAATGACCACCCCGTCGCGTCGCCAGGCCGGGAGCTTGCTGGCGCTGCTGGCGGCAGCCGCGGTCGGGCGGCTCGGCTTTGCTGGCGCGGGCGTCATCGTGCTCGCCGGCGCCACCGCGGGGGCAGCCGTCACCAGCGCGGGCGGCGCCGGGCGGGCAGTCGATGGCGTGGCGGGGGCTTCGACATCCAGCAGGTCCAGCACCAGCCGGTGCCCGTAGGCCGCTGCCGGCGGCAGCAGCGCGTCTTTCACCCTGACCGCGCGGGACAGTTGCAGCACCACGCGCAGGCCGTCGGCGCCGCGGCGGGCGTAGCGCAGGTCGGTGACTCGATCGTCCAGTACCCGCGCCAGTTTGAGCGCGTCGTGGCCGTTGACGTGGCTCAGGTCGACCACCACCCGTTCCGGGTTGCTGACCTTGAACACTTCAAACTCAACCGGGCCACTCAGCTCGAACACCACCCGCGTCTGGTCTGGCGCCTGCCAGGCTCGCAGGCTGTTCAGTTCGGCGGCGCGCACCCCGCCAACTGCCAGCAGGGAGAGCAGAAAAATTCGCCCAAACATGGTGATAGCCAATAACCCTGAAGCGAGATGTTGGCTTTTTAGCCCGCGCCGGCGCTTAATTCAAGTGAATTATCAGAACAATAGCTATCGTGATGATAAAAAAGAAATTATGCGGCTTTGTTCGAGTGCTTTCAGCAGTATCGGGTCGGCGGTTTCAAGCTGCACGCGACGTTGCTCCAGACTCAGTGGCGTCAGCGTCAGCCGCAGGTCCGGCGTTGGCAGGCTGTTAGCCGCGCGTGACGGCCACTCGATCAGGCACACGGCCGTGCCGTGTACGAAATCGTCAAAGCCGAGGTAATGCAGCTCGTCCGGGTCGTTGATTCGGTAGAGGTCGAAGTGATGCACCGTAAAGCGAGGTAAGGCGTAGCTTTCAACCACGGTGAAGGTCGGGCTTTTTACCTTACCGCGATGGCCGAAGGCGCGCAGGAAGGCGCGGGCAAAACTGGTCTTGCCGGCGGCCAGCGGCCCTTCCAGAAACACCAGCCAGCCGGGCTGCGCCAGTTCGGCTATCGCCGCCGCCAGTTGCGCGGTGGCCGCTTCATCCTCGAGCAGGCAGGTCAGTTCAGCCACCGCGCTCGCCGCTCAGTTCAAAAGCCGGCGCAGTTCAGGCAGCAGATCGGAGGCCAGCAGACCGCGCTCCCCGTCGCGGGCAGCGGCCCGATCGGCCGCCATGGCGTGCGCCATCGCCCCGCTCGCCGCTGCCGTGGGGAGGTCCATGCCCTGCGCGCACAGCGCCGCGACGACGCCGGTCAGCACATCCCCCATACCACCGGAAGCCATACCCGGATTGCCGGCCGTGACCACCCCGATCCCCGCCGGCCCCGCCACCAGCGAGCCGGCGCCTTTCAGAATGACCGTGCCGCCGTAGCGGGCCCGCAGTTCGCCAGCGGCGGCATAGCGGTCGGCGTTGATCGCGCGGGCGTCGGCCACGCCGATCAAGCGGGCGGCCTCGCCGGGATGCGGCGTCAGGCACCAGTGCTCGCGCTGCTGCGGGTTGATGGCCAGCAGGTTGAGCGCGTCGGCATCGACCACCAGCGGCAGGGGCAAATCGCGCACGGCACCGAACAGCGCCTGTGCCCACGGTCCCTGCCCAAGGCCGGGGCCAATGGCAATCACGCTGGCGCGGGCCAGCAAGGGCAGGAGTTGGCTCGCATCGGCGATCGCGTGGGTCATGATTTCCGGCCGCCCCGCCTGCACCAGCGGCACGCTGGCGGCCATGGTCGCCACCGACACCAGCCCCGCGCCGCAACGCAGCGCCGCTTCCGCCGCCAGTCGCGCCGCGCCGGCGTAGCCCGCGCTGCCGCCAATCACCAGCACATGCCCCGCCTCGCCCTTGTGCGCGGTGCGCCGCCGCGCCGTCAGTCGCGGCGCGGCCAAGCGCTGCGCCGACGGCGCAATGGCCTTGCCAAGGTCGGGCGGGAGGTCAAGCGCGGCCAGTTCCAGGGCGCCGACGAAGTCGCTGGCCTGCCCTGTCACCAGCCCCTGTTTCAGCGCGATGAAGGTCACGGTCACGCTGGCCCGCACCGCCACGCCGGGCGCCGTGCCGGTGTCGGCGTTCAGGCCCGAGGGCAGGTCGAGGCTCAGCACCGGGCGTCCGGCGGCATTGATCGCGGCGATAGCCTCCGCATACGGATTGGCCGGCGCGCGGGTCAGCCCGATGCCGAACAGCGCGTCGACCAGCACTTCGGCGCTTGTCAGGTGATCGAGTTGCGCGTGGGGCACGAGGCCGGCGGCCAACGCCGCCTGCCGGCAGGCGGCGGCATCGGCGCCCCGCCGCCCGTCGCCGACCTCAAGCAGATCGACCGCATAACCTGCGGCCTTGGCCGCCAGCGCCAGCACGTAACCGTCGCCGCCGTTATTGCCCGGCCCGCACAGCACCGCGATCCGGCGGGCCGTCGGCCAGCGACGCTGCAGCACCTGCCAGGCGGCAAGTCCGGCGCGCTGCATCAAGGCGAGGCCCGGCGTCCCGCCCGCGATCGCGGCGGCATCCAGCGCCCGCACGGCGGCCACCGAATACAGAGCAGTCTGTAACAAGGCGCTCACCCCGGCAGGCGGAGGAAGTGGGTCCGGTAATGCTTCAGTTCGGCGATCGAATCGCGGATATCGTCCATCGCCAGATGGCTCGAGACCTTGCTGAACGCGGGCAAGCCCGGCGCCCAGCGCTTCTGGAGTTCTTTGAGGGTGCTGACGTCGAGATTTCGATAATGGAAAAACTCGGCCAGCGTCGGCATGTACTTGTACAAGAAGCGCCGGTCCTGGCAGATGCTGTTGCCGCACATGGGCGAGGTCTTGGGCGGTACGTATTGCGCCAGAAACGCCAGCGTCTCGCGCTCGGCTTCGGCCGCGTCGATGCGGCTTTCGCGCACCCGGGCGGTCAGCCCGGAGTGCCCATGCTGGCGGGTGTTCCAGTCATCCATCGCCGCCAGCGTGGCGTCGCTCTGGTGGATGGCGAACACCGGCCCCTCGACGCTTTCTTCGAGCTGCCGGTCGGTGACGATGGTCGCAATTTCGATGATGAGATCGTGCTCCGGATAGAGCCCGGTCATTTCCAGATCGATCCAGATGAGGTTGTCGGACGCATAGCGCATCGGCGGTCTCCGCTCAGTATTCGCGACGGCTGGAAATGGCGTGCGACAGCGTGGTGCCGTCGACGTACTCCAACTCCCCGCCGACCGGCACGCCGTAGGCGATCCGGGTGGGCGTCACCCCGGCCCGTCGCGCCATCTGGCGCAGGTAATGGGCGGTTGCTTCGCCTTCCATGGTGGTGCCGGTGGCGACAATCATTTCCTTCACTTCGCCCTCCGCCAGCCGCCGCTCCAGCGCCGGCAGGCCCAGCGTTTCCGGCGTGATGCCGTCGATGGGTGACAGGCGGCCCATGAGCACGTAGTAGCGGCCCCTGAACGATGCCGATTGTTCAATCGACAGCACGTCGACCGGCGTTTCGACCACGCACAACACGGCCGGATCGCGATTGGTCGAGGCGCAGAGTTGGCATAAGGGCGCTTCGCTGAACGTACGACACAGGGTGCACTGGCCAATGCGGGTCATCGCCTCATCCAGCACCTTGGACAGCCGGCGCGCGGCATCGCGGTTGCGCTCCAGCAGATTGAAGGCAATTCGCTGCGCCGATTTCGGCCCGATGCCGGGCAGCGCGGTCAGCGCCTTGATGAGGTCGTTGAGGAGCGGGGTGGTCACAGCCGGGCTTGCCCTAGAACGGCAGCTTCATGCCCGGCGGCAGGTTGAGCATCTGCCCGAGACCGCCCATTTTCTCCGCGGTTTTCTGTTCCAGCTTGCGGTTGGCGTCGTTGACGGCGGCAGCCAGCAGGTCTTCCAGCATGGCCACGTCTTCGCCCAGCAATTCAGGCGCAATCTTCACCGACTTCACATCGTGCCGGCCGTTGACCACCACCTGCACCAGCCCGGCGCCGGATTCACCGGTGCATTCCAGCTTGGCCATTTCTTCCTGCAGGCGCTGCGCCTGTTTCAGCGCGTTACCCAGTACACCTTTCATGTCGGATTCCCTCATCTACGCATTCCCCTTGGGCGGGCGCATATCGACCCGCTCGATTTGGGCGCCAAAGGTTTGTTGCAAGGCCTGTACGTTGGGATCGGCCTCGATGGCGCTTTGCGCCTCGGCCTGTCGCGCGGCCTGGGCGGCAATGATGGCCTCGGCCGGCGTGGCGATGCCACTGCCGGACTCTACCGCCACTTTCAGAATGACCGTCGTGCCCAGGGTGTCGGCCAGCGCCTGCTCCAGCGTTTTAAGCGTGCGCTCGACGCGCAGGTTCTCGAACTGCGGGCTTATCACCAGTTCCAGCGTCCGCCCGTCGAACTGGCGGAGCGCGCAGTTGCGCGCAAACTCGCGCGCCAGCGGCGAAGTCGCCAGCCGCGCAACGGTCTCGGCCCAGTCCAGCGTCCCGGGGTTCAGCGGCTCCGTGGATCGCGCGGGCGGCGGCGCAGGTGGCGGCTCGACGACCGGCGCCGGGCTGGGTGCCGGGCGCGGCGCGACGCTGGACGCGGCGACCGACGCGGGCTTCTGGCTGGCGGCCATGGCCGCTTCGCGCGCCGCCGCGGAGGCCGGCGGCCGGCTGACCGGCGGGGCGGACACCGGCCGCGGCGCGGCGGGCGCCGGCGATGCGGCCGCGCCGGTCGGCACCGCAAGACCGGCCGGGCGAAACGCCAGCATCCGCAACAGGGCCATTTCGAAGCCCGCCTGCGGGTCTGGCGCCAAGGGTAAATCGCGGCGGGCAATCAGCCCGATTTGGTAGAACAGCTGGCAATCTTCCGGGGACAGGCGCTCGGCCAGCGACAGCACTTCCGGCGCCTCCGCCAGCACCGCGGCCTGTGCGCCCACGGTTTGCACGACCGCCACCCGGCGCAGCAGAGACAGCACATCGGCCAGCACCTGCGCGAAATCCGGCGCCAGTTCGCCCAGCTGCCGGGCGTGCGCGATCAGGCCCGCGCCGTCGCCGGCTGCCAGCAGTTCGACCAGCGCCAGCACCTGCTCGGCGCCCAGCGTGCCCAGCATTTCCGTCACCCCGGCCTCGTCGAGCTGGCCGTTGCAGAAGGCGATCCCCTGATCGAGCAGCGACAGCGCGTCGCGCATGCTGCCATCGGCCGCGACCGCCAGCTGGCGCAAGGCCGCTGGCACGCTGGGCAAGCCTTCCTGCGCGGTGACCATCTGCAGCTGCTCTTCGATCTGCTCGATGCTGAGCCGCTTCAGGCTGAGTTGCAGGCAGCGCGACAGGATGGTGATGGGCAACTTCTTGGGGTCGGTGGTTGCCAGCAGAAACTTGATGTGCGGCGGCGGTTCTTCCAGCGTCTTCAACAGGGCGTTGAAGGAGTTGCGGGAAAACATGTGCACTTCGTCGATGAGATAGACCTTGTAGCGGCCCTTGGTCGGCGCGTACTGGACGTTGTCCAGCAGGTCGCGCGTGTCGTCGACCCCGGTGCGGGACGCGGCGTCGACTTCAATGAGGTCCACAAAGCGGCCTTCGTCCAGCTCGCGGCAGGCGCTGCACACGCCGCAGGGCCGGCTGCTGACGCCCTGCTCGCAGTTAAGGCACTTCGCAAACACGCGGGCCAGCGTGGTCTTGCCGACGCCGCGGGTGCCGGTGAACAGATAGGCGTGATGCAGGCGGTCGGTATCGAGCGCGTTGGACAGCGCGCGCAGAACATGGCCCTGGCCGACGACCTGGGTGAAATCACGGGGACGCCATTTTCTGGCAAGCACCAGATAAGCCATGGAAGCGCACACGAGTTAAGCAAGCGGGAGAAGGCGGCGACCCTGCCAGCCACACCCCGGCACCCGCAGTCACCGCTACCGCTGCTTCCTTCCGGACCTGACGGGGTTAACGGTCTTACGTCGCGAGGGGACCGACAGGGTCACCATAGAGCGCTGCATTATCGCGATTGACCGGCACTTAGGGAACCACCGCGTGCATGCGCGGCGCACGGCGATCAGGAAAACGCCCCGCCGCCACGGCACGGCGCGCCGAGGATTGCTGTTGCGCTGCGCGGATCTCTACATTCGGATCCACACCCTGCCCTTCACCCTCGTCAGAAAGCGAGCCCAGATGCGCCCTTCTCCCTTTGCCTACAGCCGCCCGCAGCATCTGGCCGCCGCCCTGGCCGAGACTGCGCTCGGCGCCGTACCACTGGCCGGCGGCCAGTCGCTGATCCCGGCCATGCGTCAGCGCGAGGCCGCGCCGGCCGCCCTCGTCGACCTGAACCACATTGCCGAACTCCCGGCAGCGCTTGAATGGACCGCCCACAGCCTGCGCATCGGTGCTCGCGTCACTCACGCGCAACTGCTCGCCGATGCGACCGTCGCCGCCCGTCTGCCGTGGCTGACGCAGGCCGTCCGCGCGCTGGGCGACGTGCAGGTCAGGCAGCGCGGTACGCCGGTCGGCAACGTGTGCTGGGCCGATCCCCGGGCCAACCTGCTGGTCGCGCTGCTGGCCGGCAAGGCGGTCGTGCAGCTGCAGGGGCCGGCGGACGCTGCGCCGCGCCAGTTGGCGCTGGCCGACTTCATCACCGGCTTCCGTCGCACGGCCGTCGGCGCGGCCATCGTGATTGCCCTGGAGGTGCCCCTGCAGTTCAGCCAGGGCGCTTATCTTGAATTCTCCCGCCAGCGTCAGGATCTGGCGCTGGTTAACCTGTGCGTGGTGCGCGGCGCAGGCAGCGCGCGGGTAGTGCTGGGCGGACTCGATCAGCGGCCGCTGCGCCTGCCGGCGGCCGAAGCCCTGCTGGCCGCGCGTCCCCTAAGCGTCGGACTGGATGAATCGGAACTCGCGGCGCTGTTCACCGGCCTTGCGCTCGACCCGCCACCCGACGCGCATGCGCCACTTGCCTATCGCCTGCAGATTGCCCACGAACTTCTGCGGCGCGCCCTTATCGACCTGACCGGGAGCCGCACCCATGGCTGAGCAGACGTTTGATATTTCGATCACCGTCAACGGCCAGCCCGTTCCCGCGCGGGTTGAAGCACGCACCCTGCTGACGGATTTCCTGCGCCGGCACGCCGGCGTCAATGGTCCGCGTTTTGGCTGCGAGGAAGGCGCCTGCGGCGCGTGTACGGTGGAGATGAACGGCGCGACGGTGAAGTCCTGTCTGGTGCTGGCGGTGCAGGCCGAAGGCGCGCAGGTGCTCACCGCCGAAGGCCTCGCCAACGGCAATGAACTGGCCCCCGTGCAGCAGGCGTTCGTCCAGTGCCACGCCGTGCAGTGCGGCTATTGCACGGCGGGCATGGTGATGAGCACGCGCGACTTCCTGAATCGCCACCCTGACGGCCAATTCACGGACGAGGCCCTGCGCGAGGCGCTGACCGGCAACTACTGCCGCTGCACCGGCTATAACCACATCCTGCAGGCGGCGAAAGTGGCCGCCGGGCAGGCGGCGCCGCTGGCGCGACTGGAGTCTGAAGTCGACCACCGCGGCGGGTTTATTGGCCAGCCCATCGCGCGACGCGAAGACCGGCGTCTGGTGATGGGCGGCGGGCGCTACGTCGACAACCATTCAACGCCGGCCGATCTGCATCTCGTGATGGTGCGCGCTACCCGCGCCCATGCGCGGATCGTGAATATCGACGTGAGCCGCGCGCAGGCCGCGCCCGGCGTGGTGAAAGTGGTCACCGGCCGTGACGCGCTGTCGCGCTGGCAGCCCATCGCGCCCTCGGTGCAGATGGACGGACTCAATATGCCGCATCGGCATGCGATGGCGGTCGACAAGGTGATTTTCTTTGGCGAACCGGTGGCCTTTGTGCTGGCGGCATCGCCCGAGCAGGCGGAAGACGCCGCGGCCCTCGTTGTCGTCGACTACGCAGAGCTCCCGGTGAACGTCGACATGCTTGCCGCCGCCGTCGAACCGGCTGACAGCGCGGCGCTGGTCTATCCCGAATGGGGCAGCAACCTGCAGCGTGATTTCCAGTTTGAAATTGGCCCGGTGGACGAGGTCTTCGCCAGCGCCGATCTGGTGGTGGACGAGGTCATCACCTCGCATCGCTACGGCGCGATGCCGATGGAAACCCGCGTGACCTGGGCGCATTTCGAGCCGGGCGAGCAGCGTCTGACGGTACGCGCCTCCACCCAGGTGCCGCACCAGATGCGGCTCTACATGAGCCAGGTGTTTGGCATTCCCGAGGCGCGCATCCAGGTGCTGGCCGGCGACGTTGGCGGCGGCTTCGGCGCCAAGCTCAACACGTACCGCGAGGAGTTCGCGGTCTGCTCGGCCTCGCGCGTCATGGGCGTGCCGGTCAAGTGGATCGAGGACCGCTCGGAGAACGCCGTGGCCACGATCCACGGCCGCGACCAGGTCCAGTACTACACGGCCGGCGTCGACGAGAGCGGCCGGATCGTCGCCCTCAAGTTCGACGCGATCCAGAACAACGGCGCGTACCACCAGCTCCTGACCCC
>JALRCR010000299.1 GCA_023257255.1 Gammaproteobacteria bacterium | reverse complement strand
CGCGGAGCAGGTGCAGGCGCCGACGCAAAGCGCCCGTCCGCTCGACCCCGCCAACGATCCGCAGGCCGCGCTCAAAAGCGAAATGGCCAAAGTGCTGCGCAAGACCGAAGTGGTCTGGGACGAGCTCTTTCGCGGCATGAACGGCCGCTACGAGCCGCCGGTGCTGGTGCTGTTTCGCGGCCAGACGCCCACCGCCTGCGGTACCGGGCAGGCGGCCATGGGGCCGTTCTATTGCCCGGGCGACCGCAAGGTCTATCTCGATATGGCCTTCTTCAACGAACTCGAGCAGCGGTTTGGCGCGGGCGGCGACTTTGCACGCGCCTATGTCATTGCCCACGAAGTAGGGCACCACGTACAGAACCTGCTGGGCGTGAGCCAGAAAACTGCCGCGCTCCGCCAGCGCATGAGCGAGACCGAATACAACAAGGTTTCCGTGCGGGTGGAGCTGCAGGCCGACTGCCTCGCCGGCCTGTGGGCGCAGGAAGCCAACCGCCGCCGGCCGTTTCTGGATCCGCAGGACATCGACGAGGCGCTACGCGCCGCCAACGCCATCGGCGACGACATGCTGCAAAAACAGGCGCGTGGGGTGGTCGTGCCGGACTCCTTTACCCACGGCAGCTCGGCGCAGCGCGTGCACTGGTTCAAGACCGGCTTCGAGGCCAACAGCCTTGGCGCCTGCGACACCTTCCGGCAGGCGGCGCGCTGAAGGGGAAGTCCATTCTTTGGCGAGGCTGCCCCCCGCCGTGCAGGCGTGGCGCGTGCACCGCGCTTCTGGGGATCACGAAAACGCCGGGGGCTATCGCGACGCACGCGCCGCTCCTGCAGGGATTGCCAACCGACCCGGCACATCTTGGGGCGGGGCTTCCTGCCTCGACAACTGAGCTCGGCAATCTGAGGCAGCAGCCGCGGCGGCAGGCGCACGCGCCGCTCACGATGACGATTGGCGCCACGGCCGCCGGTGGCGGGAAAAAAAACGCCCGGGCGGTCAGTTTGTGCCCCTATAATCCCGGCCAAACCCGGAGAGCCTCCCCTGAACGCGAAAACCAACTGCTTGACCGCTGCGGAACTGCATACCGGTCAGCGCTATGAATCCCGTCTGGTGTTTTCCCGCGAAGACGTCGCCCGCTACTGCGCGCTGTCGGGCGACCACAACGCCATCCATGCCGACGTCGACGCTGCCAGACTGCGGTTCCCCGGCGTGCCCGACATCATCGTGCCGGGCGGCCTGCTGCAAATCGCGATTACCGGCATTTTCGGCACGCAGTTTCCGGGCGATGGCAGTCTGGGGCTGGTGTTTACGCCGGATCGCTTGCGCAAGCCGGTGTGCCCGGGCGAGGAAGTGCTCGTGACCATTGAAGTTGCCCGCATTCGCAGCGATCTGGTGGAGCTTGAGGTCTCGATCAGCAATGCCGAGGGGGTCTCCATCGGCGGCGCGAAATCCCGGGTGCTGGCACCCGACAAGGCATATCAGGACTGGTGGGCGAGTCGACGCGCCGCAGGCGAGGGCTAGGCACAGGGCCAGCGACGACGGGCGACTCCCCTCAATCACAGCGGGGGAGTTGAATGAGCGAGGTAGCGAACGCCGACACGGCGGCTATGCGGGCGCAGTTGCTCGCCGCGGTTGACGCACAGCGCGAGCGGCTTGCCGCGCAAACTGCCATTGACGAGGCGCAAGGCAGCCTCTCGCCGGCCAGCGTCGAGGCGCTCCGCGCCTGTGGCGCGCTCCGCATGAAATTGCCTACCGCCCTCGGCGGCCTCGAAGCCGATCTGGTCACCCAGATGGCTGTGCTGGAACGCCTCGCCACCATCAATCCTGCTGCCGCCTGGTGCGCCATGGTCGGCGCCACCAGCCTCGCAATGCCGGGGGCTTTCCTGCCGGATGCCGGCATTGCCCGCATGTTTCCCAACGGTCAGATCCCGCTCGGCGCGATTGTGGTCACGCCTTCCGGCCTCGCCACTCCCGTCGACGGGGGCTACCGGGTGAACGGGCGCTGGGGCTTTGCCAGCGGCGTGCGGCATGCCGAATGGATTTCCGCCATCACGCGGGTCGAGCGCACGCCGGGCGCCGCGCCTGAAATCCACCTGCTGGTGTTTCCCGCCGGCGACTGCCAGATCCTCGACAACTGGCAGGTGCTGGGCCTGAAAGGCACCGGCAGCTGCGACATCGTGGTGAAAGACCTGTTCGTGCCGCTCGACATGAGCGTTGCCGTGACCGCGCCACCGCGTCGGGGCGGCGCGTTATACCAGATTCCGCTGCCCGCCTTCGTCGCCTATGAACACGCCGGCTTTGCGCTGGGGCTGGCGCAGCGAATGCTGGACGAACTGGTGAACATCCTGCAGACCAAAGCCCGCGGCTATGCGCCGGGCGGCAGCCGCAGCGCCGACCGCGCGTCGGTGCAGCGGCTGATCGGGCACTGCGAGATGCGCCTGCGCGCGGCGCGCGCGCTGGCCATCGCGGAAAACGAGCAGATTTGGGCGATGGTGAGCGCCGGTCAGACGCCGAGCGCCGAGATGCTGTGCGCCGTGCGTAGCGCCGCGGTGTATGCGACCGAGGTATCGGTCGAAGTGGCCCAGTCGGTGTTCCGTCACGCCGGCGCCAGCGCGGTGTATGAGGGACATCTCATGCAGCGCCTGCTGCGCGACCTCAACGTCGCTGCCCAGCACTACATGGTCGCCGACACCGCCTACGAACAGCTCGGCCGCGCGCGCCTCGGCCTGCCCGATGTGCAAGCCATGGCCTGAGGCACCCGGGCGCCCCCGCGCCGCAAAGGGTCTCCGAAGGAGACCCGGTGTTCCACCGTCAGCATCAAGCGCCATCGTGAATCTTCAGTGGGAGCGGCAACCCCGCGACGCGAGCACCAAGTCGGCCACAGCCTGAGTCGGGGCAAGCAGCCCCTCCCACAACTGCGGCCTGCCCACAAGTGCGACCTGCCTCGAATGCTTTCCCCGT
>JALRCR010000298.1 GCA_023257255.1 Gammaproteobacteria bacterium | reverse complement strand
GGTGACGTGGCCGACCGGGTGGCCATCCTGATCGATGACCTCGTCAGCACCGGCACCACGCTGGACCGCGCGGTGCGGGCCTGCCGGGCGCACGGCGCGAGCGCGGTGTATGCCTGCGCCACCCACGGTATTTTTTCGCCACCGGCGGCCAGCCTGTTCGCCGCCATGCCGCTCGATGGCTTGCTGATCACCGACACGGTCAGCGGGGTGCCGCTGCCGGCGGCGCTGGGCACCCGCCTGCAGCAGCTCTCCGCTGCACCGCTGGTGGCGGCTGCGATCCGACGGCTGCATGAAGGTCGCTCACTGACCGATCTATTGGGCTGAGAGCGCATCCGCGCAGTGCGCGGCGTGGGCACCGGCCAACGCCAGATAGCGCGCCGCGCGCGCCAGCCAGTGCGCGTGCACCGCGGGCGGCAAGTCATGCACATGCCAGGCGCAGAGTTTGGCGCGCAGCAGCCCGCGCATCCCGCCGTAGAAGGCGCTCAGAGAAGCCGGCGCCGGGTCCTGGCATTCCAGCGCGTACACGCCGTGCACGAAGCGGCCCACCCAGGCCGCGCCGACGAACTCGCATTCAAGGCCCAGACAGGCCAGCTCCTCCAGCGGGTCGAGCAGGCGCAGCGCGTGACTGAACTCCAGGCAGTCGATGAACAGCGGCGGTGGACCCAGATAGACGTGCTCCGGTCGCAGGTCGCCATGGCCTTCGACGATCTGACCCTGACGGGCTCGCGCGTCGAAAATCTCGGCACGCGCCAGCAGGTAGGCCTCGAGCTGGCCGGCGATGGTGTGCAGCGTGGCGCGGTCCAGCCCGTAGCTGCCGGCGTCGAGCGCCGCCAGATTGGCCGCGAGCGCTGCACGCTGCGTGGCGCGCAGCGTCGCGCCGTCCTGCGCGACCCGCCGGGCTTGGCGATGAAAGCGGCATAGACGCGCCGCCACCGCCCGCAGGCGCGCCAAATCGGCCGTGCCGCGCCGAATCGCCACATCCAGCATGTGGGCCGCGGGCAGGCGGCGCATCTTGACCGTCCATTCCACCGCCGCGCCCGGCCCGCCCAGCCGCAGCCCGCCCTCGGCGGTGCGCACCACCGGCACCACCGCCAGATAGACCTCCTCGGCCAGACGGCGATTGAGCCGCAGTTCGGCGCGACAGTTGCGCTCGCGCGCGGCCAGCGTGGAAAGGTCGAGAAACGGCCGTTTAAGCGGCTTTTTAAGCTTGTAGGCGCAGTCGTCGGTCAGGAAAACCCGGGACAGATGCGTGTCGACCTGCGTCACCCGCGAGGTGGCGTCGGGGTAGCTGCCGGGCTGGTTCATCAAAGCCAGCACGGCAGACTCGGTCGTGGTACCTGCCTCAGTCGACGCCATGGCGTGTGCCGGTGGGGTGTACCGCGCTCGCCTGGGGACCCTCATCGCCGCCGGTTTCCACGAACCGCACTTCGTCGCCGGTGGTCAGCGCGTCGAAGCCGCTGTGCGCCACGCTGTTGCGGTGGAAATAGATCAGCCGCCCGCCGTCGGTGGCGAGCCGGCCGAAGTCCTGCGCCGGGAATAGTTCTGCCACATAGGCGATGGGTGCTGCCGGATGCGATCTGAGCTTGCCTCGCCGCCGCTGGCCGTAGCCCTGCAACTGGCGTCGCATGGCCGCGAAGGCATCGCGCAGCGCGATGTACACGTTGGCATGGGCGTGGTGTTCGGTCGGGTCGCGCGCGGCGACCAGTTCCAGCGTGGGCACGGTGACGTCGATGCGCACGCGGTAGTGGTTGCCGTGCTTATGGTGCTTGTGGGTTTGCTCAATCGCGATCCGACAGCGGGTGATCTGGCCGCAGTAGCGCTCCAGGCGCGCGGCCAGCGTTCTGGCCCGCGCTTCGACGGCATCGGAGTGTTCGACGTTGTGAAACGTAATTTCCAGCGGGATTTGCACGGTATTTACTCCAGCACTGCGGGCGGGGAATCAGGCGGCATGGGCGTTGGCGGGCGCATCGAAACCAGCGGCCACCGCCTGGGCGACGTTGTCCAGCCAGACGAAATGCAGCTGTTCGCGCAGCGCCGCCGGGACTTCATCCAGATCGCGCCGGTTGCGCGCCGGCAGCATCACCGTGCTGATGCCGGCGCGGCGGGCGGCCAGCACTTTTTCCTTGATGCCGCCTACCGGCAGCACCAGACCGCGCAGGCTGATTTCGCCCGTCATCGCGACATCCGGCCGCAGCGCGCGGCCGGTGAACAGCGAAATCAGCGCGACGTAGATCGCCACGCCCGCGCTCGGCCCGTCCTTGGGCGTGGCGCCAGCCGGGACGTGGATATGCAAATCGCTGTGCTCCAGCAGATCGACCGGCAAACCCAGCGGTTCCAGCTGCGCCTTGGCCGCCGACAGCGCGGCCTGCGCGCTTTCTTTCATCACCTCGCCGAGCTGGCCGGTCAGGAGCAGTTTGCCGCTGCCCGGCACGCGGGTCGCTTCGATAAACAGGATGTCGCCGCCGGCCGGCGTCCATGCGAGCCCGGTGGCGACGCCGGGCACGCAGGTCCGCATTGCGACTTCGTTTTCGTACAGCGGTGGCCCGAGGATGTTGTCCAGATCCGGCACGCCGAGGGCGGGCCCCAGCGCCTGCCCCTCGGCCAGCCGCACCGCCTGATGTCGCAGCACCGCGCCGATTTCGCGTTCCAGCTGGCGCACCCCGGCCTCCCGGGTGTAGCCGCCGATCAGCGCGCTGACCAGCGCATCCGAGAGCTCGCCGTGGCTGCTGTCGACGCCGTTGGCCAGCCGCTGGCGCGGGATCAGGTAGCGCCGCGCGATCTCGAGCTTTTCTTCCTGGCTGTAGCCCGGCAGCGGGATGATCTCCATGCGGTCGCGCAGCGCCGGCGGAATGGTGTCGAGCAGGTTAGCCGTGGTGATGAAAAGAGTGTCGGACAAATCGAACGGCGCCTCCAGATAATGATCGGAGAAGGTCGAGTTCTGTTCTGGGTCGAGCGCCTCG
>JALRCR010000297.1 GCA_023257255.1 Gammaproteobacteria bacterium | reverse complement strand
CTTTGCCCGCCACCCGACGCGCGCAGCGGTGATGCTGGCCACCGCGCTGCGCGAGCGAAAAATCATCGTGCGCCACTTTGCGACGCCGAGAATCAGCGAGTTCCTGCGGATTACGGTCGGGACGGAAGAAGAGTGCGCGGCGCTGGTGGCCGCGCTGCGGGACATTATCGGCGCGTGAGGGGACCCGGCCCTGCCGGATCCCCGCCGCCCTCAGACCTTCAGCATCAGCTTGCCGGTGTTCTCGCCGGTATAGAGCTTGCGCACGGTTTTCACCGCGTTCTCCAGCCCCTCGTCCATGTCGAGCTTGAACTTCAGCTTGCCTTCGCGCATCCAGCCGCCGAGCGCGGTGATCGCTTCGGGATAACGGTTGGCGTAATCAAGCACGATGAAGCCTTGAATCTTCACCCGCTGCATGAGGATCATCGGATAGTTCTTCGGGCCGGGCACGTCCCCGGTCGCGTTGTACTGCGAGATGAGCCCGCAGGTCGGGATGCGGCTGAAGAGGTTCATCTGCTTCAGGCAGGCGTCCAGAATGTCACCGCCGACGTTATCGAAGTACACATCGATGCCCTGCGGGCAGGTGCGCTTCAGCGCCTCGGCGAGGTTTTCGGTCTTGTAGTTGATTGCGGCGTCGAAGCCCAGCTCCTCGACAATCCAGCGGCACTTCTCGGCGCTGCCCGCGAGGCCCACCGCGCGACAGCCCTGGATTTTGGCGATCTGGCCGACCACCGAACCGACCGCGCCGGCGGCGGCCGACACCACCACGGTCTCACCGGCCTTGGGCGCGCCCAGATCCATCAGGCCGAAGTAGGCGGTTGGGCCGACCACCGCGAACATGCCGAAGGCGTCCGCCACCGGCAGCCCGCCCAGCGGACCCATCTTGTTCATATAGCCCGGCACGCCGATCTGGTACTTCGCCCAGCTGCCCAGCCCGCTGACCAGATCCCCCGGCGCAAAATCCGGATGCTTTGAAGACACCACCGTGCCGCAGACCACGCCGCGCATCGGGTCGCCCAGCGCCACCGGCGGCATGTACTGGTCCATGTCGCTCATCCAGATGCGGTTGGTCGGGTCGAGCGAGAGATAGTCCATTTTCAGCAGGAACTGGCCGTCGGCCGGCGTCGGGATGGGCTCTTCGTCGTAGCTCAGGACATCGTCGCCAATGGTGCCGACCGGCCGTTTGCGCAGGCGCCAGACCTTGTTCACATCGCTCATGGGTGCTCCTTGGTGCTTGGGGTTGAACGGGCGCCGGGCGGGATGTCCGGCTGGCCGAGTGTACGCGATTGCCCTGCCCGGCACGCTGACCCGGCCGGGCCTGCGTCGTACACTCGGCGCCAGTGATTGACCAGTCGCCCGCGAGGACCGCATGACGCCCGCCCAGATCGAACTCGTCCAGAACTCTTTTACGTTGGTCGCGCGCCAGCCGGACGAGACCGCCGCGCTGTTCTACCGGCGCCTGTTCGAAATCGACCCCAGCCGCAAGGCCTTGTTCAAGGGCGATATGAAGCGACAGGGCAAGATGTTGATCGATACCCTCAACATCATCGTCAACCAGTTGCACACCGAATCGACCGTCCAGCCCGCGCTGGAAGCGCTGGCGCGGCGGCATATCGCCTATGGGGTGGAAGTGAAGGATTTCACCTCGGTCGGCACCGCGCTCCTGTGGGCAATCGAAGCCATGCTCGGGCCCGGCTTCACCATCGAGACCCGCAAGGCCTGGATGGCGGCCTACAGTTTCGTGGCCGGGATCATGCGGGAAGCGATGCGCAACGCCGCCCGGCACTAGCCGCCGCCAGCGCCGCACACGACACTGCAATACACCGTCGATACAATCGCGGCCTCGCGCACGCCGCCTTATTCACGCCCGACCCAGCCGGAGATCCCGATGTCTGCAGCCGCCACCCCGGACGCCCTCGCGCGTCAGCACACCCAGTTCCACGGTCGTCTTGTGATGGTGGGCTTCGGCAGCATCGGACAGGGCGTCTTGCCGCTCATCCTGCGCCACATCGGCGGCCTGCCGCCGAGCCGGATCTCGGTCATCACGGCGGAGGAAGCCGGTCGCGCCGAAGCCGAGGCGTTTGGCGTCAGCTTCAGCGTGCAGCCGCTGACCCGCGAGAACTACCGCCAGGTGCTGGATCCGCTGCTCGGCCCGGGCGACTTTCTGCTGAATCTGTCGGTGGATGTGTCCAGCGTCACGCTGATCGAGTACGCCGGCGAGCGCGGCGCGCTGTATCTCGACACCTGCATCGAACCCTGGCCTGGCGGCTACACCGACCCCTCGATTCCGCCCTCCCTGCGCTCCAACTACGCGCTGCGCGAGTCGGCGCTGGCGCTGCGCAAGACGCGACCGGGCGGCGCGACGGCGGTCATCACCCACGGCGCGAATCCGGGCCTCGTGTCGCATTTCGTCAAGCAGGCGCTGGTCAATATCGCGAACGATTTGGGCCTCGCCCCCGGCACACCGGACACGCGCGAGGCCTGGGCCGCGCTGGCCGCGCGCCTCAACGTGAAAGTCATCCACATCGCCGAGCGCGACACGCAGACGCCGGACGTGCCGAAGGCAGTGGGCGAGTTCGTCAACACCTGGTCGGTCGACGGCTTCGTCAGCGAAGGCTCGCAGCCGGCAGAGCTCGGCTGGGGCACCCACGAGAAAGCGCTGCCGGTCGACGGTCATCGGCACGCCTTTGGCTGCGACAGCGCGATTTACCTGATGCGGCCCGGCGCCGGCACCCGCGTGCGCTCGTGGACGCCAATGGAAGGTCACTACCACGGCTTCCTCATCACCCACGGCGAATCGATTTCGATCAGCGACTACCTCACGCATCGCGAAGGCGAGCAGGTCGTGTACCGGCCGACCGTGCACTACGCCTACCACCCCTGCGACGACGCGGTGCTGTCGGTGCACGAGATTTGCGGCAAGAATTGGGAGCAGCAGGACCGCCAGCGCCTGATCGTCGACGAGATCACTTCGGGGATCGACGAGTTGGG
>JALRCR010000296.1 GCA_023257255.1 Gammaproteobacteria bacterium | reverse complement strand
GAACATGTTCATCATGGGCATGGGCGCGGACATCTGGGGCGCAGGCACGCTGTTCTCGGGTCTGGTGCTGGCGTCGCTGATCGTGCCGGTGTTCTACTTCCGGCATTACATTCAGGACAAAGGCCAGTTCCCGGCCTCGATGACTGAAGACATGCACATGGGGCCAGGCGAAGAAAGCGTTACGCTGAAGGCCGGCATCCTGCCCTGGGTGGCCGTAGGCGGTGGCGTGCTGGTGTGCTGGCTGGGGCATAGCCTCGCGGGCTAGCCAATACCCGGTGTTCCCTGTGCGGTCTCCCCGCACAGGGTCTGGTCCGGATGCCCCGCCTCGGCGGGGCATTTTTTTATTCGGCGAGTTAGATTTGGGCCCGCGACTCGTGCAGCAGGCGATGCTCGCTGTCTGCGGTCCATGGCTTGGGGATCTGATGGTCGCAGAACAGGTCGCATTTCATCTCGCCCGCCTCACCGGCTTCAAGCGGCGCACATGCCGCCGTCGACCGGATAGGTATTGCCCGTGATGTAGCTGCTCTCGTCGCTCGCGAGGAACAACACCAGGTTGGCGACTTCCTCCGGCTGGCCGTAGCGGCGCAGCGGCACGGCGTGCTCGATTCTGGCCTTCATGCGCTCGCTCGCACCCGGCGCCCACTGGTTTTCCAGCGACTCAATCATGCGCGTGGCAATGGGGGCTGGATTGATGGTGTTAACGCGGATTTTCTGTGCGGCACCTTCCAACGCGGCAGTTTTCATCAAACCCACCACGGCGTGTTTGGAAGCGGTGTAGGCCGACAGTTTGGGCGTGCCGCGCAAGCCGGCCAGCGAGGAGGTAATGATGATGCTACCGCCGCCGCCCTGCGCCATCACGGGCATCACCGCCCGCAGGCCGAGCCACACGCCGCGGACATTGACCGCCATCACCCGCTCGTACATCTCGAGGCTGTAGTCGGGGATTGCGGCGACTTCGCCTTCAATGCCGGCGTTGGCGAAAAAGACGTCGATGCGGCCAAAGCGCTCCACCGTCGCCGCCACGTAGCGCGCGGTCGCTTCCGGGTCGGTCACGTCGGCCTTGATGGCCGCCGCCTTGTCGCTACCCAAAGCCTCGACCGCGGCCGTCAGCGCGGCCTCCTGCATGTCGATCAGCATGACTTTCGCGCCTTCCGCGACGAACAGTTTTGCTGTGGCCAGACCAATCCCCGCGGCGCCGCCCGTGATCAGGGCAACCTTGTTTGCCAGACGCATGATTTCTCCTCTCGCTCGTTGTCTTGACGACCGCCACCGGCTTGCGCGCAGGTGGGCAGCACCGGCCGATTGTGAGGCCTTCGAGCGACGGCTACCATCGGCCTTTCAGTCAAACAATTACATCTGGGGGAGCATCATGAGCGACGTCCATCACGGGGAATGTTTTTGCGGCGCGGTCAAACTTGAAACCACCGGCGCGCCGGTGGCGATGGGCTACTGCCATTGCGAGTCCTGCCGGCACTGGTCGGCCGGCCCGGTCAATGCGTTCAGCCTGTGGCCGCCGACCCATGTCAAAGTGACCCAGGGCAGCGAGCTCATCGGTACCTACAACAAGACGCCCGGCAGCTCGCGCAAGTGGTGCACCCGCTGCGGCGGACACCTGATGACCGACCATCCGAGCATGGGTCTGGTCGACGTCTATGCCGCGATTCTGCCCAGCCTCAAGTTTGAGCCGGGCGTGCACGTGTTCTACGGCGAGACCTGCCTGCGCATCAAGGACGGCGTGCCGAAGCAGCAGGACGTGCCGGCCGAGATGGGCGGTTCGGGCACCCTGCTCCCGGAATAAGCCTGACGACGTATCAAGAGTTGGGCGCGGCGATCAGGCCGTGCCCGCCTCCCTTAACAGCACCAACCCGAAGGATCACCCGCATGAACGCCCCGCTATCACCCGCCGAACTCGAAGCCCTGTGGGGCAAACATGTGGAAGGCGAGTTCACCACCAAAGACGTCGAGGCGACCCTCGAGACCATGGTCGAGCACGCTTACGTCAACCATATGCCGGTCAATACCGGCGGCCGCGGCAAGTCCGAATTGCGGCGTTTTTACGCGGAAGATTTCATCCCTTCCTGGCCGGACGATCTGCAGATGACGCCCATCAACCGGGTCATTGGCACCGGCCAACTGGTGGACGAATTGCATCTTGTATTCACGCATGACCGCGAAATGCCGTGGTTTCTGCCGAACGTGCCGGCAACCCATAAGCGGGTTGAAATTGATCTGGTGGTGGTGGTGCAGTTCGAGGGCGACAAGCTCTCCTGCGAGCGCATTTACTGGGATCAGGCGACCGTGCTGCGGCAGGTCGGTTTGCTGAAAGACTAGGCCCGGCGCTGGCGATGCCGAACGCGCAGGCCACCGAAGCGCAGGCGCTGTTGCTCTTCGACAGCTACGCGCGGGCAGTGGGTCGGCCCCTGCTGGAAACACCCTTACGCGGCGCGGCGCTGGCGGCCGCGCTGTGGGAGATGCCGGCGGTGCTGGTCTCGCACGGGCTGGAGTCCGATCCGCTGTTCAATTACGCCAACGCAGTAGGACTCGACCTGTTCGAAATGGACTGGGCGCAGTTCACCGCCACGCCGTCGCGCGAATCGGCCGAACCTGCCAATCAGGAGGCCCGCGCCAAGGTCATGCACGCAGTGGAAAGCAATGGCTATATGGCCGACTACAGCGGCGTGCGGATTGCCCGCAGCGGCCGCCGCTTCCGGATTGAAGACACCGTGATCTGGAATGTGCTGGACGCGCAAGGCCGGTTCTGCGGTCAGGCCGCGACCTTCCCGCGCTGGACCCGCCTCGACTGAACGCGCCTGCGTTGCCGCTACGCCGCCGGGCTGCTAGCGTCAGCGACCCTACCCAAGGAGTTCAGCCATGAGTCCCAGCGCTACCGTTACGGCTTTTTGTGATGCCCTTGCGGCGAACGATCTGGACGGCGCCATGCGCCTCGTCGCGCCCGACTGCGTCTACCACAACATCCCCATGCCGCCGATGCAGGGCGCCGA
>JALRCR010000295.1 GCA_023257255.1 Gammaproteobacteria bacterium | reverse complement strand
CTTCCAGATGGAAGTCGATCAGCATCTGATCGGCGGCGGCAATCTTGGCCGCGTAGTCCGGCTCGGCCGCCAGGCTCGCCGGCACCAGCATGGTGGTGACGAGCCGGCTGCGGTCCGGCCCCAGCGGATCGATCCGGTACCAGAACAGGCGATCCGGCCCGGTGAACAGCATGAAGCCGGGATAAGCCAGGAACACCGACATCTGCTGCTGGTCGTCCGGCCGCAGGCCCTCGATGGTCGGAAAATCCATCGCCGGATTCGGCGTGTAGTGCTGCTTGAACGGCAGGTTCACCCGGATGTGATGCGGCCGCTCGGCCTCTGCCCAGGTGTCTTGCGCCGGCATCAGCGGCTGGAAAGTCTGGCTGTGGGCGCCGAGGTGGTGGTAGGCCTCCATGAAGTTCTCCACCAGCACCTTCCAGTTGAAAGGGCAGTCCCACTCCCGGTAGATGGCGACCTTCATCTCCGCCGGCTGCCAGGGCGCGAGATCTGCCGCCATGCCGGCGAGTTGGGTCGCCAGCGGCGCGGCCTTGCCGTCCAGATTCACAAACACCCAGCCGTGCCAGATTTCCGTACGGAAGGCGGTGAGCTGGATGTTTTCGCGGCAGAAGCCTTCGGCCTGCTGCATTTCCGGCGCGGCTTTTAGCTGCCCGGTCAGGTCGAAACTCCAGAAGTGGTAGGGGCACATGAAAAACCGCGCGTGCCCGCAGCCCGCCGGCCCTTCGGCTTCCGCGCAAGCGCGCTGGCCTTCATAGGTGTAGCCCGGCGGCATGATGTCGGCGCCGCGATGGGCGCAGACGCGCGACAGCACCCGCACCACCTCGTCCTTGCCGCGCACCAGCACCAGCGGCTCGCCCAGCAGATCGAGCTTGATGAAGTCGCCCGCCTTCGGCACCTGCGAGACGTGCGCGAGGCACAGCCAGCCCGGGCGCAGCACGTGCTCCAGTTCCCATTTGAGAAAAGCCTCGTCGGTGTAGACCTCCGGCGGCAGGGTGCGCGCCTGCGTCAAGGGCAGCGCGGCAGTGGCTTCGAGATCCGCCAGCGTCTCGGTCAGCGGGCGGGGCGTGCGGGCCAGCCGGAACAGCGGTTCGGGTTCGGCAACGGCCGCCACCGTCGGCACGATGGCGGCGTCCATTTTCAGGTTGGTGTCGAGGGAAAGGGTCATGGAGGACTCCGCGATAGGGGCAAGCCGGTCGGGCCGAGCCAGATGCGCCTATCTTCCGCAGCACCGCCCATCCACCAATAGGAAATCCGTCCTATGCGCCCGCGTGGCCCAGCCGCACGGCCTCGACGCGGTTATGCACGCCGAGTTTCTGAAAGATATGGTCGAGGTGGTTTTTCACCGTGTGCGGGCTGATGCCGAGGATGGTCGCGATCTCTTCATTCGCCTTGCCCTGCGCCAGCCAGTGAAAGACTTCGCGCTCGCGCGGACTTAACGCGGCCAGCCGATCGGCATGCACGGCGGTGGCCGTGGCGCGCTGGCGCGAACGCCCCGGACCGCCGCTCTGGCGCACCGGGCTGCCGGGCGCGCGCTGATCAACGCCCACCGCGCCGTGGAACCGGCCCTCGAGAATGATCGGCACGATGTGACTGGTAATCACCAGCACCACCCCGCCGAAACGGTATTCCATGGGCTCCAGATCGCAGGCGCTGAGCTGCCGCTTCGGCACCCAGTACCAATCCCCCTCGCCCGGATGTTCGTAGCCGGTGGTCGCAATCAGCGCCGGCGCCCCCTCCGCCCGGTGCCAGCAGGGCAGGAAGCGCCCGGTGTGGTCGTGACCTTCGGTATCGCGAAAGCGCGCGTCCTGCCCGTCCAGCGCCTCCTGCTCCCACACTGTCCACACCGACAGCGCGGCCGGATTGGCGTCCAGCACGCCACGCAGAAGTTGCGAATAGCTATCGCGCGCCCGCAGCCCGGCGGCGTGCAGGGCGCAAAAGGCGGCGGCGAGATGGTGGGCGAGGGGTTTCACCGCGCCCCCGCCGCTAGACGTTGAACCTGAAATGCATCACATCCCCGTCCCGCACGATGTATTCCTTGCCTTCCAGCCGCAGCTTGCCGGCGGCCTGCGCGCCGGCCTCGCCCTTGCCGGCGATGTAGTCGTCGTAGGCGATGACTTCGGCGCGAATGAAGCCGCGCTCGAAGTCGGTGTGGATGACGGCGGCGGCCTGTGGCGCGGTGGCGCCGGCGGGAATGGTCCACGCCCGGCATTCCTTGGGGCCGGCGGTGAAGTAGGTCTGCAGGCCCAGCAGCTGATAGCCGGCGCGGATGAAGCGGTTCAAGCCGGGCTCGTCCTGCCCCATTTCCTGCAGGAACTGCAGGCGCTCTTCGCTGCCCAGCGCGGCGAGTTCGGCTTCGATCTGCGCGCAGATGACCACGCACTCTGCGCCCTGCTTGGCGGCAAACTCGGCGACCCGCGCGGAGAGCGCGTTCCCGCCCATGCTGTTCTCATCCACGTTGGCGACGAACAGCACGGGCTTGGCGGTGAGCAGCGCCAGCGGCTTGATGGCTTCCAGCGCGGCGGCGCTCAAGCCCTGCGCGCGAATGGGGATGACCTGATCGAGCCCGACTTTCACTTCTTCCAGCGCCGCAACGCGGGCTTTCAGTTCCTTGTCGCCGGACTTCGCCTGCTTCGCGGCGCGGTCCAGCGCGCGGGTGGCGCTGTCCAGATCGGCCAGCGCGAGTTCGGTTTCGATGACTTCAATATCCGCCAGCGGGTCGACCTTGCCGTTCACGTGGATGATGTTGTCGTTCTCGAAGCAGCGCACCACGTGCGCAATGGCCTGCGTCTCACGAATGTGCGCCAGAAACTGGTTGCCCAGCCCTTCGCCCTTGGAGGCCCCGGCGACCAGCCCGGCGAAGTGGTCGAGGACCTCCCCGGGATTCGTCACGTGTTCGATCGTCTGCAGGAAGACGACCGCGTCGCACGGCTCGGAGAAGGCGTCGATCAGCGCGCGCTCGAAGCGCACCCCCGGGCGCGCGTACCTGGCGCGCGCGTGCTCGAACGTCTCCGGATTTGCGTCGACGCC
>JALRCR010000294.1:305-3080 GCA_023257255.1 Gammaproteobacteria bacterium | reverse complement strand
CGATGCCGAGATGATCGAGCAACCTCAGCGCATCGCCCGCCATGTCTTCCGGAGTGTAGAAGGCAGCGTCATAGAGCTTGCCGCTCTCGCCGTGGCCGCGGTGATCGAAGGTGATGACACGGCGACCGGCCTCGGTGTCCGCCGCGTTGGCCCGGATCAGCGGAAACAACCCGCGCGCGCGGGCGACCAGCGGCGACTCTTCCAGCGCAGCGGCGTGCAGGGCAAGGGGCTCATGCAGGCTCATCAGACGGCATCCTCTCAAGATTGCAGATGCACGCATTGTGGGCCGATCGGGCAGGCGCTGAACAGCACGCAGTCGCTGCCCTGATCCCGCCTCGCGCTGGCGCATTAACGCGCCCGACTGCACCATTCACACCTTGGCTCACGCCCGTGGAGACACCCCGATGCCCGCTGCCTTCACCCGTCGTCGCTTTTTGCAGGCCGTCGCCGGTAGCGCGAGCGTCGGCCTGCTGGGCGCCTGCGGCCATGAGGAGCCCTTGCTGCGGGTGGGCTCCAACCTGTGGCCGGGCTACGAACTGATGTATCTGGCCGAAAGCCTGAAACTGCTGGATAGCCGACGCATCCGGATGATCAGAATGCCGTCCGCCACCGTGGTCATGCAGGCCCTGGCCGGCGACCTGATCGACGCCGCCGGACTGACGCTGGACGAAGTCCTTACCGCCAGCGCCAACGGGGTGAAACTCGCGGTGGTGACGGTCATAGACCAGTCGCTGGGGGCCGATGCGGTCATTGCGCGCCCCGAATTGACCTCCCCCGGCGCCCTGCGGGGCAAGCGCATTTGCGTGGAGAAAACCGCAGTAGGCGCCATGATGTTGCATACCTTCCTGCGCCAGACGGGACTGACGCCCGGCGATGTCACGCTGATTTACGCGACGGTCGACGAGCATCTCGGCCTGTACCAGTCAGGCAAAGCCGATGCGGTCGTCAGCTTCAACCCCGTGGTCCCTCAGCTGGAAACACTGGGCGGCGTACGGCTCTTCGACAGCACTCGCATGGGCGGCCAGATCCTCGACTGTCTCGCCGTCACCGAGCGCGCGCTGGCGCAAAATCCGCTTGCCCTCGACGAACTGGTCAAGGCCTTCTTCGCCGCCCGCGCGCGCTTCAAGCAGGACATCGCCGCGGTGACGCCGCTGCTCGCCGCCGGCCTTGAAATCACGCCCCAGGTTTTACCTGCCGCCTATGAGGGCATCGACCTGCCAGATCTGGCGGCCAACCGGCTGTGGCTGGAGAGCACGCCCCCGCGGCTTGAACAGTCTGCGGCTATCGTCCGCGACATCATGCTCGACGCGCGCCTGCTGGACGCCACGCTTGACGTGAAGGGCCTCGCCGTGTCGCGCTTTCTACCGGCGACTACCGGCTGATGCGGCTCGATTTCCGGCGACTCGGCTCGCTACGTTTTGCCGGCCCGGCGCTGCTGTTCTTGCTGTGGATTGTGGTGGCGCTGATGTCGATCAGCATCGCCCGGCAGGACTACCGTCACGAGGCTATCAGTCAGACCGAACACATGGCGCGTCAGGTCGGGGCCCGGCTGATCCGCTACGTCGAGCGCTATGCGGCCAGCGACCCCGGTCTGGTGCGCGAGGAACTCTCGCTCATCAGTTCAGAGCCTTCGCTGATCGAGGCGGTGGTCGTTGACGGGGCCGGTGCCGTCCTGTTTGCCAACAACCGGGCGCTCGTCGGACACCCCTATCCTGAGCTTGAAACCGTCACTGGCCGCGCCCTGCTCGGACAGGCGCTCGGACGCCGCCTGGCGCAGGTGGCGACCGATGTAGAAGAGGCCAACGCGCTCCGCTTTGTCGGCGGCTATCAGCCGCCGTCAGCCCCCCACGAGCTCCGGGCCGATGAACGCGGCGCCGTTTATTTGCGCTACGACCTCGGGCCGGGCCTGCGCGAAGCGACCCGCCACGCCTTCCTTGAGCGGCTGCCGGACATCGCGATGATGATCGTGGTCACCGGCCTCACCCTGCTGCTAAGCCGTCGACATATCGTGGAACCGCTGGACCGGATCGCGCGTTCTGCGGCGGCGGTCAAAGCGGGACGCTTCGAGCCCATCGAGGCGGCGGCAGGGTCGACCGAAATCCGCGCCTTGGCAAACGCCTTCAACGAGATGACCGGGCAGATCGCGCAACAACTGCGCGAGCTCTCGGGGCAGACCGAACACCTGCGGGCCGTGCTCGACAATATGCACGACGGCGTGCTGGTCACCGACGATCAGGGGCGAATCACGCTCTTCAGCAAGGCCGCCGAGGCCATCTTCCTGCACAGCGCAGCGCAGGTGTTGGGCCAGCATTACAGCCTGTTGCTGGACCCACAGTCCGACAGCCGGCAACGGCTGCGCGAGGTGCTGGAAGAGCACCACGGCTCGACTTATGGCAGCGCGGTCGAACTCTCCGGGCTGCGCCGTGACCGCAGCCGCTTTGCGATTGATAACCGCATCGCGAGCTTCCTGGTTGATGGCAAGCCGATGTACGTCAGCGTGGTGCGCGACATCACCGAACGCAAACTGGTGGAAGCAGAACTGAGCCAGCATCGCCATCATCTGGAAACGCTGGTCAGCGAGCGCACCCGCGAACTGCAGAGCGCGCGGGAAGCCGCCGACGCGGCGAACGCGGCGAAGTCTGCGTTTCTGGCCGCGATGAGCCACGAAATCCGCACGCCCATGAACGGCGTGATCGGTATGCTGGATGTGCTCGCCCAAACCAGCCTGCAGTCCGATCAGATGGAAATGCTGGGCGTGGTGCGCGACTCCGCGCA
>JALRCR010000294.1:0-295 GCA_023257255.1 Gammaproteobacteria bacterium | reverse complement strand
GATCGAGGCCGGCAAGCTGGACGTGGTATCAGAGGAATTTGTCCTCGACGACCAGCTGGAGCAGGTGCTGACGCTGATGGACCACTTCGCGCGGCGCAAGCGCGTCGACCTCAGCCTGACGCTGGACCCGGCCTTGCCCGAGCTGCTGCACGGCGACTGTCTGCGTCTGCGTCAGGTGCTGAACAACCTGCTCAGCAACGCGATCAAGTTCTCCAGCCAGCTGCCACGTCCCGGCCAGGTTGATGTGGAGATTATGGTGGCGCGCACCGAAGACGCGGGTTGCTGGCTCAACTTC
>JALRCR010000293.1 GCA_023257255.1 Gammaproteobacteria bacterium | reverse complement strand
GCCTCGGTCAGGAAGGCCTGCACCAGCATGGCGCGGGCCGCCTTTTCGGGGATGCCGCGGCTGCGCAGGTAGAACAGCTGGTTCTCGTCCAGCGCGCCGATGGTGGCGCCATGGCTGCACTTCACGTCGTCGGCGTAGATTTCCAGCTCCGGCTTGGTGTCGATTTCGGCCAGCGGCGAGAGCAGCAGGTTATGGCTGGCCTGACGCGCGGCAATTTTCTGCGCGTGTTTGCGCACCAGCACCTGCCCGCGGAAGACGCCCCGCCCGTCGCCGCCGGCAAGGCCTTTGTAGAGCTCGTGGCTGGTGGTGTGAGGTGCCGCGTGGTCGATGCGGGTCTGGTGATCGATATGCTGGCCGGCGCCGGCCTGGAACAGGCCGTTCAGCACCACCTCGCCACCCGGTGCCGTGAGCTCGGCATTGATGTCGAGCCGGGCCAGACGGCCGCCAAAGGCGAGGGAATGACTGGCGACGCGCGCATCGCGGCCAATCCCCAGCCGCAGATTGCCAATGTGTACCGCACCGCTCGCCTCAGCCTGCAAGCGGTAGTGCTCGACCCGGCTGCCGGTGTCGGCCTCGATGTCGCACAGCGCGTTGCTGTGATTGGTCGCGCCGGCCGCGCCGTAATGCAGTTCAAGCAGGCTCAAGACGCTCTGCGCGCCGGCCTTCACCACCACCAGCGGCAGCGTGAAAAGTCGCGTGGCTGCGGCGGTGTTCAGGAAGGCGACGACCAGCGGCTGCGCCAACGTGGCGCCGGCGGCCAGTTCAACCACCGCGCCGTCGCGCGCGCAGGCGGCGTTGAGCGCGGCAAAAATCTGCGCGTCTTCGGCGGTGTAGCGCGCCATCGCCTGCGCTATCGCATCCGGCTCTTCCCGCAGTACCTGCGTGAGCGTTCGGACCCGCACGCCGGCGGGTAAGGCGGAGAGCGACGAGCGCGCGGCATCCAGCACCCCGTCGACAAACACCAGCTGCGGTCCACCGGTCTCCAGCAAGGCCAGCGGGCTTGGCTGCGCTTGTGAACGGGCGGCGTCGGCCGCGGCGTCGTAGGGCTTGAGGTCGGTGTACTTCCAGGCTTCTTCACGGGGCGTGGGCAAGCCGCGCGCGCCGACGCGGCGCAGGGCCGCTTGCCGAACTTCGGCGTAAGGCGCGGCGGCGTCGGGTGCGAACTCGCGCGAAAGGGCAGCCAGCCAGTCCATCACGCCACCGCTTGGAGTAGCCAGTCGTAGCCGCGGGCTTCCAGTTCCAGCGCCAGTTCGCGCGGGCCGGACTTGATGATGCGGCCTTGAGCCAGCACATGCACCACGTCGGGCACGATGTAGTCGAGAAGGCGCTGGTAGTGCGTGACAACCAGAAAGGAACGCGCGGGGTCGCGCAGCTGGTTCACGCCTTCCGCCACGATGCGCAGCGCGTCGATATCCAGCCCCGAGTCGGTTTCGTCCAGCACCGCCAGCTGCGGTTCCAGCACGCTCATCTGGAAGATTTCGTTGCGCTTCTTTTCGCCGCCGGAAAAGCCCTGATTGACCGGCCGGTTCAGCAGGCTTTCTTTAAGGCCCAGCGCGGCGGTCTTGGCCTTCACCTGCTGCAGAAACTCCACCGCGTTGATTTCCGGCAGGCCACGGTGCTTGCGAATCCCGTTCAGCGCCGCCTTCAGCATGTAGACGTTGTTCACGCCCGGGATTTCAACCGGGTACTGAAAGGCCAGAAATACGCCTTCGCCGGCGCGTTCTTCCGGTGACAACGCCAGCAGATCGCGGCCGTTGAAGCGCACCGAGCCGCCGGTAACGGTATAGCCCGGCTTGCCGGCCAGCACATGGGCCAGCGTGCTCTTACCCGAGCCGTTGGGGCCCATGATGGCGTGGACCTGACCCGCCGGTACGTCCAGATTGAGCCCGCGCAGGATGGGCTTGCCGTCGACTTCGACCTGGAGATTTTCGATTTGAAGCATGGTGAGGGATCCGTATCGTTCAGCCGACTGCGCCTTCCAGGCTCACACTCAGCAATTTCTGGGCTTCCACCGCGAACTCCATGGGCAGTTCCTTGAAGACCTGCTTGCAGAAGCCGTTGACGATGAGATTGACCGCGTCTTCCTGACCGATGCCGCGGCTGCGCAGGTAGAACAGCTGGTCTTCGCTGATTTTGGAGGTCGAGGCTTCGTGCTCGACCTTCGCGCTGCTGTTTTTCACTTCCACATAGGGGAAGGTGTGGGCGCCGCACTGGTCGCCGATCAGCAGGGAGTCGCACTGGGTGTAGTTGCGGGCGCCTTCGGCGCTGCGCGCGATGCGCACCAGTCCGCGATAGGCGTTCTGGCCGCGCCCGGCAGAAATCCCCTTGGAGACGATGGTGCTGCGGGTATTGCGGCCGAGGTGAATCATCTTCGTGCCGGTGTCGGCCTGCTGACGATTGTGGGTCAGGGCGACCGAGTAGAACTCGCCCACCGAGTTCTCGCCGCGCAGCACACAGCTGGGGTATTTCCAGGTAATCGCCGAGCCGGTCTCGACCTGCGTCCAGGAGACTTTCGCGTTGCGCCCACGGCAGTCGGCCCGCTTGGTGACGAAGTTGTAGATGCCGCCGCGGCCTTCTTCGTCGCCCGGATACCAGTTCTGCACGGTGGAGTATTTGATTTCGGCGTCGTCCAGCACCACCAGTTCGACCACCGCCGCGTGCAGCTGGTTGTCGTCGCGCTGGGGCGCGGTGCACCCTTCGAGATAGCTCACATAGCTGCCGGCATCCGCCACGATCAGCGTGCGCTCGAACTGCCCGGTGTTGCGCGCGTTCATGCGGAAGTAGGTGGACAGCTCCATGGGGCAGCGGACGCCCTTGGGTATGTAGCAGAAAGAGCCGTCGGTGAAGACGGCGGAATTCAGCGCAGCGTAGAAGTTGTCCGTGTGCGGGACGACGGAGCCGAGATACTTCTGGACGAGTTCCGGGTGCGTGTGAACTGCCTCGGAGAAGGAACAAAAGATGATGCCTTGCTTCGCCAGCTCGCCCTTGAAGGTGGTCGCGACGGACACGCTGTCCACCACCGCATCCACGGCCACGCCGGTGAGGCGCTTCTGTTCGTTCAGCGAGATGCCGAGCTTGTCGAAGGTCTTGCGCAACTCGGGGTCAACCTC
>JALRCR010000292.1 GCA_023257255.1 Gammaproteobacteria bacterium | reverse complement strand
GAGCCCGGCCAGCCGTGGGTCATGACCAGCGGACGGGCGGTGGGCACGGGCGAACGGATATGCATGAACTGGATCGATACCCCGTCGATCACGGTCTCGAACTGCGGCCAGTAGTTGAGCAGCGCCTCACAGCGCCGCCAGTCGTATTCATCGCGCCAGTACGCACAGAGTTCTTTCATGTAGGCCAGCGGAATGCCCTGGCTCCAGTCCTCGGGCGTCTCGCGCTCGGGCCAGCGGGTGTTGGCCAGCCGGGCCTTCAAGTCGGTCAGGGCGGCTTCGGGGATCGCAAAACGGAATGGACGAATCTCGCTCATGGGCAGGCCCTCCCGGCAGTAGACGCGTTTGAACTGCGCCGGAGTATACGGGCAGCCGCAGCGCAGGATCCCGATTGCGTATACTGCCGGCCTCCTTCCAGCTGCGGGTTCAGATGATGTCGATTCAGGGCGTTTTTTTTGATTTGGGCGGCACCCTCTACACCTACAAGCATGTGCCCCGCAGCCACGGCGAACTGCTCAATGCCGCCGCCACCCGTCTCGGCATGACGGACCCCAAGCCGCTCAAGAAAGCCTACGGCACGGCGATCACCGCGCTGAGCGCCGAGTACGCCGAAAAATCCTATTACCTGCACCGCGATCTTTTTCGCGAGGCCTTCCAGCGTTGCACGGAACTGGTCGGCGCCAGCGCGACGCCAGACCTGCTCGACTGGTACATCGACGCCCACCGCGACTCGGTCTTCGGCTGCCTCGAAATCAAGCCAGACTGCCTCGACACCCTGAGCCGGCTGCGTGAGCTCGGGCTGTATCAGTGCATCGTCTCGAACATCGACGACGACATGCTGGAACCGCTCGTGCAGCGCGAGGGGCTGCACCGCTACCTCGACCACTGGACGAGCTCCGAAGCCGCCCAGTCCTGCAAGCCGCACCGGGGCTTCTTTGAACTGTGTCTGCAGAAGTCCGGCCTGCGCGCCGAGCAGGTGCTGTTTGTGGGGGACTCGCCGGAGCACGACATTGCCGGCGCCGCGGCGCTCGGCATGCGCACGGCGCTCATCATCGACGAAGGCATGCCGCCGCCGCTGCAAAGCGGCAAGCAGGCGGTCGACGCGCACCACACCATCCGCAGCCTCGCCGAACTGCCGGCGCTGGTGCGCGGCTAGCCCGGCTCCGAGGCTGGCGAGGCCGGCGGCAAGGCTCGATAATCCGGGCTTTCGCGCCACACGCAAGCGGCGCACCGATCAAAGAAAAAATGAATTACTGACTGGAGGCAACACCATGAGCACCCCCTCAAACACGGCCGCCCCGCTGGACGCGCTGATCGTTGGCGCCGGCTTTGCCGGTCTCTACATGCTGCATCGCCTGCGCCATAGCGGCTTCAACGCGCGCATCGTGGAAGCCGGCTCGGGTGCCGGCGGCACCTGGTTCTGGAATCGCTACCCTGGCGCGCGGGTCGACATCGAGTCCATGCAGTATTCCTACAAGTTCTCCGACGAGCTTGCGCAGGCCTGGGACTGGAGCGAACGCTACGCCACCCAGCCGGAGCTTTTGACCTACGTCGCACACGTGATTGAGCGCTTCAACCTGGCCGACGGCATTCAGTACAACACGCGGGTCAACCGCGCGTCTTTCAACGACGCCACCGGCCTGTGGGACGTCGCCACCAGCGACGGCAAGACCGTTACCGCGCGCCACTGCATCATGGCCACCGGCTGCCTGTCGTCCACCAATGAACCGAAGTTCCCGGGTCAGGACAGTTTCAAGGGCGACACCTGGCACACCGGTCGCTGGCCGAAGGAAGGCGTGGACTTCACCGGCAAGACGGTGGCGGTCATTGGCACCGGGTCGTCGGCCATCCAGTCGATCCCGGAAATTGCGAAACAGGCGAAGCGGCTCTACGTACTCCAGCGCACCGCGAACTTCTCGGTGCCCGCGCACAACCAACCGCTCGATCCGGCCTACGTCGCCGACATCAAAGCCAACTATCACGACCTACGCGCGCGCGGTCTGGCCCAGCCGCTGGCCTACGACATCAACCTCAATCCGAAACTCGCCACCGAAATGTCGCCGGCCGAAATCCGCGCCGAACTCGACGCCCGCTGGGCCTGGGGCGGCCTGCCGATTTACGGCGCCTTCGCCGACCTGCTGGTCGACCCCAACACCAACCAGCTCGTGGCCGAGTACATGCGGGAGAAAATCCGCAGCATCGTCAAGGACAAGGCGACCGCCGAACTGCTTTGCCCCACCGCCACCTTCGGCTGCAAGCGGGTGTGCGTGGATACCGGCTACTACCAGACCTACAACCTGCCGCACGTCTCGCTGGTCGACATCAGCAAGATTGGCGTGGAAGAAATCATCCCCACCGGCGTGCGCGCCGGCGGGCAGACGATCGAGTGTGATGCCATCGTCTTTGCGACCGGCTTCGACGCCATGACCGGTTCGCTCGACCGCATCGACATTCGTGGCCGCGGCGGCGAGGCGCTGAAAGACAAATGGGCGGCAGGCCCCATTACCTATCTGGGCCTGATGTCGGCCGGCTTCCCCAACCTGTACACCATCACCGGTCCCGGCAGCCCGTCGGTGCTGACGAACATGATTATGTCGATCGAGCAGCACGTGGACTTCATCACCGACTGCCTCGAATACCTCCGCGCTCACGGCATCGCGCACATCGAAGCACAGCACGACGCCGAACTCGCCTGGGGCGACCACGTGCAGGAAGTAGCGAACGGCACGCTGCTGTATTCCTGCAATTCCTGGTACCTCGGCGCGAACGTGCCCGGTAAGCCGCGGGTCTTCATGCCCTATCTGGGCTTCCCGGCCTACGCAGAAAAATGCCGCGAGGTGGCGGCCAAGGGCTACGAAGGCTTCGCGCTCAGCGCGGTCTGAACGCCGGCAAGGCACGGCGGCGGGCGCGCAAGCCCGCCGCCAGAGGGCGCGCGACGGGCGCGATGCTGAAGGTCTGAACAGCGGGGACTATCGATGATCAACATGAGCGGCTGGACCAACCTGATCTCCATGATCGTGATGGTCGCGGGGTATTTCATCCCGACCTACGGCGAAGTGGTGACGGCGACCGGCGCCTTCGCGCTGTCCGGTGCCTTCACCAACTGGATCGCCATCTACATGCTGTTCG
>JALRCR010000291.1 GCA_023257255.1 Gammaproteobacteria bacterium | reverse complement strand
GTGGGAGCGGCAACGCCGCGACGCCAGTGCCATGTCGGCGACAACCTCAGTCGGGGCGATGCCCCTCCCACAAAACCCGTGGGAGCGGCAAGGTCGCGATTTGGTTTGGCGAATGCGTCGTGCCGCGCAGGCAGTTCCCGCAGGTCTCTTCCGCCCGTTCACGGTCGCGCAAAGGCTGTCAGCGTCTGACCTCATACAGGGCAACCACCGGCCGCGTGCGGGTTTCTGCCACCGGCGCGAAATTGGCGGGGTCGGCGCGCATTTGCGCGAGCAGGGCATCGGTGGTGCAGAAGACGTAGTCGGTATCGAACACCTGCCGCAGATCATCCGCCGGCTGCGTGGACTGGCCCGCGATCAAGCGCTGACGCACGAGGTATTTCGCGGGGTCGTGTACCCACAGCAGCGTGGGGTCGAGGATGTCGACAAAGCGTAGCTGCGGGCGCGTGTAGAACAGGTAGGGCGAGAAGGCCCACTCGCAGTTGAAGACTTTCTTGCCCGCGGCCTCCGGTGGGAGCAGGTCCAGCACCTGCATGTACAGGCGGCCGTTGAACTGCAAATCCGCGGTGAGCATCTTGTGATAGGCGGCGTGCGTGTCGGACCACTGCAGGCCGGCGCAGCACAGGCAGACCGCGAGCGTTGATTTCACACTGTCGAAATGTCGCAGGCTGTAGCCGGTCAGCAGAATGAGCGCAGGGATTGCGTACTCGGCGGCGCGCGAACTCTGCACGCTGAGCAGGGTGAAGGCCAGCGTAACGCCCAGCAGATAGCGATATTCCAGCCGCTGCGTGCCACCCCGGTAAACGCCCAGCGCATAGCTGCCAAGCGCGAGCCCGGCGCCCAGCACCAGATAGTCGTAGCGCACGACGAATTGCCGCAGCGGCAGTGCCTGTACTTCCACGCCGGCGTCGAGACCGGGCGGCAGCCCGGCGCCGAGCGCGATCCGCGCGTGGGTGAACGCCATCTCCAGATTCGACGGGAAATACGGATTAAGCAGCAGGCCGGCCAGCAGCGCGGTGAGCATCCAGCCAAGCCAGAGGCCATCGGGTCGGACGACGGTGCGGCGCAGCGGCCAGGCGAGCAGGATGCACAGCAAGGGCACGTAAAAGGCGTGGTACGACAGCACAAACCCGAACACGGCGAGCACCGCCAGCAGCCGCTGCCGTTGCAGGATGGCGGCCAGCAGCAGACAGAAGAAAAATATCGCCAGCACATGGGGGCGCAGCAGCATCAGGCGATAGAGAAACACGGTGGTGACGAGCACCGGAAACAGCGTGACGAGCGCCGCCTTCCACGGCGGAATCTCGCGCCTGAGCGTGAGGTAAAGCAGACCGACGATGCCCACCCCCAGCAGCGGGATGACGGCCAGTGCGCCGGCGTCGCCGTTGAGCCGATAGCCGGCGGCGGTCAGCACGTGGAAGAGAAATTCCTTGTCCGGAAAATACTGGCCCCAGCCCAGATCTTCGACCTGCGGCAGGCTGCGTAGTAGCCCCTGCTCGCTGCTGAGGCGCGACAGGGCGAGGTGGTAAAAGCGGTCGGGGTCGTTGCTGCCCGCTTGAATGTGGGAGCCGTAGAGGCCGGCGTAGACGGCACTCATCAGCAGCACAACGGCCAGGCCCCACATCACGGCGGAGTCGCGCAGGGCAGGGGGCAGACGGGCGAGCATGCGGTCCTTGTACTGGACGGGTGACTCGCTGGCAATGAAGGCGCGCCCCGCCAACAATGGCCGCGCAGACCCCGACTGTGAGCCAGACCAAGGAGCAAGCCGATGAATCCCTATCTCGACGACGACCTGATCACACTCGGCGCACACGTGCGGCGCTTCGCCAGCGAGCGCATTGCGCCGGGCTTTCAGGCACGCGACCGCACGCGGGAGCTGGACCGCGCGCTGATGCGCGAGATGGGCAGTCTGGGTTTCATTGCGCCGGAGTTACCGCAGGCGTTTGGCGGCTCGGGCCTGAACGCGCTGGCCGCCGGGGTCATCATGGAAGAGGTCGCGCGGGCGGACCTCAGTCTGTCCTACATCAATCTGTTGGCTTCGCTGAATAGCCAGATTCTTGCGCAATACGGCGCGCCGGCGGTGGTCCAGCCGTGGCTGACGCGCATGACGCAGGGCGAGGCCATGGTCGCGATCGCCTTGACCGAACCCGGCGGTGGATCGGACGCCGCACGCCTGCGCTTGCGAGTGGAGCGGCGCGGCGACGAGTACGTGTTAAATGGCGAGAAGACGTCCATTTCCGCTGCCGATCAGGCCGATGCCGTGGTGGTGTTCGGGCGCACCGGCGCGCCGGATTCTGGCGCGCACGGCGTCACCGCCTTGCTGGTGCCGACCGACCTGCCGGGCCTCAGCCGTACGCGCTTCGACTGCCACGGCCAGCGCGCGATTGGCCGCGGGGCCTTGTTCTTCGACGAAGTGCGCGTGCCGGTCAATCATCGGCTGGGTGAAGAGCACAAGGGCTTTGTTCAGGTGATGCAGGGCTTTGACTATTCGCGGGCGCTGATTGGCCTGCAGGTGCTGGCGGTGGCGCGGGTGGCGCTGGAGGAGACCTGGGCCTACAGCACCTCGCGGCAGGCGTTTGGCCAGCCGATTTCGGCCTTTCAGGGCGTGTCGCATCCGCTGGCAGATTTCGACACGCAGGTCGAAGCCGCGCGGCTGCTGTGCCTGCAGGCGCTGTGGCTGAAAACACGCGGCGCCGCGCACAGCGCCGAGGCCGCGATGTGTAAATGGTGGGCGCCGAAATTGGCCTACGACACCATCCACCAGTGTTTGCTAACCCACGGTCACGGCGGCTACGACCGCGGGCTGATGGAGCAGCGCCTGCGCGATGTGCTGGGCTTTCAGATTGGTGACGGCACGGCGCAGATCATGAAGACCGTGATCGCAAGGGCGCGGGTGGGGCGGGCGGCGGTGCCGGCGTAGCAGGCGAGTCCGCAATCGCCGCCTAGGCAAACTTTGTGGGAGAGGCTTCTTGCCTTTACCCGGGCGGTGGGCGATTTGGCGCTGGCGTCGCGGCGTTGCCGCTCCCACTGTTTTGTCGGAGGGGCTTTTTTGTGGGAGGGGCTTTGCCCCGACTGAGGTTGTGGGCGATTTGCTGCTGGCGTCGCGGCGTTGCCGCTCCCACAGTTTTTGTGGGAGGGGCTTTGCCCCGACTGAGGTTGTGGGCGATTTGG
>JALRCR010000290.1 GCA_023257255.1 Gammaproteobacteria bacterium | reverse complement strand
AACTCTGCTCAACGCCGCTGACAACAGTGGTGCCAAGACGCTCATGTGCATCAAAGTAATGGGCGGTACGCGCCGTCGTTACGCCGCCGTGGGCGACGTCATCAAAGTTTCGATCAAGGACGCGATCCCGCGCGGCAAGGTCAAAAAGGGCGACGTATTCAACGCCGTGGTAGTACGGACTCGCAAGGGCGTGCGGCGGCCGGACGGTTCCGTCATCCGTTTCGATGGCAATGCCGCGGTGCTGCTCGACAAGCAACTGCAGCCGATTGGCACGCGCATCTTCGGGCCCGTAACCCGCGAACTGCGGAGCGAGCGCTTCATGCGCATCGTGTCGCTAGCCCCCGAAGTGCTGTAAGGCAGGAAATCACAGCCATGATGAAGATTCGCAAAGGCGATGAGGTCTACGTCCTCACCGGTAAAGACAAGGGCAAGCGCGGCAAGGTGCTGCGGGTGCTGGTGGCCGCAGAGAAGGTGGTCGTGGAAGGCGTGAACGTGGTTAAGCGTCACACCAAGCCCAATCCGGCTGCGGGTACGCCCGGTTCTATCGTTGAGAAGGAAGCGGCCATCCATCGTTCCAACGTCGCACTGTACAACCCGATGACTCAGAAACCGGACCGCGTTGGCGTGAAGGTGCTTGAGGATGGGCGCAAGGTGCGCGTTTTCAAATCCAATAACGAAGTCGTTGACGTTTAAGCGGCACGGGAAGAGCTGACCATGGCCAGATTGCAGGAATTTTACCGAGAGAAGGTCGTCACCCAGTTGATGGACCAGTTCAAATACGGCTCGGTGATGGAAGTGCCGCGGATAACTAAGGTCACCATCAACATGGGCCTGGGTAAAGCGCTGGGCGATAAGAAGGTACTCGAGAACGCCGTAAAGGAACTCGCTGACATTTCCGGCCAGAAGCCGGTAGTGACCAAGGCGCGGAAATCAATCGCCGCATTCAAGCTGCGCGAGGGCTGGGCCGTGGGCGCCAAGGTCACGCTGCGGCGGGATCGGATGTATGAGTTCCTTGACCGCCTTATCAACGTGGCGATGCCGCGTATCCGGGACTTCCGTGGTGTCAACGGTCGCGCATTTGATGGTCGCGGAAATTACACGCTGGGCGTGAAAGAGCAGATCATTTTCCCCGAGATCGAGTACGACAAGGTTGACGCCATCCGGGGCATGGATATCTGCATTTCAACCACCGCCAAAACCGATGAAGAAGGCCGCGCCCTGCTGGCCGCCTTCCAATTCCCGCTGAGAGGGTAAAACCATGGCCAAGACCTCGATGGTCAATCGCGAGCTGAAGCGCATCAAGCTTGCCAAGAAGTTTGCGGCGAAGCGCGCGGCGCTTAAAGCCGTGATTACCGATAGCAAGATGTCGTTCGAGGCGCGCGACGAGGCGCGTATCAAGCTCTCCAAGCTGCCGCGCGATTCCAGCCCGTCGCGAATTCGCAACCGCTGCCGCCTCACAGGGCGAGCGCACGGTTATTATCGCAAGTTCGGTCTGGGCCGAAATGAGTTACGCCGTCTTGCCATGGAGGGCCACGTGCCCGGCCTGGTCAAGGCCAGCTGGTAATCGCCGAAGAACACGGCCAAGAAACAAGGTTAATTAGACCATGAGCATGCAAGACCCCATCGCCGACATGTTCGTCCGCATCCGTAACGCGCAGGCCCGTGCCAAGCGCGAGACTCTGGTGCCGGCGTCAAAACAGAAGCAGGCGATTGCCGAGGTTCTCAAGACCGAGGGCTATATTTCCGGTTACCGGATGGACACCACGGGCACTCACCCCACCATGGTGATTGAACTGAAGTACTACCAAGGTCGCCCGGTCATCGAGAAGATCGAGCGGGTCAGCCGGCCTGGCCTGCGCGTTTACAAGGCAACCGACGAGCTGCCGCGCGTGGTTGGCGGTCTGGGTGTCGCGATCGTTTCGACCTCCCGGGGCCTGATGACCGATCGGGAAGCGCGCGCGCAGGGTATCGGCGGCGAAGTCATCTGTTCGGTTTACTAGAGAAAAGCCATGTCTCGCGTAGCGAAAAAGCCAATTAACCTGCCCGCCGGCGTCCAGGTAGACGTGTCGGGTCAGGCTGTGAACATCAAGGGACCCAAGGGTACGTTGGCGCATCTGTTGCACAGCGACGTGACCCTCGCAATGGACGGCGACGTGCTCAACGTCGTGCCGCGTAGCGAGGCCGCGACCGCCAGGGCGCAGGCCGGCACTGCCCGCGCCATCCTCTTCAATATGGTTGAGGGCGTCGCGAAAGGGTTCGAGCAGAAGCTCGAAATCGTGGGCGTCGGATATCGCGCCCAGGCCAAAGGGGATGTGCTGAGCCTCACGTTGGGCTTTTCTCACCCCGTCGACTTCCCCGTGCCGGACGGCATCACCATTGAGACGCCAACTCAAACGGAAATCCTCGTCAAGGGTGTCGACAAACAAAAAGTCGGACAGGTCGCGGCTAACATCCGCGCCTACCGCCGCCCCGAACCCTACAAGGGCAAGGGAGTGAAGTACGCAGGTGAGAAGATCCTGCGCAAAGAGGCGAAGAAGACCTGAGCGGTAAGCCATGAACAAAAAGGAATCACGCCAGCGACGAGCCAAACAGGCCCGCCGCCACATCAGGGAGCTAGGCGCTACGCGTCTGAGCATCCACCGTACGCCCCGGCATATCTACGCCCAGGTGTTCACCGCCGATGGCAGTCAGGTGCTGGCTGCTGCGTCGTCGGTCGAAAAAGACCTGCGCGAGAGCATGCCCAATGGCGGCAACGTCGAGGCCGCTGCGGCGGTCGGAAAACTAGTCGCCGAGCGAGCACTCGCGGCTGGAGTTGATACCGTTGCGTTCGACCGCGCCGGCTTCAAATATCATGGCCGCGTTAAGGCGCTGGCTGACGCAGCCCGCGAAAGCGGACTGAAGTTCTAACTATCCAGCGTGGTGCATTTATGAGCGCTAATGACGGCATGGGCGATAGCCCGGAAGGCTTCCAGGAAAAACTGGTAGCGGTAAACCGCGTTGCAAAGGTGGTGAAGGGTGGCCGTATCTTCGGCTTCGCCGCATTGACCGTGGTAGGCGATGGAGCTGGACGGGTTGGCATGGGGCGCGGCAAGGCGCGCGAAGTTCCGGCTGCGATCCAGAAAGCTTTGGAAAACGCGCGCCGAAACATGAGCACGATAGCCCTCCACGGCGACA
>JALRCR010000028.1 GCA_023257255.1 Gammaproteobacteria bacterium | reverse complement strand
TGCGTGCCAGCGCGGTATCCCGCAAGCCCAGCCTCATCGCCGCCAGCGAACTGACCCGCGAGATCCCGGCCACGGCCAAGACCAGCGAACGCTCGATTTACTGGGCGGAGTGGAAGAAAGCCGCGCCGAGCCCTATTTACGACGGTTATCAACTGCTGCCGGGCAACGTCATCGACGGCCCCTGCGTGATTGAAACCACCACCACCTCGATCGTGGTGCACCCGGGCCAGCGCGTGGAAGTAGACGCGCTGCGCAACTTCGTCATCGACACCGACGTCACGGCTTCGGCCTGAGTAGAGGAGACTCCCCATGCCCCGTATCAGTGAAATCACCGGCGTCGATTTTGACGGCGTCAACCATCCCTATGTGCCGCCGAAGGACCTGCGCATTTCGCCCAAGCTGAAGCTGCACCGCGACTGGGATCAAAACGTCGATCCCATTACCTATGAAGTGGTCCGCCACAACCTCTGGCAGATCAACGAAGAGCATGGCGCCACCATCCAGCGCCTGTCGGGTTCGCCGGTCGCGATGTACGCGCTGGACTTGAACCCTTCGCTGCTGACCGAAGACGCCGAGTTCGTCTACTTCGGCCCCTACATGCAGTACATGTCGGGCGTGACCGACACGCAGGTGAAATGGACGCTGGAAAACCGTTCCGACAACCCGGGCATCAGAGATGGCGACATGTTCCTCGCCAACGACCCCTGGGTCGGCGCGGCGCACCAGCAGGACGTGATGCTGCTGTGCCCGGTGTTCTGGGAAGGCGAGCTCTTCTGCTGGGTCACCAACTGCCTGCACCAGTACGACATCGGCGGCATCACGCCGGGCAGCTTCTGCCCGTCGGCGGAATCGGCCTATGACGAGGGCATCATGCTGCCGCCGATCAAGATCATCGAAGACGGCGAAATCCGCCGCGACATCGAAGCGGTGTATCTGCGCGCCTCGCGCAAACCGCAGCTGGTGGCGCTGGACTTCCGCGCCCAGATGGCGGGTAACACCACCGCCAAGAAGCGCGTGCTGGAACTTATCCAGCGCTACGGGGCGAGCACCGTCAAAGGCGTGATGAAGAAAATCATCGACAACTCGGAGAAGTCTTTCCTCGAGAAAATGGCGCGGATTCCCGACGGCTACTGGCAGGACCGCACCTACATCGAAGCCTGCCGCCCGGGCGATCGCCGCACCCACAAAGTCCAGCTGCAGCTGCGCAAGGAAGGCAACAAGCTGCTGTTCACCAATGACGGCACGGCCGATCAGGAAGGCGCGATGAACGCCACCTACTCCGGCTGGCGCGGCGCGATCATGGTGGCGGTGACGGAACTGCTGTGCTGGGACCAGTACTTCGCGGTCGGGGGCGCGCTGCGTCACATCGATTTCGACCCCGTGCCCGGCACGCTGAACTGCGCGAACTTCCCGGCTTCGGTGTCGACCGCGCCGATTCAGTCGATGGAAATCTCGCTCTACCCGGCCTACAACGTGCTGTCGAAAATGATTTACCCCGACGCCGAGATGCGCAAAGACATCATGTGCATCGGCGGCACCAGCCAATGGCCGGCAACGCTGTTCCGCGGCATCGACCAATGGGGCGAGCGTTACGGCTATCTGCTGATCGATCCGATCGGCGGCGCCATCGGGGCCTTCTCGCACGCGGACGGCATCAACACCGGCGGCCAGTCGCGCACGCCCATCTGCCAGCTGCCCAACATCGAGCATACCGAGCAGAGCTTCCCGATCCTGTTCCTGTATCGGAAAGAACTGCCGGACTCGGGCGGCGCCGGTAAATACCGCGGCGGGCTGTCGGCGGAATCCTGCTTTATTCCGCACAACACCGACGTCATCACCCAGGACACGCTGTCGTCGGGCAATGCCACGCCGACCTCAACCGGCATGATGGGCGGCTACCCCTCCACCACCAATGCCTACACCTTCCTGCGTGATACCGACATCCTCGAGCGGATGGGCAACAGTCGGATGGTGGAAGATATCGGCGAGGTGACCGGCACCGATGAAATGCTCCAGCTGCGGCAGGAGAACTTTCTGCAGCACAAGGCAGACGTTTATGCCGTGCGCTGGACCGGCGGCGGCGGCTTCGGCGACCCGATGGACCGCGCCTTCGACGACATCAACGAAGACCTCGAGCACTACGCGATCACGCCTGAAGCAGCGTACGGAATTTACGGGGTGGTGGTCGGCGCCGACGGCAAGCTGGACGAGGCGGCCAGCACCGCCCGGCGCGCCGAGCTGCGGAAAGCGCGCGTTGCGCGCGCCGGCCGGCAGACCACCGTGCTCCACGGCGCGCTGCTGTGCGAAGCCAGCGTCAACCTCCACGTGCGGCAGGCGGATGACGGCGCCCACTGGGCCTGCGCCAAGTGCGCGAGCGATCTGGGTGCGGTGAATGCCAACTACAAGGACGGCTGCCTGCGCGAAGACCATCCGGTGGCGGACTCCAATCCGCTAATCGGGGATCCGGCGCGCTTTATCGACGACGACGTCACATTCCGGCAGTTCTTCTGCCCGGGCTGCGGCGCCCAAATCGATAATGAAATTGCGGTTACCAAAGACGACGTGCTGGCGGACATCGGCGTCAGCCTGCGCTAGGTCGGTGGCGCGCGAGGGCCTGCGGTGCAGGTTCTCGCGCGCCGGATTTGGACAGCCCCGCGCGCAAGGCGCGGGCCTCAGCGGCCAGCGACCTCCGGAAACGGCGGGCCCGGCCGGGCAAAGAGATAGCCCTGCAAGAGATCGCAGCCAATCTCGATCAGCAGCGCGGCTTCGGCTTCGGTTTCCACCCCTTCGGCAACCACCAGGGTTCGCGCCCGTCGGCAGACGCTGACCAGCGACGACACCAGCGCGCGCTTCATGTGGGAGTCTTCAATCCCCCGCACCAGCGACATATCGAGCTTGGCCACATCGGGCGAGAGTGAGACCAGCAGAGACAGACCGGCATAGCCTTCGCCCAAATCGTCAATCGCCACCCGATAGCCCGCGCCGTGCAATTGCTCGACGGTCACGCTGACCTGATCGCGTAGCGACAGCTGCGCGCGCTCGGTCACCTCCCACACCACGCGCGAGGCAAAGGGCCGCAGCGGCTCGTCTTCGCGCAACAGCAAGTCCGCGCGAAACTCCAGTGGGTGCAGGTTCACAAACACCGGCTCGAAGCGCCCCGGATGCTCGGCCATGGCGCTCGCGACACAGCTGCGCACCTGCCGACCCAGTTCTTCGATTCGACCAAGCACCTCGGCGGCGATCAGCAGCTCGGCCGGGTTCTGCATGGGGCCGCGACTGCGCATCAAGGCTTCAAACGCGTAGATGGAACGGTCGTGGCTGCGCACCAGCGGCTGGAACACCATGTAGAGCTCGCGCAGGGACTCCGCAAACCGGCGCTCGGTCGTTTCCAGATCGAGCAGCAGCGGCTGGAACTCGCTGCGCGCCAGCAGCAGCTTGTGCTGCAGACGCTGGAGCTGCGCCTCGCGCAGCGTGCGGTCGACTTCCTGCATAAAGAATTCCGGCGCGATCGGCTTGAGCAGAAAACCCGCCGCCCGTCCGCGCATGGCGCGCTGCGCCGACTCGACCGAAGACTCGCCGGTGATCACCAGCACCGGCAGCAGCGGGTCGAGTTCGCGCAGCTTGACCAGCAGGTCGAGGCCATCGGCGTCCGGCAGCAGCACGTCAATCACCGCCAGCTGAAACTCGTGCTGCTCCGCCGCCGTCAGCGCCGCCGCGCAGGTCGTGGCCTGAATCACGGTCAGGTGCCGCTGCTTGAGGAGTCCGGCCAGCGCGCCCCGCACCTGATCGTCATCGTCGACCAGCAAGACATTAAGGGCGGTGTTTTCTTCGCTGACCGCGGCGACTTCCGGCACCACCAGCGCCAGGGGCCCGGTGCGCTCTACGGCCGCCACGGCGACGGTGGGTCCGACCGCGTCCAGCGCCCAACGGGCGAGCGTGTTGGCGGCGAAGGGTTTCCACAGCAGCGCCACCCGCGGTCCACAGTCGTCGGTCGAATGATTGAAATTACCCGAGGTCGCGATCAATTCGGCCAGCGGCGCAAGTTCGCGCGCATGGGCAAACACGGCGGGCGCCGGCATACCCGACAAGGACATATCGCAAATCAGCAGGGCGAGGGTGTCGCCAAGGGCGCTAATTTCACGACAGGCCGATTCGCCGCTCGCCACGGCAATCACGTTAAAACCGACGTGCATCAGCGCCTGCACCGAGGCCCGTCGCAGCAGGCTGTCTTCTTCGACCAGCACGCAGACCGCGCCGCCGGCGCCGCCAGTGGCAGCGGGCAGCGGTGCGGGTTCGTCCCCTTGAGACATGTGGGGCGCTTCGACCAGCGGAAAATCGACGCTGATGCGCGTCCCCTGCCCCATCCGGCTATCGACTCGGATCGCGCCTGCTGCCTGTTCGACCAGCATCCGGCAGGTGGCGAGCCCGAGACCGGTGCCTAGCGCCTTGGTGGTGAAGAACGGCTCAAACAGCCGCGCGATGGTGTCGCTGTCCATGCCGGCCCCGCTGTCGCGCACGGTCAAGCGCACGTACTGCCGGGGTTCGAATGCGCCAGCGGCCTCATCCGGCCGGCGTACCGCAATGGCCACCTTACCGCCCCCTGGCATGGCGTCGCGCGCATTGGCGATGAGATTCAGCAGGATCTGCTCCAGCGAGGTGGTGTCGAGTCCCACCCACATCGGCTCGCTGTCCAACTCCAGGGAAACCTTGATTTGCGGCCCGGCGAGCCGCTGGGTCATGCGGTAGTTCTGCTGCACCACCTGCAGCAGATCTGCGGAGCCTTGCGGACGGCTGGCGCTGGAGCGCGATAGATCGAGCAGTTTGCGGGTCAACATGGCGCCGCGCTCCGCGGCGTGGACCACACCTTCCAGATGGCTTTTCTGACGGTCTTCCACCGCAGACCAAATCGCCATCTCCGAAAAGCCCATGATGGCGCTCAGGATGTTGTTGAAGTCGTGGGCAATGCCGGCGCTGAGCCGGCCCATCAGTTCCAGCCGCTGGCTGCGCGCCAGACCGTCTTCGGCCTCGCGCTGGCGCGTGATATCGACATGGAAGGCCAGCATGTGCGAGATGGTGCCGTTACGGTCCGGCACCGGGGAAAGCGCCACTGCGCTCCAGAACTCCTGCCCGTTTAACCGTCGACCCCGCAGATTGATTTCAAAGGACAGTCGGCGCGTCAGCGCCTCGTGCAGGCGCAGGCTCTCGGCCTGCAGCGTGGCCGGGTACAGGAACAGCGGTTCGAGTTGCAGCACCTCCGCCCGGGTGGCGCCTGACAACGCACAGAACGCATCGTTACAAAACACCGTGCGCCGGGCCGTACCGCGCGTGTCCATCAGCACAATGCCAAGCGTGGCGTGTTCTACCGCGCCGCCCAGCAGGCGCAGACGCGTGTCGGCGGCATGGCGTTCGAGCGCGACGGTAATGGTGGCCGCCAGCGTGCGGTCGTCGAACGGTTTGAGCAGATAGCCGTAGGGCGAGGTTTCGGCAGCGCGCTTGATGGTGTCGTCGTCGGCGTAGGCGGTGAGAAAAATGACCGGCACATCGCCCAGGGTACCCATGGCATGGGCAATCTGAATGCCGTCGGCTTCACCCCGCACGTGCACGTCCATCAAGACCAGATCGGGTTGATGGGCGCTGAACAGGCCGAGCGCATCGTCGTAGTTATCGGCCACCCCGACCACCTCGTAGCCGGCGCGGACGAGGCGCCGCTCCAGATCGAGCGCGATGAGTGATTCGTCTTCGACGATCAGCAGGCGATCCTTGGGTCTGGCCCCTTGGGCGGTGTCGAGCATGAGTTCCAACCAGGCCTCCGGAGCTGCTGAAGATTTCCCAAAGAGGGCGCGGGCCGCGCGGGCGGGCGTGGTGGCCGTCGCGTCCGAAACGCCTGTCATGAGGCGAACAGGGTTCCCTTTGGTCGCATTCTCTGGCGGGTGCCATGCGCTCGCAAGCTTCCTTTTTAAGCGTGAAAAAACTGCTCAAGGATCGGCCCGGGCGGCCGACACGTCGGTATTGGCGTGAACGCCCGGCCACCTTGTCTGTCCTGTCCTGTAATCCAACTGCAGACGTCAGCCGGGCACCGGTCCGGAGGGCCTCACATAAAAGATGCCGCCGCAGGGCGCGCTTAAAACGTCTTCCGGGAGGCCTCATGTTGTCTGCGCGTATCCTCTGGCTGTTGAAACTGAGCGCCTTGCTTGCGGTGATTGGCTGCGCCAGCGGTGCAGCGCTCCTGCTGGCCGCGAGGCTGGGGGTCACCGAATGGCTGGTGCTCGGCACGCTGGCCCTGCTGGCCATGGGCCTTGCCAGCCTGTGGCTCCGGCAGGCAGAAACCGAGACACAGACCGCAGCCACTACCGCCCAGCGGGCGCTGCAACTCTTCGAAGCCCATCCCGATGCCCAGCTCTGCGTCACCCATAACGGCCACATCAGCCGCGCCAATCCGGCCGCCCATGCCCTGCTCGCCAACGGTGCCGCGCCGCTGAGCGGTCAGTCCTTGTGGACGCTTTTCACGGATGCCGAACCCGTGCTTGCCGCCCTCGACAAGGCACGAACCCGCGGCGTGGTGCGCGATATGGAGTTCCCGCTACGTCGGGCCGACGACAGCGTTCGCGAGGTCAGCTTGAGCGCTGCTGTGTTGGCTGACGATGCCAGCGGCCCGCTCAGCCTGCTAGTTACGCTACACGACACCAGCGCCGCCCGCCGGGCCGAGCGCGCCGCGCGGGAGCAGGCCGAGCTCAGCCGTGCGCTGTTTGATGCGGCCAGCGACGCCGTGCTCGTGACCGGGCTCGACGGGCGCATCCTCGACTGTAATACCGCCACCCGCAGCCTGTTCGGCCTGAGCGCGCAGGGTCTGCGTGACCTCCACTTCAGCGCGCTGTTCAGCGAGCCCGCGCTGGCCTCCCAGCACCATGCACACGCCATCAGCGCTGGCGAAGTCGTTGATGCCCACATGCTCATCCGCCCGCGCGACGGTCAGCCGCGCGATGTGCTGATGCAGGCGCTGGCCCGTCGCGACGCCGAAGGCACGCTGACCGGGGTCTTCCTTAATCTGCGCGACGTCACCGAGGCCCGACGTGCGGCGCTGGCGCGCGACGAAAAAGAATGGGTGGTTGCCGGCATTGCGCGGCTGAATGCGGTGTTTCAGGTCACGGGCGCGGTGGAGGATCTGGCGCGTCGGGTCATCACCGAGCTGAGCGAATACGCCGGCGCGCAGGTGGGTGCGTTCTACGCCAGAGAAGAATCAGGCGACGGGCATGCCCTGATCGCCAGCCATGCCTTTACCCACCGCAAGGGCTACGCCACCCGCTTCCTGTCCGGCGAGGGCTTGCTGGGTCAGGCGGTGCTGGAACGCAAACAGATTCACGTGGCCGACCTGCCGCCGGGCTATTTGACCATTGCCTCCGGTCTCGGCGAGGCGGACGCCGGTCACCTCTACATCACGCCGCTGATGCTGGAGGGCGAGGTGAAAGGCGTGCTGGAGCTGGGGTCCATCAAGTCGCTGGGCGAGAGCGCGCTGGAATACCTGCGGCAGGCCGCGCCGATGATTGCCGTGGCGCTGGAGGCTTCCAGTGCCCGCGCCATCGCTGCCGCCGCCCTCGCGCAGGCTCAGCAGCTCGCATCGGAACTGGAAGCCCAGCAAGACCGGCTGCGCGCAACCAACGCCGAGCTTGAAGAGCAAACCACCGAGCTGCTGGCCTCGGAGCAGAAGCTGCAGGCTCAGCAGACCGAAATCGAACTCGCCAACGCCGAGCTGCAACAGCAGAACGAGTTGCTCGAACAGCAGCGCAACGAAACCGAGCAGGCGCGGCGAACCCTGGTGATGCAGGCGCAGGAAGTGGCGCTGGCCAGCAAATACAAGTCGGAGTTCCTGGCGAATATGTCGCACGAGCTCCGTACGCCGCTGAACAGTCTGCTGCTGCTCGCGCGCTCGCTGCGCGACAACCCGGACGGCAATCTGACCACCGATCAGGTGGAGTCGGCGAGCGTCATTTTTGACAGCGGCAGTGACCTCCTGAACATCATCAACGAGATTCTGGACCTCTCCAAAATCGAAGCCGGCAAGATGGAACTGCGGCTGGCGGACGTCGATATCCAGGACGTGGCGCGCACGCTGGTCTCGCAGTTCGAGCACATGGCGCACGCGCAGGGTCTGCAGTTCAAGGTGGCGGCGGAAGGCAATTTGCCATCCCGGCTGGTCACCGACCCGCAGCGGCTGGGCCAGATCCTGAAAAACCTGATCGGCAACGCGCTGAAATTTACCGAGCACGGCAGCGTCAGCGTGCGCTTCGCGCGGCCGCCGGGCGACACCCGCTTCCGGCGCAGTGGTTTCGACCCGGTACGCGCCGTGGCGGTCCATGTCACCGACACCGGCATCGGCATTGCGGAAAACCAGCAGAAAGTCATTTTTGAAGCTTTCCAGCAGGCCGACTCCGGCGACCGGCGGCGTTACGGCGGCACGGGCCTGGGGCTGTCTATTTCGCGCGAACTCGCCAATTTGCTGGGCGGCGAGATTCACGTCAGTTCCACGCCCGGTGAGGGCTCTACGTTCACGCTCTACCTGCCGGAAACCCTCTCGGCATCAAGCGACGAAGACGCAACGCCTGCCGGTGTCCCGATGTCAGCGGTGAGCGCCCCCGCCGGCGCGCCCGCGCCGATCGGCCACAACGGCCACAACGGCGACAACGGGCACAACGGGCACAAGCCGCCCGCGATGGTCGCCGCCACGCCGCGCCCGAATGTGGAGAAGCCTCAGACGCCACTCGACGACGACCACGGCAAAATTGCGCCCAACGACCGCGTGCTGCTGCTGATTGAAGACGACCTTCGCTTCGCCAAAATCCTGATCGAGCACGTGCGCCAGCGTGGCTTCAAGTGTCTCCACGCCACCTCCGGTGAAAGCGGGCTGGAGCTTGCGCGGGTGTACCGCCCGGACGGCGTGGTGCTGGACATCGAGCTGCCGGGTATCGACGGCTGGACGGTGCTGTCCGAACTGAAACAGGACCTCTCGCTGCGGCACATCCCGGTCCATATCGTGTCGGTCGAGCCGGCCACCAAGGCCAATCTCGGCATTGGCGCAATCGGCCATACGGCCAAGCCGGTGGCGCAGGAGCAAATCGATGAAGTGCTGCGGCGGCTGGATGCGGCCTCGGCGCATGCCGCCAAGCGCGTGCTGGTGATTGAAGACGAGCCCCTGATGCGACAGGAAACCGTGCGCGTCATTGGCAACGGCAACGTCAAGGCAGACTCGGCCGGCACCGGCCGCGAAGGCCTGGAACTGCTGGGCAAGACCCGCTACGACCTGGTGGTGATGGACCTCGGCCTACCGGACATGTCGGGCGTTGAACTCCTGCAAACCTGGTCGAAGATGACCGACAACCTGCCGCCGGTGATCATCCACACCGTGCGTGAACTGACGATGGAAGAAGAGCTTTTCCTGCGTCATTTCTCCGATTCGATCATCATCAAGGACGTGCGCTCGCAGGAGCGGCTGATCGACGAAGTTGCGCTGTTCCTCCACCGCGTGGTGCAGGAACTGCCGGAAGACAAGCGTCAGGCCATCTTCCACCTGCGTCAGTCAGACGAGCCGCTGCGCGGCAAGAAAGTGCTGATTGTGGAAGACGATATGCGCACCATGTTTGCGATGGCGCGCATGCTAGCCGGGCACGGCGTTAATCCCATCAAGGCCGAAAACGGCGAGCGGGCGCTGGCCATGCTGGCCGAGCATCCGGATACCGATCTGGTTCTGCTCGACATGATGATGCCAGTGATGGATGGCTACGAAGTCGCGCGGCGTCTGCGTCAGGATCAGAACCTCAGCCAGCTGCCGGTGATTGCGCTGACCGCGAAGGCGATGCGCGAAGACCGCCAGCGCTGTCTGGAAGCGGGTTGCACGGACTATCTGAGTAAGCCGGTCGACCCCGACCGCCTGACTTCGCTGATGCGCGTCCTGATGTTCCGCTAGGTGCAGCACTTGCGCGTACCGGCCAGCGAGCAGCGAATGTCCCACGCGGCCAAGGCGATGGATATCCAGCACATCGAAGTCGAGCTGCTGCTCGAAGCGCTTTATTTGCGCTACGGCTACGATTTCCGCGAGTACGCGCGAGAAACCGTGGTGCGCCGACTCGAGCAGTGCTGCGAGGATCTGGGCACGCCGACCATCTCGGAGCTCACCGGCAAGCTGCTGCGCGATCCGTCTACCTTCTACCGCGTCATCAGCTATTTTTCGGTCAACGTCACGGCGCTTTTTCGCGATCCGCACTTCTACACCGCGCTCCGCGACCGGGTCTTACCCATGCTACGGACTTGGCCGCATGTGAAAATCTGGGATGCCGGCTGCGCGACGGGCGAAGAGTTGTACTCGCTTGCGATCCTGCTGGTGGAAGGTGGCCTGTCGTCGCGGGCGCGCATCTATGCGACGGACCTCAGCGCGGCGGCGCTGGATACCGCACGGGCCGGCATCTATCCGCTGGAAATCCTCGCCCAGGGCGGTCGTAACTATTTTGAATTTGGTGGCAGCTATTCGCTGGCGCACTACTACCTGGCCGGCAGAGAGGCAGGGGTGATGGATGCCAGACTGCGCCAGAACATCACCTTTGCCCGCCACAACCTGGCGATGGACAAGTCTTTCGGTGAAATGCAGGCGGTGATCTGCCGCAACGTCCTGATCTACTTCAATCGCGAACTGCAGGATGCGGTGCTGCAGATGTTCTGGGAAAGTCTCGATCACGGCGGCTATCTGTGTCTGGGCAACAATGAATCGATTTCGTTTACCTCGGTCGAGAAGCGCTTCGATGTGGTCGACGCCCAGGCCCGGATCTACAAGAAGAGAGTGCTGCGATGAACGCGACTAGCGCCGGCCGGTCGCCGGCCAGCCTGCCCCCGGTCGAAGAACTGCTGATTCTGGCGGTGGACGACACGCCGGCCAATCTGGTGGCGCTGGAGCGCGTCCTCGGCGGCGCGGGTGCGCGCGTGGTGCGCGCCGGCAGCGGCGAAGAGGCTTTGGGCCTGTGCCTGCGGCATCGCTTTGCACTGGCCATTCTGGACGTGCAGATGCCAGAAATGGACGGCTACGAACTGGCGGAAATCCTGCTCGCGGATCCTGCCACCTGCCGCACGCCGATCATTTTCATGACGGCGGCCTATTTCGACGAATCCCATGTTTTTCGCGGCTACACCACCGGCGCGGTCGACTACATCATCAAGCCCTATCACCCCGAGACCCTGCTGGCCAAAGTGCGGGTATTTCTGGAGCTGGCGGTGCAACGGCAGCAGCTGGAGCGCATGCTGGCCGAGCGCAACCAGGCCCTCGATGCAAGCGAAGGTCGCTTCGACGATTTGTTTGAACTGGCACCACAGGCGCTCTTGATGACCTCGACGGACGGCGTGATTCAGCGCTCGAATGCGGCCGCTGAAGCGCTCTTTGGCTATGCGCGCGGGGAACTTGAGGGGCTCGCGCTGGCGCAGGTGTTACCGGCTTATCCGCTGCCCCGGCGCATCGCCGGTGATGCCGGCGCGCCGGACCGGCGTAGCGGCGACACCTGGACGGCAGAACGCCCCGACGGCACGACCCTGCGGGTGGAAGTGCGCGCTGCACTGGCCGAAATTGCCGGCCAGCATTACGTGCTGGCCAGCGTCAGCGACGTGAGCGAGCGCGTCAGCGCATTTGAAACCCTGCAGCGCTCGCTCCGCGAAAAAGAAGTGTTGCTGAAGGAAGTCCACCATCGGGTGAAGAACAACCTGCAGGTTGTCTCCAGCCTGCTTGGACTGCAGTCCGCGCAAAGCAACGCGCCCGAAGTGCAGTCGGTGCTGGAAGATTGCGTGGGCCGCGTGCGGTCGATGGCGATCGTCCACGAGCAACTCTACGGCAGCGAATCGCTGTCGCAAATCGACCTTGGTCACTACGCGCAAAATCTGGGCGACATCCTGCGTGGCACCTACGCCCCGGAAGCGAGACTGCTGGTGGTCGCCGAGCCGGTGAATGTCTCGATCGAAATCGCCACGCCGCTGGGGCTGTTACTCAACGAACTCATCGCCAACGCGCTCAAACATGGCCTCGCGCCGTGGCAGCCCGGTCGGCCGCGCCGTACGGGGGAGCATTGCGATGTGCTGGTGGAAGTGGCTTCGGACGCGGCACACACCTATATCTCGGTGACGGACTCGGGTCCCGGGCTCAGTGATCCACAACCACGGCCCGGTTCAAGCTCGATCGGCATGGAATTGATCCGCGCCTTGAGCCGGCAGGTCGGCGCGCAACTCGAGTTTCACAATCAGCACGGCCTGCGCGTGCGTTTGACGCTGGCCCGACTTTAAGCGCTGCCGCTCAGGCCGGCGCGCGCGGCATCCGGAAACAGAAGGACGTCTCGCCCGCGGCGCTGGCAACCGTCAGCGTGCCGCCGTGCGCACTGGCAATCTGGCGCGCAATGAAGAGCCCCAGCCCCAATCCTTCGCTACGCGCCTGCGGTCGGCCACGAAAGAAAGGCTGAAAGAGATGCGGCAACAAGCTTGACTCGATAGCCGGGCCGCCGTTGCTGACGCGAAGTTCAAAGTCGGTGTTCGTGGCGCGCGCCGTCACCTGCACCGGCGCGTCATCTGCACCGTGGGTGAGCGCGTTGGCGAGCAGATTGGCCAGCACCTGGCCGAGGCGCCCCGGATCTGCGGGCAGCGGCGGTAATGCCGGCAGGTCGAGCACAATCTGACGCCCCGGATGCGTGGCCTGCAGTTCGGCGACGACCTGCGCCAGCACGGGACGCAAGGGGATGGCCGGCGCAAGCGTCAGACCCAGGCCGCCGCCGAGCCTGGCGCGGGCGAAGTCGAGCACGCTATCCACAATGCCGATGCTGCGCGCGGTGCTCTGCGCCATCAGTTCCAGCACGCCCTGCCCGTCCTTGCTCAGGGCTTCATCCTTGAGCAATTCAGCGCCGGAACTGATCGCCGCCAAGGGGCTGCGCAGGTCGTGTCCCAGCACCGCGATGAACTGTTCGCGCAACTCGGCTTCGGCGCGCTCATCGCGTAGCGCGGCAGCAGAGCACGCGAGCTGTCGTTCGGCTTCCAGATGAAACGCGATGAGTTCGGCCCACAGTTCAAAACTTCGGACGATGTGGGGCGAACTGACCCGATGCGGCTGCGGGTCGATCGCGCAGAGCGTGCCGAAAAACGTGCCGTCACGCAGCCGCAAGGGCACCGAAATATAGCTTTGCAGGCCGTATTGGGCGGGGGTGTGGTGGTGACAGAAGGCAGGGTCTTCCGGCACGTTGTCGATCGTCACGCGTTGCCCGGAGCGCCGGATTTCATCGCAGATCGTGGTCGTCACGACGAGTTCGCCGCCCGGCTGCAGGCCAAAGCCGATTTTGTCGAGCACGCTGCACGCCACCCAGTGACTTTCCGTCACCCGGGCCACCGCGGCAAAACCCATGCCCGTCAACTCGCAGGCCAGATTGAGAATTGCCGGCACGGCGTCGAGCCGGCCGATATCGGCCACATCTGCGGCGAGATCATTGGGTAGACCCATGGGCGATGGTCCTTGGCTGTGGCCAACTACGATAACCGCAGTATAGCGAGTGGACCTCTGAGGCGAACGTGCTTCGCCCGGTAACGGTGATGAATCACGCACTCAGCAAGGACAACGCAGGTCGTTGCCGGCCGGTTTTCTCCCGGCAGCGCGCCGCCCGCGTCCGTGACGCTCCCCGCAAGCCGCCTCATGCAGAAGCGCTGGCGGCGGCGCCACGTCCGACGCGCGAGGGCGCAAAGCCGTGCGCCTGGCGAAACGCCCGGCTGAACGCAGCGACGCTGTCGTAACCCACGGCATGGGCAGCCTCGGTCACCGAGGTGCCCGCGCCCAGGCGCTCCAGCGCCACTGCCAGTCGCAGGCGGGTGCGCCACTGCGCCAGCCCGAGACCGGTCTCGGCGAGAAAGCATCGTTCCAGCGTGCGCAAGCTGGCGCCGGCGTCGCGGGCGACGCTCGCCAGTGGGTCCGGATCGTCCGGGGTTCGCAGCCAGCGTTCGGCGACCCCACGCGCGCGTCGGTCCGTTGGCAAGGGAAGACCCAGCGACAGATCCACAAGCGGCTGCACGAGCGCCGGGACCAGGGCTAAGGCCCGTCGCAGCGGATGCTCAGGCCCGGCGCTTGGCGACAGGGCGAGCGCGGCCCGCAGGATTTCCCGCGCGACAGCCGGCACCCCGACCACTGCGCAGCCTGCGGGTGCCTCGTCGGCCAGGACGTCGGGCTCAGCGTAAAGGGTGCACAGGCGGAAGGGTCGTGCGGCCTGTACCGCGTGTTCGGTACCGCCCGGCACCCACACCGCGCGTTCGGGCGGACAGACCCAACGGCCGTCCGCGGTCAGCACCGTCACCACCCCGGCGTCGGCGTAAAGGAGCTGATGTCGGCGGTGCCGGTGTGGCGCACCCTTGCCCGCGTCGAGCCACTCCCCAAGCACGATCAGGGCATGCGGCGCGCGGTCCGGGTCAAACACCGTGCGCCCGGCAGCGCTGCCGGACGCCATGGGCTGTAGGTCTCGCGTCATGTCGTTTTCTGCATCACCTCTGTCGCGAGCTGCAATGTACGACAGCTGCCGGCCAACCACACTGGTCGGGCGTTCAGGTTCGGTCCGAACCCGCCCAATCAGGAGCACTCCGATGAAACATGCGATCACCGCCGCCTTGTTCTTCGCCACCACAGGGATGGCGCAAGCCGGCACCCTGTACACCTACACCAGCGATACCAGCGGCTTTGACACCCACACCTACTACTACGACGACGGTCAGGAGGTGACGGTCTTCGACACCCAGTTCTTGCCCTCGCTGACCGCGGACATGCTGGCCAAAATCAAGGAGACCACACGCTCACCGGTCACCCGGGTCGTCGTCACCCATCCGAATCCGGACAAGTTCAACGGCCTGTCAGTGCTGCATGCGGCGGGCGTGGAGTCCATTGCCTCCGCCGCAACCCAGGCCGCCATGCCTGGCGTGAACGCCTACAAGCGGCACTTCTGGATCAACGTGGCCGGCGCGTTTACCCCGCAAACCTACCCCAATTCCAGCCGGTAAAGACCACCTTCACCGACCGCAGCGTGCTGAAACTCCGCTCTGGCGAAACCATCACGCTTTTTGAGTTGAAGCACGCGGGCGTGGCCAGCACCCAAACGGTGGCCCGCATCGACAACACGGGCGATCTGATCGTGGGCGACCTGGTGCACTACAAGGCGCACGCCTGGCTGGAAGGCGGCATCGTGGACGGCACCGCCCGACCCGATCTGGCGGCGTGGCGGGCGGCGCTTGAAGAACTGCCGGCGCTGGGCACGGGCAAGGTGTATGGCGGGCGCGGCGAAGCGGGTGGCGTTGCCGAGGTCGTTGCCTTCCAGACCGAGTATCTGAGCTGGGCCGACCGCGAGGTGACCGCCTACGTGGCGAGCGCACCCGCCGCAGCGCTGGCAGATCCCGCGCAGGCCTCAGCCCACTACGCGACGCTACAGAAGCACTTTGCCGCCGCCCGGCCCGAACTTGGCCTGTCCTATCTGGTGGGCTACGGCGTCTACGGACTCGTCAATGCCAAGCTGAAATAGCGCGCACCCCGCAGCCCTCAGGCCAGCGCCGCGAGCGGATCGGTCAGGTTCCTCGGCGCTCGGGTCAAGCGGTCTCTTCGCCGGCACGCACTGTCCGACGAGCGAGCCAGGCTGAGGTCGCGAGCCCCGCCAGCGCAATCCCGGCCAGCAGCAGAAAGAGGTGCTGCAGGCCGGGCAGGCCGGGCTCGGCATCCAGCAGCCGCCCGGCAATCGGGGCAAAAAACACATCAGGGGTGAAACCGATCACCGAGACCAGCCCGACTGCGAAACCGGTGCGGGCATGGGGCACCGCGGTTTCTTCCAGCAGGGCAAAGTACACGCCGCGCAGCGCGTAGACCGCAGCCACGCTCAGCAGCACTTCTCCCAGCAACAGCCCGCGGAGCGCGGCCGAGGGCGTGACCGTCCCCAGCGCCAGCGCGCAGGCCGCACCGAGTGCGAACAGGCCACACAGCGCCAAGCTCGGGCGAAAGCGATCGGCCAGCAGCCCCGCCAGCACTGCCGCCAAGGGCCGCAGCCACGCCGCTGCCGCCATGTGGCCAGCGGCGTCCACTTCGTCGAAACCAAAGCCCCTCACCAGATAGAGCGTGTAGTAATCGAGCGCCTTGTAACCGCAGTAGGCGCAGACCACGACCGCCGCCTGCAGCCACAGACGCCCCGCGGACCGGTACGCCAAACCAGACGCCGGGTGCGGTCCGGACCCGGCGACCGTATGCCCGCCCGGCAGGCCGAGGGCGCACAGCAGCGCGATCACCGCCGTCAGCGCGGTGTAGAAAAAGATGACCTCCCGCACGGCGGCAACCCGATCGGCGTGTTCGGGAACAGCGCCGCCGAGCGCGGCCGCCAGCACGGCCACCGCCAGACTGGCCAGCAGCGCAGCCAGCGCGCCACGGCCGCCTTCCAGCAGACCAAACGCGCGCCCCTGGCGCTGCGCCCCGCCCCATTCACGGGTGGCGCGAATCATCGCGGCCCAGAACAAGAGGATGGTCGTTACGCCCCACCAGCCGTAAAGCCAGCGCAGGCCCGAAGGCCCGGGAAAGCTGGCGAGGTAAAGCCCGCCCAGCGCGGTGGCGAGCAGCGCCACCACGATCAGACGCCGCGCCGGATAGCGATCCGCCAGCCAGCCGCCGGGCACGTAGCTCAGCATCGCCGTCAGCCCGTAAACGGCAAAGGCATCGCCCAGCGCCGTGTTACTGATCCCGAAGGCTTCGAGCACGCTGGGCCGAAAAAAGCGGGGAATGTGGAACGGCAGGCTGAACACCGCCTCGCCGGCGAGGATGATGCACAGCAGGCCGAGATGCTGACGCCAGACGGGCATGGGCGGCGACTCAGGGATCATGGGCGCTGCGCGTGGCGAGCGCCTCGACTTCCGGGTCGTCGAGCGCGGCGATTTCCTGTCGATACTGCCGGCGCCGGTTGAAGACCGCGAAGGCATAACCCGCGGTGCCCACCAGCGAGCCGGCAAAGATCAGCCCCCAGACCGCCCGCGGGCTGCCGGTCGCGCTCCACACCGAGGCGGTGATGAGCGGCGCCAGCGCCATGGCGAACATCATCGGCAGCGCCAGCGCGCCCATGGTCCGCGCATAGTGCTCCCGCCCCAGCCACTCGGCCGGCGCCACGCCGCGCAGGATGGTGGTGACCCCGTGCCCGGTCCCGAAGCAGACCGCGAACGCGCAGAGCCAGCCGAGGCTGGGTGGCGCATAGAGGAGAATCAGCAAGCCCAGCGGCACAATCGTGGTGGTGACCGCGCCGAGGCGCGCGGTGCTGGCGCGGTGGCCCAGGGTCACCATCAGAATTCGCGCGCCGACCTGCACCGGGCCAATGAGCGCGAAGCAGAAGTAGATGTCCTTGCGCGGCACGCCTTCGGCGCCGAGCACCGGCACCAGCTGAAAAATCAGGCTGGACGCGGTCAGGCTGTACGAGGTGTACCACAGGGCAAGGCCCCAGAAGACCGGATTGCGCAGCCGCTCGCGCATCACGCGACGCCCTTCCGCCCGGTCAGCCGCGCTTTGCGGCGCCAACGCATGCCCGCGCGGCGGCGTGAAGCATAGATGCACGGGCAGATTGAAACCAAGATTCATGAGCGCCAGCACCACCAGACTCTCGCGCCAGCTCATATGCGCCAGCAGGGCACCGATGAGCGGTACGAAGACCGTGCCCGAGAAGCCGGTGACCAGCGTGACGGCAATCACACCGCGTCGCGCCTCCGCGCCGAACTGCTGGTGGATGACGGCGAAGATGGTCTCGATCAGCACACAGGACATACACACCCCGAGCGCCAGCCACAGGGCGTAGAACACCAGCAGGCTGTGCACCTGCGACCAGGCGAGGAGCAACAGCCCCGCGCCCAGCGAGCCGGCGCTCATCAGCCAACGCCCGCCGTAGCGGTCGAGCAGCGTACCGACGGGATAGGCCATGAGCCCGGTGACCAGCAGGCCGGCGGTCAAGGCGCCGTTAAGCGCCGGCAGCGCCCAGCCGAGTTCCTCGGCAATGGGACCGGCGAAAAGCGAAAAGCTGTAATAGAGCGAGCCCCAGGAGACGACCTGGGCGAAGGCCAGCGGCCAGAGCATCACCCACGGCCGGTGACGGGCGTGCCAGAGTGCGGCGGGGCTCATATCAGGGCGCGCGGACGCTTATCTCTCGCCGTTGCGACCCGAACAGGCAAGCCGTAACACCAATCTTTTCCTGAGCTTGCGCGCACAGACCGCCGGCTTCTCCGCGGAGGAGCGGCGCGCGCGCCGCGATAGCGCCCGGCGGGAGCGTCAAGGTGTGTCGCGGCCTGCGCACCCTGACCGGGAGCGGGTGCTCATGTCTCGTCGCTGCGGCCCGAACAGGCGAAGCGGCGGCTTTGTTGACTACGCAGGTCGCCCGCGGCGACACGCTCACCAAAATTCCGCCGCCCTGCCCGCCCGCGCTTTACCGCTTATGCGGCCAGCTGTTGCCGAAGCGCGCGCGTCGCGGTTTCGTCGATGCGCATGGCCGCCGCGTCGATGACCACCCCATAACGCTCGCGGGCCGCGGTCACCGACACGTACTCGTCGAGCACGTCTTCCAGCACCGCCTGCGGATCGCGCTCCCACGGCCGGCCATAGCCGCCACCGCCGGTGCTCTCGAACATGAAGGTCTCGCCGTGGCTGAAGGGGTGGGCGCAGAGCAGCGGGTTCTTCCAGTTGCCCTCGGCATCCAGCCCGCCGATGACTTCGCGGTGACCGTCGGTGTGGATCTTGATCTGGCGCTGCACGTCGGAGTGCTGCCCGCCGGCAACCCCGGGGCTGCCTTCCAGGGTGCGCGCGGTTTCCATGCTCAGCGCGCCTTCGGCGAGATAACGGACTTTGAAAATCGCGCCCAGACCGCCGCGATAACGGCCCGGACCACCGCTGTCCTGACGGAGCTCGAAGGCCTCGTAGGCAATAGGGAACAAAAGCTCTGCGGTTTCCGCCGGCATGTTCATGCAGTTACCGAGCGGATCTTCGGTCACGTTCATGCCATCGCTGAAGGGCGTCGCACCCCAGCCACCGGCGGGCAGGTCAGAGAAGACGTCGGTCGCGCCATTGGTCGCCACCACCGACGACACAAACCAGTTGCAGTCGGCGCTGGTCGAGCCGGTCACGCGCTCCGGAATTGCCTTCGCCAGTGCCTGCCAAATGGCGCTCGTGATCTTGGCCGAGGTCAGCGTGGTGCAGCCGATGGTCGGCGCCGGCCACTTGGCGTTCAGCCAGGAGTTCTCGGGAATGACCAGGGTAATCGGGTTGAACATGCCCTGATTCTGCGGCGCGTGCGGCGCAAGGAAGAACTGCAGCGAGTACAGCGACGCCGACGCCGTGTTGGCGTAGGGCGAGTTAATCGCGCCCTTCACCACCGAATCGGTCCCGCTGAAATCCACCGTGATGCCGGAGCCCTCCACGATCAGCTTCACGCGAATGCGAATCGGCTGGTCGGAGAAGCCGTCGGTATCGGCGTAGTCCTCGCCCTCGTACACGCCGTCCGGGATGTCGGTGATGCTCTTGCGCACGATCCGTTCGGTGTATTCCTGCAGCTGCTTCATCGCGGCTTTCAGCGTGACCACGCCGTATTTGGCCGCCGCGCGCTGCATTTCCAGAATGGCGGCGCGCAGGCAACCGACGTGCGCCTGCAGGTCGCCTTTCACGAAGTGCGGCGTGCGGGTGTTGTTCATCAGGATATCGACGATTTCCTGCCGCACCACGCCGCGCTCGTAGACCTTAACCGGCGGCAAGCGCAGGCCTTCGCCCGCGATATGGGTGCCGGCAAAGGCCTGGCCACCGGCGGCGCCGCCACCGAGGTCCATCCAGTGGCCGCGGCTGACCGCAAAGCCCAGCAGTTCGCCCTCAAAGAAAATGGGCGACATGAAGGTCATGTCGTTGATGTGGGTGCCGCCCTGATAGGGGTCGTTCACGCAAAGCACGTCGCCTTCAAAGATGTTGGGCAGGCCATAGCGGCGGATGATGGCTTCCGCGCTGAACTTCATCGCCGCGAGGTGAATCGGGCAGTTCGCCGCCTGCGACAGCAGCTGGCAGTCGTAGTCGTAAATCGCATTCGAGAAATCGACCATGTCCGCGAGGATGGGCGAGAACGAGGCGCGCTGAAGTACGGTCGACATGCGGTCGCTGGCGTACTCGAAAATGCTGCGCAAGACTTCGAAGGTCACCGGGTCGAGCTTGGTCTGGTCGACGACCGCGGCATCTACAACCACTTTTTTGTCCATTTCTGTACTCCCGTCAGCTTGCGATCTAGACGTTTGAAACCAGGTTCTTGCTGATGTCGATCACCAGATTACCGAAACGATCCACGGTGGCCACCGCGTTGGGCGGCAGCACCGCGCAGGCGTGCTCATACTCCACGATACAGGGCCCGGCCACACTGGCCGCCGGCGCCAGCGCATGGCCGTTATAGACCTTGCTCGCGTGCCAGGCCTGATTGAACCAGATCTGGCGCTCGCCCTTCACCGGATCACCACCCTGCACGCCCACTTCGACCGCCGGCGGCGACTCCATTTTGCCCGTGACGGTGACGCCCAGCGACACCAGCGCCGGCGCGAAATCGTCTGAGCTCACACCATACTCGCGCTCGTGGCATTGGTGAAACAGCGCTTCAATGGCCGGAATATCGGCGGCCGTCAGCGCATGGGCCGGAATGGGGGTTTCCACTTCGTAGGTCTGGCCGACGTAGCGCATCTGCGCCGTACGGCGGACCTCGATGCGCTCACGCGGCACGCCGTCTTCGGCCAGCAGGCGAATGCCTTCGGCTTCCAGCTGGGCGTAAAGCGCGTTCGCCTGCGGCAGGTCGGCGCTCGCCACCGGCGAGAAGTAAAACGCTTCAAGGTCGTGCCGCAAATCCATCGCGGTCGCGCCGAAGGCCGATGCGACGCCGGCGTGGATGGGCATGATGACGCGCGGGATGTTCATCGACTCCGCGACAAAGCAGGCGTGCATCGTGCCCGCACCGCCGAAGCTGGCGAGGATAAAGTCGCGCGGGTCGCGACCGCGGGAAACCAGCACTTTCTTCACCGCCTGCGCCATGTTCTCGCAGCCAATGCGAATCATGCCGTCGGCGGTTTCGATGGTGGACAGGCCGATACCCGCCGCGAGCCGCGCCATCGAGGCTTCGGCGGCGTCCCGATCCAGCGTCATCTTGCCACCCAGCGTCGGCTCGATGCGGCCGAGCAACAGGTTGGCGTCGGTAATCGTGGGCTCGGTGCCGCCCAGACCGTAGCAGACCGGGCCGGGCTTGGAACCCGCGCTGCGCGGACCGGCGCGCAGCGACCCACCCTCGTCTATCCAGCCGATCGAGCCACCGCCGGCGCCCACGCTGTGAATGTCCAGCATGGGCACGATGCAGGGGATTTCCCATTCAATTTCGTGATCGCGGGTAATGAGCCCTTTGCCGTTCTCCACGATCGACACGTCGAAGCTGGTGCCGCCGACATCGGTGTGAATGATGTTGGGGTAGTCGCAGAGCTGGCTTAAGTAAGCCGCGTAGGCCACACCGCCGGCGGGGCCTGATTCGATCAGTTCTTCCGGGTGCTGCTTGGCGTAGTCGACGCCGGTGATGCCACCGCTGCTCTTCAAAATCATCAGCGAACCGGCAAAGCCTTCGCCTTTCAGGGCCGCTTCAAGGCGTGCGAAGTAGACCTCCATCACCGGGATGGTGGCCGCGCGGATCGCGGTGGTCGTGAACCGGCCGTGCTCACGGAATACCGGGCGGGTCTCGGAGGAGATCACCACGAAGGCATCCGGGTTCACTTCCTTGATGATGTCGCGCATGTCGCGCTCGTGCTGGCCGTTGCGATAGGCGTTGATGAAAGCCACCGCCACCGACTTGATGTTATGCGCGCGGATTTTCTCGGCAATCGCCAGCGCTTCCTCGCGCTGGAGCGGGCGCACCACCGCGCCCTGCGCGTCGGTGCGTTCGTTCACCGTGTAGCGATAGCGGCGCTTGATGATGGGCCGCGGCTTGACCTGATAGGGGTCGTAGAGCTGTTCGCGATGCTGGCGACCGATTTCGATGGTGTCGCGAAAACCTTCGGTGGTGACCATCGCCGGATCCGGATAGTCGCGCTCGATCAGCGCGTTGGTCGCGGTGGTGGTCCCGTGCATCAGGTGCGAGATCTGGTTGAACGCAATGCCCGCCTCGCGGATCGCGTTCACCACGCCTGGCGCGCGATCGGGCCGGGTGGTCAGGACTTTGGAAGTCACCTGCTCACGGGTCTCGTCGTTCCAGGCGTAGAGGTCTGTGAAGGTGCCGCCTACGTCGATGCCTACGCGCCACATAATCTTCGTCCTTTGCTAAATCTTTCGCGTTAAAGGGGAGAGTCGGCGCCGCGCAGCCGCGCGTTAGCCGGGTCGTATAAAGGCCGCAGCGCGACGCGCGCGGCGTGGCGCTGGCCGGCAATTTCAATCTCGTAGCGCGCATTCGTCACGAAGGCGTCGCTGACGCCGTCCGGATTACTCACGTAGGCCATGGCCACTGCCCCGCCAAGCGTGTGCCCATACATCGCCGAAGTCACGTAGCCGTTCAGTTCGCCGTCCCGCCATACCGGCTCGTTGTGATACAGCAAGGGCTGCGGATCGGTCAGCAGCAGCTGCACCAGACGGCGTTTGGGCAGGCCGGCCTCGCGCTGCTTCAGCAAGGCCTCACGGCCCGCAAAACCGCCCGGCTTGTCCCAGGCAATCGCGAACTCAAGCCCGGCTTCGAGCGGCGTGTCGTGCGGCCCGATGTCGTGCGCCCACTCGCGGTAGGCTTTTTCGATCCGCAGCGAGTTCAGCGTGTGATAACCGCAGTGGCGCAGGCCAAAGTCAGCCCCGGCAGCGGCCAGCGCGTCGTATACCGGCAGCGTGAAGGCGGTGGGGATATACAGCTCATAGCCCAGTTCGCCGGCGTAGGACAGCCGCAGGGCGAGCAGAGTCTGATAGCCGATCTGGATTTCCTGCGCCCGGCCGTAAGGGAAGGCGGCGTTGGAGAAATCGTGGCTGCTGAGACTTTGCAGCATCGCCCGCGACCGCGGTCCCTGCAGGCTCAGCATCGACCAGCTGCCGGAGACGTCTGTGATGACACAGCGCGCCTCGTCCGGAATCTGGTTGCGGATCAGCGCCTCGACGTGCGTGTGGGTGAACGCCGCCGCGACCACCATGTAGCGGTCCTCGGCCAGCCGGGTGACGGTGAGGTCGGCTTCGATGCCGCCGATGGCGTTCAGAAACGCGGTGTACACCACCCGGCCCACCGGCACCGACATCGAGGCGGTGGTCATGCGGTTCAGGACGCGCTCGGCGTCTTTGCCCTGCACCAGAAACTTCGAGAACGAGCTCTGCTCGAACAGGCCCACCGCTTCGCGCACGGCGCGGTGTTCTTCGGCGTTGTTGTCGAACCAGTTCTGGCGGCCCCAGCTGTATTCGTAGGCGGCAGGCTGGCCGGGACGCGCATACCAGTTGGGGCGCTCCCAGCCGGCCGATTCTCCGAAGCAGGCGCCGGCCGCGGCCAGCCGGTCGTGCAGCACGCTCTTCTTCACCCCGCGCGCGGTCTCCCACTGGCGGAAAGGCCAGTGGTCCTGATAACCGATGCCCAGCGCCTCGATGTTGCGGTCGTGCAGATAGCGCGGGTTGTTCTGCCAGGCTTGCGTGCGGCGAATGTCCACCGACCACATGTCCATCGGCGGCAGGCCGGTGGTGATCCAGTGCGCCATCACCATGCCTACCCCGCCGCCGGACAGAATGCCCAGCGAGTTCATGCCGGCCGCGACGAAAAAGTTCTTGAGGTTCGGCGCCGGGCCCATCAGGTAGTTGTGGTCGGGGGTGAAGGATTCGGGGCCGCAGAAAAACAGCTTGATGCCGTGATCCATCAGCGTCGGCACACGCGACATGGCTTTTTCGACCACGGGCAGCAGGCGGTCCCAGTCGGCCTGGATATCGTCGAAACAGAAGGACTCCGGGATGCCGTCCATGCCCCAAGG
>JALRCR010000289.1 GCA_023257255.1 Gammaproteobacteria bacterium | reverse complement strand
CGGCGCTGATCGCCGCCGCGGCGTTCGCGCCATCGGCAGCGCACGCGACCGCCTCGCCGATCCCATGGGGCGGCCAGGCGGGGTACGGCTACCTCGCGCAGCCGACCGATCAGCTCGGCGTGCCCGGCGAGGTCGCCGCGACCTCGGCCACATGCCGGGCGGCCAGCCGCTCGGCTTCGCGGACCGACAGTCGGCGCGCATGGATTTCGCTTGCCGCCATGGTCTGTCGTGCCGCGGGCAGCGCAAGCAGCGCGCGGGCGTGGCCCATCTCGATGTCGCCTGCGAGCAGCATCGTTTGAACCGGTTCTGAAAGCGCAAGGAGCCGCAGCAGGTTGGAGGTGGCGCTGCGTGAGCGACCGATGGCCTCAGCCGCCTGCTCATGGGTGTAGCCGAACTCCGCGATCAGCCGGCGAATGGCCTGCGCCTCCTCGAGCGGGTTGAGGTCTTCCCGCTGAATGTTCTCGATGAGCGCAAGCGCAAGCGCCTGCTCGTCGGCCACCTCCCGGACAATGACCGGGACCTCGGCAAGGCCCGCCAGCCTCGCCGCACGAAAGCGCCGCTCGCCCGCGATGATTTCCCAGCGGTTCGCGGCAATCGGCCGAACCATGATGGGCTGCATCAGCCCGTGCTGCCGAATCGACTCAGCAAGTTCCTGGAGCGCGGTTTCATCCATCCGCGTGCGGGGCTGATAGCGCCCGGGCTGCAGTTGCCCCAAGGGGAGCGCGGTGGGGGCCGTCTGGTCGGACGCCGGCAGGGGTGGCGCGTCGGCGCCGAGCAGCGCATCCAGCCCGCGGCCCAGGCCCTTGCTTTTGGGTTTGCTCATAGTCAGTGCTCCGGGGTGTCGGGGACGGCGGCCGCCGGGGCAGCGGCTGACGCACGGGGTTTGGCAGAGGACTGGCTCGCGAGCCTTGCGAGCAGCTCGCGCGCGAACTCGAGATAGGCCTGCGCGCCTTTTGACTGGGGGTCATAGAGCACGCCGGGTAGCCCATGGCTGGGCGCTTCGGCAAGCCGCACATTACGCGGCACCAGGGTTTTAAACACCTTGTCGCCGAAATGCGCTTCGAGCTGCCGGGACACTTGTTGCGACAGGGCGACGCGCGGATCGAACATCACGCGCAGCAGCCCCAGGACGCCCAGCTGGCGGTTGAAGTTGGCATGCACCTTTCTCACGGTGTTCACCAGATCAGACAGGCCTTCCAGCGCGTAGTACTCGCATTGCATCGGAATGATCACCCCGCTTGCGGCACAAAATCCATTGAGGGTCAGGAGCGACAACGAGGGCGGGCAGTCGATGATCACCAGGTCGAAATCGGTGTCGACCTCGGCCAGCGCATCGCGAAGACGGGTCTCCCGGGAATCGAGCTCAACCAGGTCGAGTTCGGCGCCCGCCAGCTCCCGGTTGGCGGGTAGCAACGCGTAACCGGCTGCGGTCTGGGAGACGATCGCCTCGCGAGCCGGCACCTCACCAATCAGCACCTGATAGACCGTGGCGGCAAGCGTTCGCTTATCCACCCCGCTTCCCATGGTGGCGTTGCCCTGCGGGTCGAGATCGACCAGCAGGACGCGCTGATCCAGCCGCGCGAGCGCGCAGGCCAGATTGACCGACGTGGTGGTCTTACCCACGCCACCCTTCTGGTTGGCAATTGCGAGAACTTGCGCCATCTTTACTCCAAATACGACACGGCAAGGCCGGGCGCCGTGCGGGGGGCACCAACGCGAACACGAAGACGACTCATCTGACCGTCCTCGTGGGCTGCGCAAGCTCAACCAGGTGACGGGCAGCCCTCAGACCGGGCACGACCAGCGCGGTGATGTCGGCGACCCGCCAGCCCGGGGCAAGCGCAGCCGCCTCGGCCTCGATTTCCTGGCGCTGACCCTTCATCGCAAACACCACTGTCTCAGGCGTGAGAAAAGGCTCTATCAGGCTGGCAAACTCGTTGAGGCTCGAAAACGCCCGACAGATGGCCAGATCGGGCGCCCGCGGAAGCCTCGCTTCCTGGATCCGGCCCTCATGAACCCTGACGCGCTGCGCGAGCCCCAGTTCGGCCACGCTCTGGCGCAAAAACGCAGCCTTCTTGCCCACCGGTTCAACCAGATCGGCTTCAAGCGCCGGCCAGGCGAGCGCGAGCGCCAAGCCAGGCAGCCCCGCCCCGCTTCCCACATCAAGCAGGCAGGGGCTGGCCCCCCGCCGGGTTGCCTCGCGCGCCGCCGCCTCTTCGAGTGGACGCAGCACCGCCAGGCTATCGAGCAGATGCTGGGTGAGCATGTCTGAGGGGTCGCGGATGGCCGTGAGGTTATAGACCCGGTTCCAGCGCTGCAGCAGATCCAAATAGGCGAGCAAGTGCTCACGCTCGTCCAAACCCAAGCCTAGCTTGAGTAAGCTGCAGCCTTCTGCCAGGCGCTCGGCGAATTCAGCGCGTGCAGGCGCGCGGTTCTCCTGGCGGGGAGCGCGCCGGGCCGGACGGGCGGGCCGGCGTGCAGCGTCACGTTCAGGCAGCCTGTTCATCACTCGCTGCTGCACGCCGTTTTTTCAGATGGACCAGCAGTAGCGACAACGCGGCCGGTGTCACCCCCGAAATTCGGCCGGCCTGGCCGAGTGTTTCCGGGCGCGCGCGGTTGAGCTTTTGCTGAACCTCGATCGACAGGCCGCGAACGCTCGCGTAATCGAGATCGGTCGGTAGCGGCAGCGCTTCATTTCGCGACTGGCGTTCGATTTCTACCTGTTGCCGGGTGATATAGCCCGCGTATTTCAGCTGAGTCTCGACCTGCTCGATGACGACGGGATCGGTGAGCCCGCCGTCGGCGACTGACGCGATGGCCGGGTAGGAAACCTCCGGGCGGCGAAGCAGATCGGCGAGGCAGTACTCACGCTCGATGGCCTGGCCGAAGAGTTCGGTGGCCCGCTCGGGCGACAGCATGCGCGGATTGACCCAGGTGTCGTGAAGCCTTTGCAGCTCAGCCGCTACCGCATCGCGCTTGCGGCGGAAGGCATCCCAGCGATGGTTGTCAACGCAGCCGAGCTCATGGCCCAGTTCGGTCAGACGCAAATCGGCGTTGTCCTCGCGCAGGCTGAGACGGAACTCGGCGCGGCTGGTGAACATGCGGTAGGGCTCGGTCACGCCTTTGGTCACCAAGTCGTCGGCGAGCACACCCAAATCGGCCTCGTCGCGCGCCGGTACCCAAGGGGCTTCGCCACGGCATTGCAAGGCGGCATTGAT
>JALRCR010000288.1 GCA_023257255.1 Gammaproteobacteria bacterium | reverse complement strand
AATCCGCCAGTCCCGCGCCCGCCGGCGGTTGCACCCAGCGCCCGACCGGCAGGAACAGCGAGAAAAGCCCGGAGGTGCCGTGCCACAGGCAGCGTTCGTCGTGGAAGAAAGCGGTGCTCGGCATGCGGGCTACTCCTGCGCGCGTTTGGATTGGGCCTTAAGCGTAATCGCCAGCCCGCAAATGAAACACCACCAGCCACAGCAGATAGCAGCCGAAGATCCCGGTCTGCGCCCAGTAGGCGGTGGTCGCACGGCCGTCCAGCACGCTGGCCAGCGCCTCGGACAGATTGACCGCCGAGAGGCCCAGCACCGTCACCGTCAAGGCGACCAGCGCCGCCGGCACCACCGCACGCACGCGCGCGGCGCTCACAAACAGACACAGGTAGCTGATCAGCGCGAAGGCGATGATCTTGTCCTGGTAGGCGTAGTAGGGCGTGTCGTAGTAAACGAACAACAACGGGTATTTCAGGCCAAAAAAGTGGGCGATCGACATGCAGAAGAAAATGCCGGCACCGGCCAGCAGCGAATAGCGCAGAATTTTTTCGTTCACCGGGAGCCCCTTGGGTCATGGCGCGCGGTGTGGCGCCGATGCGGCCACTGTGGCGGCGGCACGCGCCCGGGCAACAGTGGCCCGCATGACAAGTTTCGAAAGATTCGGGCCATCCCGTTCGCCGGGCTTCGCGCCGCTCGGGCCAGACCGTTATGCTTGGCGCCCGTTCAATCTTTCAAACTTTTTCAGGGGAGTCCGCTCATGCCCAAAGCCTATTGGATCAGCGCCTATCACGCCGTTCACGACGACAACAAACTGGCGGCCTACGCCAAGCTCGCGCTGCCGGCCGTGACCGAAGCCGGCGGCAAGTTTCTCGCCCGCAATATGGCGGCCAAGGCCTATGAGGCCGGCGTGCTGCAGCGGACCGTGATTGTGGAATTCGAATCGCTGGAAAAGGCCATTGCCTGCCACGACAGCCCGGCCTATCAGGCGGCGCTGGAAGCGCTGGGCGACGGCGTGACCCGCGACCTGCGGGTGGTGGAAGGCGTCTGATGCAGACCCTGGGCGCGCGCGGTGTGGCGCGCGCTTGCGGGCGGGCGGCGTGTGGCGAGGGTTCGCGCCGGCGACCGCCCGGGCCACGCACCTGAGCGCGGCACAATGCCCGCCGTCCACCCGCATGCCGCTGCGTGCAAAGCCGCCTCACGGGTAACGGCCCGGACGGTCACCGTCAACGCCGCCGCAAGCGCGGCACCGTTGCGGATCGCGGTCGTCGCCTTCGACCGCATCAGCCCCTTTCATCTTGCCGTGCCCTGCGTGGTGTTTGGGGACGAACACCCGGGCGCCCCGCGTTTTGACTTTCGCGTCTGCGCCGGCGAGCCCGGCCCCCTGCGCACCACCGCCGGCTTTGCGGTACAGGTAGCCCACGGCCTGCGCGCGCTGGCCACGGCGGACATCATCATCGTGCCGAGCTGGCGCGACCCCACAGAGCCGCCGCCCGCGCCCTTGTTGCGCGCCCTGTGCCGCGCCCATCAGCGCGGCGCGCGGTTGGTCGGGCTGTGTCTGGGCGCCTACGTGCTGGCCGCCGCCGGCCTGCTCGATGGCCGGCCGGCAACTACCCACTGGAGGTGCGCCGTCGACTTTGCCGCCCGTTACCCGCAGGTGCAGGTGGACGCGGATGTGCTGTATGTGGACGACGGCGATCTGGTGACCTCCGCCGGCACCGCGGCCGGCCTCGACTGTTGTTTGCATCTGGTGCGACAGCGCTACGGCGCGGCCGCCGCCAACTGCATCGCCCGGCGGCTGGTGGTTGCGCCGCATCGGCAGGGCGGGCAAGCGCAGTTCATCGAACAACCCCTGCCGGACAGTGTGCGACTCAGCCGCATGGGCGGTTTGCTCGATGCGCTACGCAGCCGATTACAGGAACCCCACAGCGTGGACAGCCTCGCCGCCGACGCCGCCATGAGCCGCCGCAGCTTCACCCGCCATTTCCGTCAGCTCACCGGCACCACCGTGCAGCGCTGGCTGCAGTCCGAGCGCCTCGCGCTCGCGCAACGGCTGCTGGAAACCACGCCGCAGCCGGTAGAGCGCATCGCGGAACTGGCCGGCTTTGGCTCAACGGTCTCCTTGCGCCAACATTTCCGGCGTGCGCTGGGGGTGAGCCCCAGCGCGTGGCGTCAGACGTTTGCGGGGCAGGCGGGCTGAGGGCGTTGGCGCAGGATTGCGCGCGCCCTCGCGACTCAATGCCGTCGATTCAACCCGCCCACCCGTTTATGCTTCGCCTCCGCGCCGCCAGCCCATCCGGGACGGTGGCCGCACGCGCCCGGCGACTGCGCCGCCCCGGGCTTCGGGCGCGTCTGCACAGCAAGGGCTAGGCACTAAATTCAGAGGACATTGGCATGGCATTAACAGCGACCCCCCGCGTGGGGCTGGTTGGCTGGCGCGGCATGGTGGGCAGCGTGCTCATGGACCGCATGCGGGCAGAGCAGGACTTCGCGCACATCGAAGCCGTTTTTTTCAGCACCAGCGGCGCGGGCACGGCCCCGCCGGCGGCGATTGCGGATTTGGCCGGCGCCGGCAGCACGCTGCTCGACGCGCACGATCTGGCGGCGCTTAAAACCTGCGAGGTCATCATCACCTGCCAGGGCGGTGACTACACCAAGGCGGTGTATGCGCCGCTGCGCGAAGCGGGCTGGCGCGGCTACTGGATCGACGCCGCCAAAACCCTGCGCATGAACGACGACGCGGTGATCATTCTCGACCCCGTCAACATGCCGGTGATCGAATCGGCGCTGGCCAAAGGCATCAAGGACTACGTCGGCGGCAACTGCACGGTGAGCTGCATGCTGATGGGCCTGGGCGCGCTGTTCAAAGCGGACCTGGTGGAGTGGATGACGGCGACCACCTATCAGGCGGCGAGCGGCGGCGGCGCGCAGCATATGCGCGAACTCCTCACCCAGTACGGCACGCTGAACGCCGCGGTGCGGCCGCTGCTGGACGACCCGGCCAGCGCGATTCTGGAAATCGACCGGCTGGTGGCCGACACGCAGCGCGGCCTCGGCGCGGAGGAAACCCGCAACTTCATGGTGCCGCTGGGCGGCAGCCTCATCCCGTGGATCGACAGCGACCGCGGCGACGGCACCAGCCTTGAAGAATGGAAGGGCGGGGCGGAGACCAACAAGATCCTGGGCCGGGGTCCGGGCTTCGGTAGCGCGCCGGTGCCGATCGACAGCCTCTGCGTGCGAGTGGGCGCGATGCGCTGCC
>JALRCR010000287.1 GCA_023257255.1 Gammaproteobacteria bacterium | reverse complement strand
GTGTAAAAATCTTTCGACGGGGCATCGTCTTCGGTACGCCCGGCGCGGGGCGAGGTGATATCCAGCACATCGAGGTCGGCTTCCAGCAGTTCGGCTGCCGCCGCCCCTGCCGGATGCATGGTCATGTCGTCGAAAAATCTGGTGGCGTCGGCGTCGAGCTCGCTGTGCTCGTCGCGGAAGAAGGTATCGCCCAGCGCATCAGGACGCAGGGCCGTCTCGGCCAGCCCGTCCAGGGGCGTCTGCGGATCCGATGCGCCCTGCGGGCGCTGCACGGTCTCGCCCAGCAAGTCGTCCAGCAGATCGCCGGCGGCGGGCGGCGCGGTTGCGTCCAATAGCTCAACTTCCTGCACGCTCATGCCCGGCGGCGTGGCGGCGGGCAGGACCTCGTCGAACATATCGTCTGCACCGCCGGCAGGCGCTGATCCAAGGGCCGCTTGCGGCGCGGGCGCGGCAGAGACAACGGTTGCGTCGGCGCGGACCGGCGCGACTTTGCTGGCCGCTACCGCGACGGTGGCCAACGCCGCCGCCGACCCCGCGACCAGCGTGGAATCCAGCGAGGCCACCAGCGTCTTGTCGTTGCCGACGCCAACCATGGTCGCTTCGCTGCTCGACCCGCCGGGCAGCTGGAACTCGAATTCGTAGTGGTGGAACTTGATGTGGTCGCCATTGCGCAGGCGGCGCTCGCCTGCCACGCGCTGGCCGTTGACGAAGGTGCCGTTCACGCTGCCCTGGTCGACGATCCAGAAGGCGCTGTCGCGGCATTTGATGACCGCATGGCGGCGACCGATGGTGGGCTTGTCGACCGCGTAATAATCGAGCTGGTCGACATCGTCGCCGCCGACCCGGCCCACCATCAGCGGTTTTGCGGTCAAGCGACGGGGCGGCTGAGCGGCGTGGCCGTCGGTATCGAGCAACCAGGCCTCGGGCACCTGCGCCGACTCTGCGGCGCGCTGCACGGCAGACGAAGTCTTGGCGGTGCTCGCTACCGTGGCAGGCGCGGCCTTGCCCGGCCGCCGGCGCAATACCAGCCAGCCGCCCACCAGCACAATTGCGCCCACGACGCCCATCGCCAGCAGGCCGGTCCCGCCGCTCTCGGGCGGCGGCCCCACGGCAGCCGCGGGCGGGGCGGCCGGTGCCGTCGACGCGCTGGCGACTTGCACGCCATTGGCCACCGCCTGCGGCGGCGCCTTCTCGCCGGCGGCGAGTTCCTGCAGCAGTTGCGCCATGGGCACGCCGGTTTCACGCGACATTTGCTCCAGCGATGCCCGCTCTTCCGGGGTCAGGCTGGCCGCCGCGTCAGCGGCCGGTGCGGCATCGATCGCCACGCGCAAACGGCCGAAGGCTGCGGCCAGCTCCTGGGGCGTATAGGCCCGCTCGAAGCTGCCGCCGGTGGCTTCGGTCAGCGCCTCCATCAGCTGGATGTCGGCCGCCTCGGTAAACGCGATACCGAAAATGCGCACCTTGCTGGCGGCGGCGTCTTTGCCCAGTTCCTCGCGCAACCAGCGGGTGCGGTCGGCGTCGAGGTCGGGGTTGCCGGTGTCGACCGGGCCGTCGCTCATGAACACGATGACCTTGGAGGCGTTGGCCCGGCCGTTGGTTTTCAGTTCATAGAGCGCGCGCTCAACGGCCGCGGGGCTGTTGCTGTAACGCCCCTTGTAGTCCGCGCGCCCGAGGGCGCCGGTGCGGGCCTCCGGCTTGTCGAGGGCGGCGGTCTGGTTGACCTTGTCGTCGAACACCAGCACGCCAACGCGGCGGTCACCGTCGAGGGATTGCAGAAATTCGTGGGCTGCCGTGCGGGCAAGAAAGCCGGGGTCTTCCTTGCGCATGCTGCCGGAGTTGTCGAAGACCAGCACCACGTCCTGCGGGACGGCAAGTGCGTTGAAGCAGGTGAGCCCCAGCAACAGCGCCGCCCGGCGCGCCCAGACGGCAGGGCGATGGCGTAAAGCGATGTTGATGACGTGGACCATCCTCGGTTCCTCACTCTCCCACAGCGGCCGGACGGTCGGGGTCCCGACACCATTCGCTCCACGAACCGGCGTAGAGGCGAGGTTCCGGCAAACCGGCGTGCATCTGGGCAAGCACGTTATGACAGGCAGATACCCCGGAGCCGCAGTAATGCACGGTCGAGGCAGTGGGTAGTGTACCCAAACTCAGGGCGAATGCCTCCCGCAACGCGGCGGGTGTGAGGAACGTCCCGGTCGCCGCCAGATTGCGCCGAAAGGGGTGATTGCGCGCGCCGGGAATGTGTCCTGCACGGGGGTCGATAGGCTCGACCTCGCCGCGGAAGCGGGCCGGGTCGCGGGCATCAACCAGCGATTCCTGAACGGCCGGCACGTCGGCCAGCAGCACCCGCTGCGCGGCGCGGGGCGCGCCCTGAAAGATCGTCGGGGAAACCTGCGATACGCTGCTTGACTCGGCGCCACCGGACGCCTGCCAGGCCTGCCAGCCGCCGTCCAGCACGGCCACCTCAACATGCCCCATGTAGCGCAATAGCCACCACAGCCGCGCGGCGGCCAGCGCACCGCCCATATCGTCGTAACACACGACCTGCTGCCCCGGGCTGATGCCCAATCGCCCGAACACCGCACACAACTGGTCCGGGCGCGGCAGCGGATGTCGTCCCGCATCGTCCAGCGGCGCGCCGCTGAGGTCGTGGTCGAGATGCGCGTAGACCGCGCCGGCAATATGCCCCGCGACAAACGCCGCCGCGCCGCGCGCGGGGTCGGTGAGGTCAAAGCGGCAGTCCACGATGCGCGCCTGCCCGAGAGCGGCCAGTTCGGACGGCGTGATCAGCGTGGTGAACACCTGGGTCATGGAGGCTCCTTCAGCGATAAGCATGGCGCGGCGTCATAAGCCTAGCGCCAATCGTTCTTTGGCGTGGCCGTCGCGACCGGGTTAGCGTGCGCGCTCCCAGTCCGGGGCAGGCTTTCATGCACATCACGTTCGTCAAAAAACGGAATCCCGACGGCAGCAGCTGCGGTAAATGCGAAGAGGTGGAACGGCGGCTCATCCGCGACGGTCATCTGCCCCGCATCGACGAGGTTGCCATCGCCGATCTGGCCGACCCGGACAGCCCCGGCATGCGGCTCGCCCGCGAATTCAACACCGAATTCGCGCCGTTTTTCATTGTGCGCGACGGCGGTGAACCGCGCGTCTACACCATCTACCTCAAGTTTGTGCGCGAAGTGCTGGAGAAACTGCCGGCGGCGGCTCAGTAATCCGGCAGTTCGACCCCGCGCAGGAGTTCTTCCAGCGCTTC
>JALRCR010000286.1 GCA_023257255.1 Gammaproteobacteria bacterium | reverse complement strand
GACCCCAATCACCGTCCGCTGAAGACTCGCCGCCTGCTCCGCCTCATCGGGCCCGACCGGCACCCGGCCCGCCATGATCTCGGCATAGCGCTGCGGGTAATGCGGTTCGCGCGCGGGCTCCGCGAAGCCGTCGGGATGCAGCGGCTGGCCGTTGCTCAGATCGTATTTATCGGTCGCGCCGACCGTATGCAGCAGCTCATGGGCAAGCACCACATTGTTCTGCGCGTTCATGCCCGGACTGGCGAACAGGTTGACGACGCCCAGCAGGCCTTTCTGCAAGCCGGTCGAGTGGGCGAGCTGCGGGCTGCGCGCCGGGTCGTGATACAGCAGGAACAGGCGCACCTGCTTCCACTGCCCGGTGTAGGTATCGTGGCGCCACGCCCACCAGCGCAAGCGCAGGCTCCAGATGATGACCGACAGCCGGTTGCCGCTGTGCGGCAAGGGTGGCGGCAGCGCGTGCACCCGCGGCGCGAGCCGAAAATCGACCGGCACCGTGCGCGGCAACTGCCAGCGCATGCCCTGCGCGGCGATGAATGCCGCGACCGGCTGAAAACGCTCGACGTCGAGCGCCTGCAGGTAGCGCTCGGCGGCTTCGCTGCCATCGGCGTTGATTGGGTATACCGCCACCACCAGCGGCCCGATCCAGTCGGTGGAGTTGCGCCGATCGCGCCAGGCGCCCAGCGCCACGCCCAGCAGCACAAACAACAGCGTGGTGATTCTTAGCGCCTTCCACATACGCGCGCGCTCGGAGGTCTGCATGCCATCACCGCGCCCCTCGAGCAGCGCGCGATGCCGGGCTCCGCAGCCTCAGGCAAGGTGCGCCGGCCGCAGCCCCTCGTCGAGCAGACGACGTACCGCCGCCGCGGCCTCGCGCTTTGTGATTTTGCCGTTCTTGTCGAAGTCGAGTCCGGCGTTCTGCACGTAGCGCTTGGGATAGGTCGGATCTGCGCGGTCAAACAACACGAAGTCGTCAGCCTTGCCGATGGCGGCCGGCCAGAGAATCGCCATGTAAACGTCTTCCAGCGTTTTGAGCTTCCCCGCGCGCGGCTGGAAATAGCGCTCCACGTAGTCCAACTGTTTCACCGCACTCATGGCCGCGAGCAGCGCGGTGGTGGTGCCCAGCGCCTGGGCGGTGGCCGGCATGAACTGAATGAGCCCGACGGCCCCGCTGCCGGCGGCGTTGCGCACCGCGGGGCTAAAACTTCTGCCGGTCTCGAAGGCCATGCAGGCCATCAGAAAATCCGGGTTGACGGCCAGCGTCTGCGCCATCGTCAACACGCGATCGCGAAAAGGTTTGGACACCCGTTTGCCCCACGCCAGCATGGCGACCTCCTGTGCCAGTACTACATTGCTGTTTGCCCGCGTCGAACCGTTGCGTAGCGCGGGCGACGGTGTTCAGGGCCATGTTAACGACAAAGGGCGGGTGACGTCTGCGCCTTCGCCTGCATTAGCGCCGCTCGTCGGCGCAGGGATTTCAGTCGCTGCTCGCGGCAGACCTCATCACGATATTTGAAGGCTTGTACGGCAGACTCGCCTACCAGCGTACCCGCACGCTTTCCGGCCCGCGGTGCGAGGTGTTGCGCGAGTACGGGTAGTCCTGACCGGGCAGGAGTTCAAGCTCCGGCAGGCGGCGCGCGAGGTCTTCCAGCATCACGCGCATTTCAATCCGCGCCAGATCTGCGCCCAGACAGTGATGCCGACCAAAGCCGAAGGCCAGATGGTCGCGCGCGTTGGGGCGGCGAATATCAAAACGCTCACCGTCTTCAAACTGTGCCTCGTCGCGGTTGGCCGACCCAATCGCCACCAGCAGGCGCGCGCCGGCGGGCAGGTCAACGCCGCCCAGCGTCACCGCCTGGCGGGTGATTCGTCGCCAGGCCGGCACCGAGGGTGCATAGCGCAGACACTCTTCCACCGCGTTCTGCACCAGTGTCGGATCCCGGCAGAGCAGCTCCCACTGTGCGCGATTTTCCAGCAGCGCGCGCATGCCGCCGGCGGTCGCGTTGACGGTGGTTTCATGTCCGGCAAAAAACAGCTGGAAAGTCACGGTCGTGACATAGGCCGGGTCGAGCGGCACCGCGCTGTGCGGATCCGCCAGACCGCGAATGAACTCGCTGATCGCATCATCGCCGGGCTGCGCAATGAGCCGCGCCACGTGCGCCTGACAGTAGTCCCAGAACTCGGCCAGACCCTGCGTCATCGCCACCTGCTCGGACTCGGCCGGGCGCCCAAAACCAAGCACCGCCAGGCGCTGCGCGAACTGCCGCACCTTGGGCAATTCGGCGCGCGGAATGCCAAACATCTCGAACAAGACATAGGCCGGCACTTCAAACAGCAGGTCGCCCACCAGATCCATCTCGCGGCGCGCGACCAGCAGGTCCAGCCGCGCATTCAGCAGTTCGCGTACCAGCGGCGTCAGCGCCTGCATCCGGCCGCGCGCAAACGGCGTGTGCAGGGACTTGCGGTGCGCGGTGTGGATGGGCGGATCCTCGTCCACGATGCTGGGGCTGATCACCACGCCGTGCTGCATGGCGATCTGTCCGGCGGCAGGACACAGCGGCGTCACCAGATCCAGCACATTGGCGGCGGAGAAGACCGCCGGATCGCCGCCCAAGGCGGCGCGCACATCGTCGTAACGCGTGAGCACCCAGTAGTCGATTTCGGGGCTGTAGAACACCGGCGCCGCGCGCCGCGCTTCGGCATACAGCGGGTAGATGCGGGTGGGCTCGCCGTCGAAAGGGTCGAAGCGCGCGCCCAGTTCGTGCATCGGGCAAGTGCCCGCCGCGCCGGTAGTCGAATCACGCATCGCCACGCTCCCTCGTTGCCCAATGGGTAGCGCGACAATCGCCGGAAGCGCCTGATCCGGTCAAGCAGCGCAGGCCTTCCCCCGGCTGGAGGCTGGCATTTCCGGTCGGCGTGGGGAACCATAGCCGCCACGCGGGGCCTGCCCCTGCGCACATCAAACGATAACGAGGAGCTTCACTATGTTTTCCCACGTCATGATCGGCAGCAACGATCTCGCCAAAGCCAAGACCTTCTACGACGCCGTGTTCGCGGCCATGGGCGCCAAGCCCGCCATTGTCGACGACAAGGGCCGTCTGATTTACATGCACAACAACGGCCTCTTCCTGGTGACCGCGCCGATCAACGGCCAGCCGGCGACCGCTGCCAACGGTGGCACCATTGGCTTCGCCATCGACTCCCCGGCGCAGGCCGACGCCTGGCACAAGGCCGGCTGCAGCAACGGCGGCGTGACCTGCGAGGAGCCCCCGGGCGTGCGTGAAAGCGCCTTCGGCCCGCTGTATCTCGCC
>JALRCR010000285.1 GCA_023257255.1 Gammaproteobacteria bacterium | reverse complement strand
TCGCCGTCGCGGTTGACCGCGATCACGATGTTTTCGGGCTTGGTCTGCGTCGGCAGGTTGCGCTCCTTGGGCAACTCGAGCTTGATGGTCTGCGTGACCACCGGAATGGTGATCAGGAAGATGATCAGCAGCACCAGCATCACGTCGACCAGCGGCGTGGTGTTGATGGTGGAAACCACCTCGCCGTCGTCGTCCGGTTCCAGTCCCACGTTCATGCCTACTGCCCCGCGCGCTTGCCGCCCAGCAACACGGTGTGCAGTTCGCCACCGAAGCGGCGCACCGACTCCATGGCGACCTTGTTCCGCCGGACGAGGAAGTTGTAGCCCAGCACCGCCGGCACCGCGACCGCGAGACCGATGGCGGTCATGATCAGCGCCTCACCTACCGGTCCGGCGACCTTGTCGATCGACGCCTGGCCCGCAATGCCGATGGCGGTCAGCGCGTGATAAATGCCCCACACCGTGCCAAACAGGCCGATGAACGGCGCGGTCGAGCCGACCGTCGCCAGCACCGCCAGACCGCGGGTTAGCCGGTTGCTGATCTCGGCGCTGGCGCGGTCGATGCCGAGACTGAGCCAGGTGTGCATGTCGATGCGCTCCACCAGCGCGCCTTCGTACTGGCCGGCGGCTTTGGTCGCCTGCTGCGCCAGATAGTGAAACGCGCTGCCGGGTGTGAGCTGCTGCAGGCCGTCGGCAACCACCGCCGTCTGCCAGAAGCGCTCGGCGGCGGCACGGGCGCTGGCCTGCAGGCGCGCTTGTTCCAGAAACTTGGTGACGAGCACGTACCAGGTCGCCATCGACATCACCACCAGCACCAACAGCGTGAAGTGCACGACGAAGTCGCCCTGTGTCCAGAGGGCTTCGAGCCCATACGGGTTGGTGACTTCTGCGGTCATGGGGGCGGTGGGCGCGCTGACGGTCGCCTCGGTTACTGGCGCCGTCGGGGTGGGCGCGAGGGCGGCGTCGGGCGTCGTGGTGGTGGCTGCGGTCGGCGCCGCCGGGGGCGTGTCGACGGTGGTGGTCGGCGCTGCGGCCTGCTGGGCGAACGCCATCTGGGTCATCAACAGCAGGGCCGGCAGGCCGAGCAGGGCCGGACGACGGGGGCGGGCGGGAGCGAGCATGGGGATCTCCATCCAAAAGTGTCCGATGCCGCGCGTGACGCGGCGGAGGGTATCAGGGTGCATTCAGGGTCCAGCGATAGGCGATGGTCGCGATTGACTGCTCCGGCTTGCCGTCCAGCGTGCCGGGGTGAAACTTGCACAGCGTGGTGAGGCCTTTGCGGGCGGCCTCATCAAGCCGCGGGTAGCCGCTGCTTTGCTTGACCTTGGCGCCGCTGATCTGACCGTCGGCCTCGATGGTGAATTCCAGCACCACCACGCCTTCCTCGCCCACTCGCCGCGAGAGCGACGGGTAGGCCGGCTTGCCGCGACAGTCCTTGGCGGGCTCAATCGAGGCCGCGACCCGCAGCGGCGGGGCAACCGGCGCCGGCGGTGCCGGCGGCGACAGGCGCGCCTCGGGCGGTTTGACGGCCGTGGTCTGGGTGATGGCCTGAACCGGCGGCAGCGTCGCGACTTCAATTTCCGGCGGCGGAATGAAGGGCGGCGGCGGGGTGGTCAGCGTCGGCGGCGGTGCTGGCGGCGGGGTTTCCGGCGGCGGTTTGACCTCGGCGATGATGCGGGTTTCCAGCGGCGCCTGCTGCAGGACGTCGACAGCCTTACGCGCAAGCCCGGTGACCAGTGCGTAGACCAGCACCAGGTGCAGCACGATCGCGAACAGGATCCCGCCAAAGCGGTTGGCTGAATTGCCGTCCTGCCCGTATTCCAAGGTCGTGCCCTCGCATCAGTAAAAAAATAAAAAATGGCGCGGCGCGCGGGCCCACGGGTTCACAGCGTTGCGATGTGCGCTGCGATTCTAGGGGCAACGGCAGATCGATGGAATGCGACGAAACGTCGCAGCTGCCGCGGGCAGGCCACGCGTCTGCCGAGCCGTCGCCCGGTGCGCTCAACGCTGTGCGCGCGACGCCGACCGGCTAGGCTAGCGGGATGAGCGATTACGCGGCCTATCTCACCCTGTTCACCAGCGCGCTGGTCGCGGCCACCCTGTTGCCGGCGCAGTCCGAAGCCGTGCTGGCGGGGCTGGTGCTGGGTGGCCAGCAGCCGGTGGCGGTGCTGGTGACGGTGGCCAGCATAGGCAATGTGCTGGGCGCCGTGATCAACTGGGCTCTGGGGCGGGGCATCGAGCGCTTTCGTGAGCGGCGCTGGTTTCCGGTTGGGCCGCAGGCACTCGCCCGTGCGGAGCGCCACTATCGCCGCTGGGGCAAGTGGTCGCTGTTGTTGAGCTGGGCGCCGCTGATCGGCGACCCCTTGACCGTGGTCGCCGGCATTTTGCGCGAGCGCCTGTGGGTTTTTCTGCTGCTGGTGACGGTGGCCAAGCTTGGGCGATATCTTGTGCTGGTCTGGCTGCTGTGAGGGCCGTGGGTACACTGCGCCGGCTCGGTCAGCGCGTCGTGGACCGGTCGTCAGCAGACTTGTTGCGAGCATGGAGGGGGGCGTGATGTGGCTTTATCTGCGTTATTTCGGAACCCATCTACTCATTGCCTTGACCATGCTTGGACTGGTGCTGGGCGGTGCGGCCTCATGGCTGGGCATGGCAGCGGGCGCGCTGGGCTGGATCGGGCTTGATGCCCTGAGCGGGCGCGCCGCGCGCGCGCCAGCGTTTCGTCACCCGTGGGTGCTGGACCTCGCCTTGCACAGTTTTTTGCCTTCGGTCGCCGCGCTGACCCTGGTGTTCCTGTGGTATCTGGCGCCGGGCGATCTGCTCGGGCTGGGGGCGTGGCTGGAAAGCCATCTGGATTACCCGGTGCTGGCGCGGCATGCGAGCAAGGACTGGCTGGATTACGAGGGCGCGATTGTTTCCTTCGGGCTGGCGGTGGCGCTGGGGGGCATTCTGACGGCGCACGAACTGATGCATCGCACGCAGGACCGGCTGGCGATGTTCACCGCCCGCTGGCTGCTGGCGCTGTCTTTCAACGCCACACTGGAAGTCGCGCATGTGTTCGGGCATCACCGCGATGTGGGCACGCCGCAAGATCCCGCGACCGCCCGGCGTGGCGAAAACGTCTATGCCTTCTACCTGCGCAGTTCGCTGGGGCAGGTGGCACAGGCCTGGCGGATCGAGGCACGGCGCCTTGCGGGGCGGCCGGCGCTTAGCCGCTTGCTGCTGGCGAACAAGGTGACGCGCGGCTTTCTGCGCAGCTTCAGCGTGGCCGCGGGTTTCGCGATCCTGAGCGGCCCGCTGGGTCTGACCGTCTTTCTGCTCGCCTCGCTGTACAACAAGCTGCTGCTGGAGGCGCTGAACTATCTGGAGCACTACGGTCTGGTGCGCGACGCCGCCACGCCCTACGCGCTACGTCACGCCTGGG
>JALRCR010000284.1 GCA_023257255.1 Gammaproteobacteria bacterium | reverse complement strand
ATCGATCCGGTTGGTCTCGGCATCAATGGTGATGACATCGCCGTTCTGGATAAGCGCGATCGGCCCGCCCTGTTGGGCTTCCGGCACCACGTGACCGACGATGAAGCCGTGCGAGCCGCCGGAGAAGCGACCGTCGGTCAGCATGGCCACGTCGCTGCCCAGACCCGCGCCCATGATGGCGGAGGTGGGGGTGAGCATTTCGGGCATGCCCGGCCCCCCCTGAGGGCCTTCGTAGCGAATGACCACCACGTCGCCCTTGGCAATTTCATTGCGCTCGAGCGCGGCCAGCATCAGTTCTTCGGAGTCATACACCTTGGCCGGGCCCGAGAAGCGCAGGCCTTCCTTGCCGGTGATCTTGGCCACCGAGCCGCCGGGCGCCAGATTGCCTTTGAGGATGCGGATATGGCCGGATTCCTTGATCGGGTTCTCGATCGGCCGCAGCACCTGTTGGCCGGGGGTGAGGCCGGGCAGGTCGCGCAGGTTTTCTTCGATCGTCTTGCCGGTGCAGGTCAGGCAGGAGCCGTCGATGAGGCCTTTCTCCAGCAGGTATTTCATCACCGCCGGAATACCGCCAATGCCCTGCACGTCTTCCATCACGTATTTGCCGCTGGGCTTGAGATCAGCAAGGAAGGGCACGCGGTCGCTGACGGCCTGGAAGTCGTCGATCGTCAATTCAACGTCGGCCGCGCGCGCCATCGCCAACAGGTGCAACACGGCGTTGGTCGAACCGCCCAGCACGGTCACCACCACCATCGCGTTTTCAAAGGCGGCGCGGGTCATGATGTCGCGCGGCTTGATGTCGCGTTCCAGCAGCAGACGGATGGCTTCGCCGGCGCGTTTGCACTCTTCCTGCTTAAGCGGGTCGACCGCCGGGGTGGAGGAACTGTACGGCAGCGACAGGCCCATGGCCTCGATGGCGGAGGCCATGGTGTTGGCGGTGTACATGCCGCCACAGGCACCGGCGCCGGGGCAGGCGCTGCGCACAATTTCTTGCCGGCGGGTGTCGTCGATCGTGCCGGCCAGATAGGCGCCATAGCTTTGAAACGCGGAAATGATGTCCAGCGTCTCGCCGCGAGAGTGGCCGGGCTTGATGGTGCCGCCGTAGACCATGAGCGCCGGGCGATTGAGCCGGGCCATCGCCATCACGCAGCCGGGCATGTTCTTGTCGCAGCCGGGGATGGTGATGAGACCGTCGTACCACTGGCCGCCCATGATGGTTTCGATCGAGTCGGCGATGATTTCGCGCGATTGCAGCGAGTAGCTCATGCCGTCGGTGCCCATCGAAATGCCGTCGCTGACGCCGACGGTATTGAAGCGCATGCCGATCATGCCGGCCGCGCTGACGCCGTGTTTGACCGAGTCGCCAAGGGTCAGCAGGTGCATATTGCAGGGATTGCCTTCAAACCAGACGCTGGCGATGCCGACCTGCGCTTTGGACATATCGGCCGGGGTGAGGCCCGTGGCGTAGAGCATGGCCTGGGACGCGCCCTGAGCCTTGGGTTCGGTGATACGGGCACTTTGCCGGTTGATTTTGGTAGCCATCGTCTGCTCCGGAGTTGGGTTTGCCGGGGCCGGCTACGGCCCGGGGCGGGGTCGGCATGATAACCAGCAAGACCGGCCCCGTCGAAGCAGGCCGCATGTAGAATGCGGTCAATCCCGCCGTCCGGCGGCTTGTCTCTCACCTAACGCAGGCTTTGCTCACCATGTCCAAGTGGACGCCACCGGATCAGCAGCGTTTTGTCGGCTTCATGCGCGAAGCCTCGCCCTATCTGCGCGCCCACCGCGATCAGACCTTTGTGGTCTATCTGGGCGGCGACGCCATCGAGGCGGCCGGCTTCCCGTTGATTGTGCAGGACCTCGCGCTCCTGTGCGGGATAGGGGTGAAGCTGGTGCTGGTGCACGGCGCGCGGCCGCAGGTCGAGGCCCGGCTGCGTGAGGCCGGGGTGCCGACCCGGCTGGTGCGCGACCTGCGGGTGACCGATAGCGCCAGCCTGCGCGAAGTGCGCCACGCGGTGACGCATGTGCGCTACGCGCTGGAAGCGCAGTTTGCGCATATGACCGGGCCGCCGCAGGCCGGCGCGGAAGACCTGCGCATCGTCACCGGTAATTTTGTGACCGCGCAGCCGGTCGGCGTAATCGACGGGGTTGATCTGGAATTCACCGGCGAGACCCGCAAGCTCGACGTCATTTCGCTGCGCGGCCAGTTGAACCATGCCGACATCGTGCTGATGTCGCCGCTGGCGCATTCGCCGACCGGCGAATTGTTCAGCCTCAACGCGCTAGATTTAGCCACCGAAACCGCGATGGCGCTGGGCGCAAGCAAGCTGGTGCTCTACACCCCGCAGGCCGAGGTGGCGGATGCGCAGGGCAGCGTGCGGCGGCAGCTGACGGCGCACGAACTGCGCGCCCCGGACGCCATCAACGGACCGCCCGCCAACATCCTCGCCAGCGCGCTACGCGCCAGCGAAGGCGGGGTGGAGCGGGTGCATCTGGTCTCCAGCGCGCAGGACGGCGCGCTCTTGCTGGAACTCTTTACCCGCGACGGCGTGGGGACGCTGGTCAGCAGCGTGCCCTTCGATCAGCTACGACCGGCGACCATCAAGGACGTGGGCGGCATTCTGGGGCTCATCGAACCGCTGGAAGCCGAAGGTGTGCTGGTCAAGCGTTCCCGCGAAAAACTGGAACGCGAAATCGACCGCTTTCTGGTGATGGTGCGCGATGGCGCGACGGTCGCCTGCGGCGCGGTATATCCCTATCCCACGGACGACATGGCCGAACTCGCGTGTATTGCGGTCGACCCTGACTATCGGCGTAGCGGCTACGGCGCGGTGCTGCTGGACGCCCTGGAGCGCGGCGCGGCCGCGGCCGGCATGAAGGAAGTGTTTGTGCTGACCACCCAGACCACGCACTGGTTTCAGGAGCGGGGCTATGGGCGCAGCGGCATCGAGGAACTGCCAATGGCGCGGCAGGCGCTGTACAACTATCAGCGGAACTCGGTGGTGTTGAAGAAGGCGGTACGCGAGGGCTAGTCGCGCACCGCCGGCTTGCTCAGGCCGGGTCCGCCACCGGCAGCTCGGTTTCCACTTCCACCGCGATGTCGTCGTCGCGCACGCTGACCGCCACGTGACCGCCGTTGACCAGCTGGCCAAACAGCAGTTCTTCCGCCAGCGGCTTCTTGATCTTCTCGCGAATGAGCCGGGCCATCGGGCGAGCGCCCATCAGGCGGTCGTAGCCATGTTCGGCCAGCCACGCGCGTGCTTCGGCAGCGACCTCGATGCTGACCTTCTTCGCGTCCAGCTGGCTTTCGAGTTCGATGATGAACTTGTCTACCACGTGGGCGATGGTCACCGGGTCGAGCGCGCTGAACTGAATGACCGCATCCAGCCGATTGCGGAACTCGGGGCTGAACATCCGCTTGATT
>JALRCR010000283.1 GCA_023257255.1 Gammaproteobacteria bacterium | reverse complement strand
AAGGCATCTCGCGCGAAGGCGAAATCATCGAGCTGGGCGTCGAACACAAGATCATCGACAAAGCCGGTGCCTGGTACGCCTACAACGGCGAAAAGATCGGTCAGGGCAAAGACAATGTCCGTGAATTCCTGAAGTCACGTCCGGAACTGGCCCGGGAAATCGAAGCCAAGATCATGGATGCCGCAGGCATTACTACCAAAGCCGGCGCAGCGCCGGCGCCGGTAGCCGAGGGAGACGACGTTTAAGTCGTGATTGAGATTGGCTGCTTCAGCTGACGACCTGCGTGCTCGCGCTCTGCGCCTTCTGGCGCGGCGCGAGTATTCCCGGCAAGAACTTGCCAGCAGGCTGCTGAGCAAGCCCGCACCTAAACCGGCACAGCGAAATCCACGCGATACCTTTGCCGCCGAATCATTGGTAGATGAAATCTACGAACTGCCATCGGCGTCCGAGGTGAATGCGTTACTCGACGATCTGGAACAACGCAAAATGCTCTCGGATGACCGCTACGCCGAAATGCGTGCCCGCCTGCGGGCGCCGCGCTATGGCGACAGCCGTCTACGTCAGGAGCTGACGCAAAAGGGTGTCGACCGCGATACCATCGCCGCCGTACTGGCTGAGCAACCTGATGAGCTCGCACGCTGCCGCGAGATCTGGTTCAAAAAATTCGGTCAGATCCCACGCGACATGAACGAACGCGCCAAGCAGACCCGTCATTTGGCCAGCCGTGGCTTTGCCATGCGGGTGATTCAGCAGGTCATCCGTGGCGAGGCGGGCGATGCCACGGTTGAAAATATACTCGATGGCAATGATGCTTCCTGCGACAATAACGTTCCTACCGCTTGAACCCCCAAACCGTCGACACCATGACCACCACCGCAACCACCCAAACCGCCACGCTCTCGGCTCGTAACTTGCGCAAGGTTTATCGCAAACGCACGGTCGTCAAAGATGTGTCCTTCGATGTGAAGGCCGGTGAAGTGGTGGGCCTTCTGGGTCCCAACGGTGCGGGTAAGACCACCTGCTTCTACATGGTGGTTGGCCTCGTTCCAGCCGATGGCGGCAACATTACGCTGGCGGGCGATGAGGTCGTACACCTACCGATTCACCAGCGCGCCCACATGGGCGTGTCGTATCTGCCGCAGGAAGCCTCGGTCTTTCGCAAACTAACCGTAGAAGAAAACATTCTGGCAGTGCTGCAATTGCAGAAGCTGTCGGCGGACGACGAGCGCAATCGCCTGGAAACCCTGCTCGATGAACTGGCGATTCAGCACATTCGTGAGAGCCGCGCTGCGTCACTATCGGGTGGCGAGCGCCGTCGCGTCGAAATCGCCCGTGCACTAGCGACCGAACCCCGCTTCATTCTGCTCGACGAACCTTTCGCTGGCGTCGACCCGATCGCCGTACTTGAGATTCAGAAGATCATCCGCTTCCTCAAAGAGCGCGGTATCGGCGTGCTCATTACCGACCACAACGTCCGCGAGACACTGGGTATTACTGACCGCGCCTACATCATTAGCGAAGGGTCGGTTCTGGCCTCCGGTCGACCCAACGACATCATTAACAATGATGCTGTTCGCCAGGTCTATCTGGGCGAGCACTTCCGCCTCTAGAGGCCGAACCACGCACCCGTGGCGACTGAGCGAAAGAATCCATGAAGGCCAGCCTGCACCTCAAGGCCTCACAACACCTGGCAATGACGCCCCAGTTGCAGCAGTCGATACGATTGCTGCAGCTCTCTTCGGTAGAACTACAGCAAGAGGTCGCTCAGGCGCTGGCCGAGAACCCCATGCTGGAGCGCGAAGACGGGGACGAGACCGAGGAAAACGAGGCGCTTGCTGATCCCGGCGCGAATATAGTGCAACCAGTTCATGACCTCGGAGACGATCTGCGTACCGAGAGTGAACCCTCCGATACAGCGGAGGCTTTCGAACAAAGCAACCCGATCGATATCGACGAAGGTCCCTACGACTACACCAGCGGATCTGGTGGCGGCCATGATGATTTCGAGCATGAACAGGCTGATGCATCGACCATCACCTTGCGCGAACATCTGCTGGCTCAGGCCGGGTTGCTTCGAATCAGCTGGCGCGAGCAGGCACTGGTGCGCATCCTCATTGAAGCGCTCGACGAGCGCGGTTTTCTGAGCAGTACGTTGACGGATATTCTCGATACGCTGCCGGCCGACGAAGCCGTGACTCACGCTGAACTGGAAACCGCGCTGACACAATTGCAAGAACTCGATCCGCCAGGCGCTGGTGCCTGCTCACTGGAAGAATGCCTCCTCCTCCAGCTACGAGAGTCCCACGATCCCGCAGCACCCCTCGCGCGCATCCTGATCAAAGACTACCTGCCGCTGCTGGCCCAACGTGATTTTGCCCAGCTGCGTCGCCGGACCGGCGCCGACGATGACAAACTTCGCGACGCCCAAACGCTCATTCGGACCCTGACCCCACACCCGGGTGATGCTTTCATCCATGACACGAGTCCCTACATCATTCCTGATGTCCTGGTTCGACGGGCCGATAGCGCAAACGGCCGGTGGCAGGCCATGATCAATCCGGATGCGATACCGCGACTCAAAATCAATCGTCTCTACTCTAACTTACTGCGCCAGGCAGGCACCAGCGAGAACCAAGGTGGTTTGGCGGGCCAATTACAAGAAGCCCGTTGGCTCATCAAGAATATCCAGCAGCGCTTTGAAACCATCGAGCGGGTTGCCCAGGCCATTGTCCACGAACAGGCTGATTTTTTTGAAAAAGGTGAATTAGCGATGCGCCCCTTGGTGCTTCGCGAAATTGCCGACCGCTTGGGGCTACACGAATCGACGATTTCCCGGGTGACCTCGCAGAAATTCATGGCAACACCACGCGGAGTCCTTGAATTTAAATACTTTTTTGGCAGCCACGTGGGAACGGATGACGGCGGATCGGCCTCAGCGACCGCGATTAAGGCCCGGATTCGCCAACTGGTTGGAGAAGAAAATGCCAAAAAACCACTCTCGGACCAGCAAATTTGTAATCAATTTAGCGTCGAGGGCATTGTCGTAGCACGCCGGACCATAGCAAAATACCGTGAGGCGATGAATATACCCACCGCCAGTTTGCGCAAGACCCTATAGAGGAGGCAGTATGAATCTGCAAATCAGTGGTCATCATCTGGAAGTCAGCCCGGCCATTCGTGACTATGTCAGCCAGAAGTTGCAAAAGGTCACGCGTCATTTCGATCATGTGATTGACATCCATGTCGTGCTGAGCGTCGAAAAGTTGAACCAGAAAGCGGAAGTGACCCTCCATGTTCCGGGCAAAGATATCTTTGTTGAGAGTGTGGATCCGAACCTCTACGCTGCCGTGGACGATCTGACCGATAAACTGGATCGTCAGGTTCAAAAGTACAAGCAGAAAATCCAGGATCACGGTCGCGGCCACAGC
>JALRCR010000282.1 GCA_023257255.1 Gammaproteobacteria bacterium | reverse complement strand
GAAATCAACTTCCTGCACGGCGACCCGCTGGATCTGGCGGATCAGGCCTTCCTGTTCAAACGCACCTGCCGCGAGGCGGCCTATCGCCACGGCATTTACGCCACTTTCATGGCCAAGCCGCTGAAGGACGAGCCGGGCAGCGCGATGCACATCCACCAGAGCGTGGTCGACAAGGTCACCGGCGAGAACATCTTTGCCACGCCGGACGGCAAGCTGACGGATCTCTTTCTGGGTCATATTGCGGGTTTGCAGAAATACATCCCGCATGCGATGGCCTTCTTCGCGCCGAACGTCAACTCCTACCGCCGCATCGCGCGCGGCGGCTATGCGCCGATCAACGTGCAATGGGGCTACGACAACCGCACGGTGGGGCTCCGCGTGCCGGTGTCTGATCCGCAGTCAACCCGCATCGAAAACCGCGTGGCCGGCGCCGACGTCAATCCCTACCTTGCCTTCGCCGCCTCACTGGCCTGCGGGTATCTGGGCATGATTGAAGGCCTGCGCGCCGGGCAACCGGTCAGCGGCAGCGGCTACAACATGGGCTACCAGCTCTCGCGCAGCCTGGAAGACTCCCTGCAACTGCTCGAAGCCTGCACCGTGCTGAAAGACCTGCTGGGGGAACGCTTCGTGCGCTCCTACACGGCGGTCAAGCACAAGGAATACGAGACTTTCTTCCACGTCATCAGCTCCTGGGAGCGGGAATTTCTCCTGCTAAACGTATGAACACACTGCGCGACCAACACGACACTGCCGGCTGGCAGGCACTCGACCGCCAGCATTTCCTGCACCCGTTTACCGACCACAAGGCGCTGCACGAGCACGGCACGCGGGTCATCACCCGCGCCGAGGGCGTGTATCTGTGGGATTCCGACGGCAACCGCCTGCTCGATGCCATGGCCGGGCTGTGGTGCGTGAACGTGGGCTACGGCCGGGATGAACTGGCGGACGTCGCGGCCGCGCAAATGCGCGAGCTGCCCTACTACAACAACTTCTTCAAGACGGCCAACCCGCCGGCGATCGCGCTCTCGGCGCTGCTGGCCGAGGTCACCCCGCCGCAGTTCAACCGGGTGTTCTATACCGGCTCCGGCTCGGAATCGAACGACACCGTCGTGCGGCTGGTGCGGCGCTATCGCGACGTGCGGGGTGAAACCCAGCGCAAGACCATCATCAGCCGCTGGCAGGCCTATCACGGCAGCACCGTGGCGGGCGCCAGCCTCAGCGGGATGAGCGCGATGCACGCGCAGGGCGACCTGCCGATTCCCGGCATCGTGCACATCGCCCCGCCCTACTGGTACGGCCTCGGCGGCGAGATGTCCCCGGAAGAATTTGGCCTGAAGTCGGCTCGCCTGCTGGAAGAAAAAATCCTCGAACTCGGGCCGGAGACGGTAACCGCCTTCATCGGCGAGCCGATTCAGGGTGCGGGCGGCGTGATTATTCCGCCTAGCACCTACTGGCCAGAAATCGAGCGCATTTGCCGCAAATACGGCGTGCTGCTGGTGGCCGACGAAGTCATCTGCGGCTTCGGCCGCACCGGCAACTGGTTTGGCTGCGAGACCTTCGGCTTCAAGCCGGATCTGATGGCGATGGCCAAAGGCATGTCCTCGGGCTATCTGCCGATCGGCGGGGTGATGGTGGCCGACCATGTCGCCAACACGCTGATTGAAGACGGCGGCGAGTTCTTCCACGGCTACACCTATTCCGGCCACCCGACCTGCTGCGCGGTGGCGGAACGCAACATCCGCATCATCCGCGACGAGGGTCTGGTGGAGCGGGTACGCACCGACACCGGCCCCTACCTGCAGGCCCGCTGGCGCGAACTGGGCGAGCATCCGCTGGTCGGCGAAGCGCGCGGCGTGGGCTTCATCGGCGCGCTGGAACTGGTGAAAGACAAGGCCACGCGCCAGCGCTTCGAGCCGCTGGGCGAAGTCGGCACCCTGTGTCGCGACTTCTGCTTCAAGAATGGTCTCGTCATGCGCGCGGTGTGGGACACCATGATCATGTCGCCACCGCTGGTGATGAGCCGCAGCGAAATCGACCAGCTCATCGACCTCGCGCGGCGCTGCCTAGACCTGACCGCCGACGCGCTGGCGCGCGCCTGAGGGTGCGCTAGCCCGGTGCACTGCGCACCGGGCTGGCGCTCCCCGCGTGATTGCCGGCAGTGCCACACACCCGGCCGCCTCGCGGCACACTGCTTGGCCGCAGGCCAAAGGCCCCGCGGTTGCGGGGTTTCGGGTGAATGGTTATCGTCGGGCCATTGTTCAGGGACGTGCGTCCGCGGTCTGGCCTGCGCCTTGCAGGTCTCATCAAGCAGTTCAATCCGGTCTAACGAGGAGCGAGTGTCATGAAGTCGAGAATCCACCATGGTCTGCTGCTCAGTGCACTGACGGCCTTGCTCTTCGGCTGTGGCGGCAAAGACCCCGGCGCCAGCGCCGAGAAGACCGCAGCCCCAGCCGCCACCCCCGCGACCGCTGCGGCGACGCCGCCGGCCGCGACTGCTGCCGTCGAAGAACCCGTCCTGAATGTCTACAACTGGTCGGACTATATCGCCGAAGACACCATCGCCAATTTCGAAAAAGAAACCGGCATCAAGGTGCGCTACGACGTGTTCGACTCCAACGAAGTGCTCGAAGCCAAGCTGCTGGCCGGCAACACGGGCTATGACCTGGTCGTGCCTTCCGCAAGCTTCGTGGCGCGGCAGATTCAGGCCGGCATCTTTCAGGCACTCGACCGCGCCAAGCTGCCTAACTACCAGAACCTCGACGCCGGCATCATGAAAGTGCTGTCGGGCTACGACCCGGACAACAAGCACATCGTGCCCTGGATGTGGGGCACCACCGGCATTGGCTACAACGTGAAGAAAATCAAGGAACGCATGCCGGACGCGCCGATCGGCAGCTGGGATATGGTCTTCAAGCCGGAAGTAGTGTCGAAGTTCAAGGACTGCGGCGTGACCATGCTGGACGCGCCGGCGGAAGTGTTTCCCTCCGCGCTTCGCTACCTCGGTCTGCCCACCGCGAGCCAGACCGAAGAGAACCTGAAGAAAGTCGAAGCCCTCGTCATGGGCGTGCGGCCGAACATCAAATACTTCCACTCCTCGCAGTACATCAACGACCTCGCCAACGGCGAAGTCTGCATGGTGCTGGGCTGGAGCGGTGACGTGTTCATCGCGCGCGACCGCGCAGAAGAAGCGAAGAACGGCAACGAAATCGCCTACTTCATTCCGAAAGAGGGGGCGCTGATGTGGTTTGACACCATGGGCATTCCCAAAGACGCCAAGCACCCGGATAACGCGCACAAGTTCCTCGATTACATCCTGCGCGCGAAGGTGATCGCGGCGGTGACCAACACCGTGAACTACGCCAACGGGAATGCCGCCGCGACCGAGTTCGTCAACGAGGACATCCGCAAGGACGTGTCGGTGTATCCGGATGACGCGA
>JALRCR010000281.1 GCA_023257255.1 Gammaproteobacteria bacterium | reverse complement strand
TCCCGCATCGTTCAGTCAAACCCTGCAAAACTCGCAACGGACTCCCGGATAAAATGAACCTAAACAATCAGTTAGGTGTTCCGAGCCGAACTCATAATGCTGAGGTCGGTGGTTCGAGTCCACCCGTAGCCACCAATTTACTCTTTGATTCCAAAGAGAAATTCACACCCTCGCTCCGGCCGTCCGCTTGCGCAGCACAACCAGTGCGGGACTTTTGCGGGACTTATCGACGCAGACCCTGTTTGCAGCCTCAATAAGCTCTTCCAATTCAGGTCCCGAGTAGTGCGTGGGGATGTCTCCGGACTTGTGTCCGAGCAACACTTTTCGCGTCTCTAGCGGCACGCCGGCAGCGCGTAATCGTCGACCGAAGGTGTGCTTCAAATCGTGTATCCGCACCTGCTTCAGGCCGACCTTTTCGCGCGCCCGCTTCCACGCCCCGTTGTACTGGCGAGGGCACCAGTAACGCATCTGTAGAAGCGAGACCGCTACTCATTCACGTGCAAGCGGGCGGTCGGGGCGAAGCAGCCGCTCCACGCGCATGACATGGCTTGCCATGACGAACGCAATTTGCGCGATGTGCGGCGCGGCGTTTCACCAGCAAATGTCATGGCAGGTCTGTCGTGAGCCTGCCGGCGGCAGTGCGTGTCGACCAGCCAGGTCCCCAACCCTTGGCAAGACCTGCAGTCTGGATCACCGGCGCGGCGTGCTGCGGGACCGACTACAGACGTAAACCAGCGCGCCAATGCGCTTTGACGTCAGCGCCGCCCACCCACAGGCACTATCATCACGCATCTGTACGCCCCGTCGCAGACGCCTCAGCCGCAACCCCATCAAGGACTCCTCATGACCCTCTCCATGTACAACGCTTCCATTCCGGTCTTCCAGCAAATGCTCAATGCCCTGAAAGAGGTATTGACCAAGGCCGAAGCCCACGCCGCCGACAGGCACTTCGAACCCCAGGTGTTGCTGCAGGCCCGCCTGTTTCCAGACATGTTCCCGCTGCTGCGTCAGGTGCAGATCGCGGCCGATTTTGCCAAGAGCGTGCCGGCCCGGCTGGCGGGCGTCGAAGTGCCCGCCTATGAGGATAGCGAGCAATCTTTCGCCGACCTGCAAGCCCGCATCACCAAGACCCTGACGTTTCTTGCCGGTTTGAGTGCCGCGCAGATCGACGGCAGTGAAGCGCTGGAAGTGGTGCTGCGTCCGGGCACGCCGAAAGAGAAAAAGCTGTCGGGCCAGACCTACCTGCTCGGCTATGGCCTGCCGCAATTCTTTTTCCACGTCACCACCGCCTACGACATCCTGCGCCACAACGGCGTGGAGATCGGCAAGCGAGATTTCATGGGCGTGTATTGATTGGCGATACCGGCGAGCTGTCTGATTTGCTTGCCGGCCAGAAGCTGGAGCGTTGACCCGAAGATTTCGCGATCGATGCCGGTGGCGGATTCTGATGGACGGTTGCCGGAGGCACTTGCCAAGTCGTAGCGACCCCGGCCATCGGCACCAATGGCCTGTCTGACGCGCCGCTGCGCGTGCTGCGGCACATGGCATTCACGCCACCGGCGCTGATTCAGGCGGTTGGTGTTCATCGAAAGCGCTGCGCCGGATTTACATCGCGCCCGGGCTGGCGAAGTCGATTCTGAATCTGGTATCTAGTCGGGGCCGACGCTGCCCTGCCCGCACTGATGCCGCAGGGCCGCGGGCCCACCAGCGCCGAGGGCGCTCTGTCGCAATGGCGACACGATGGCGATGACTTTCCTCATGCACCAGCGCCCAGCCCCGGCCACTTCCGCACTACGCAAGGAGATTCATGCCTTTGGTGATGGACAAAGATCGCCCTTCGACGGCGTGGCTCGACAGCCTGCGGCAGCGCTTTCCCTGCGAGCCGGGCGTGGACGATTTTCTTAGTCGAAAACTCATGGCACGCGCCGGCGCCCCGTATTCCCCGGTGAGCCTGAGCACCTTGGTGGCAGCGGTGGAATCCTTGCTGGGCGCGCACCTGTCCACGGCCTTCGCGGTGCGCGCGCCCCGCTGGTTGACCGGTGGCGCCTCGAAACTCCAGATGGCGTTCGACCTCGACTGGCAGTCGAAGGCAGGCGCGCAGACCACCAGTCCCATGGTGCTGCGCATGCAGCCGGCAGAGTCGATCGTTGAAAGCAGCCGGCTGCGGGAGTTCCAGCTGATACGCGCGCTCACCGGCCGGGTTCCGCTGCCGCCCGTCTACTGGGTGGACGCCGACGCGACCCATCTGCCCTATCCCGCGCTGATCTACGGGCTGGTGCCCGGCGTGACCAAACCCACGCGCGGCCTGGGCGGAGAAGTCTCGGGGATGGGCACAAACTACGGACCCACGCTCCGCGGCTTGTTGGCGCCGCAGTTTGTGCGCCATCTGGCAAGCATCCACACCCACGACTGGCAGGGCCAGGACCTGAGCGCCTTCGATGTTCCCCCCACGGGCCACCACGCCGTGCTGCGACAAATCAACTGGTGGAGCCGGGTGTGGGAAGAGGACGCGCCCGGCGAACTGCCGCTCCTCACGCTCGCCGCGCAGTGGCTGCGGGCCAATATGCCGCCGGTCGACCGGGTCTCGCTGCTGCACGGCGACTATCGCTGCGGCAATTTCCTGTTTGATGAAGCGCGCGGCGAAATCACGGCCTGGCTCGATTGGGAACTCGGTCACTTCGGAGATCGACATGAAGATCTCGCCTGGTGCACCACCCGCGTCTGGGGCCATGCGGAGGCGGGCACCGGCCGCGAGCTGGTGTGCGGTCTGCTGTACGAAGAAGATTTTCTGGCGCGTTACGAGGCCGCTTCAGGGCTGGTCGTGAATCCCGCAAGCCTGCGCTACTACAAGGTGCTGAACACCTGGAAAACGGCAGTGATGTCGCTGGCCACCTCCTATCGCATCGCGCACAACGGCAAGACCCATCAGGACGTGCTCGTGGCCTGGTGTCTGGGCGTCGGCGCTAAATTCACCGAGCAACTCGCCGAGACCCTGGCGGAGGTGCTCTGATGGATCTGCGCGCGCCCTTGCAGCTCAAGAGCATGATCAAGTCGATGACGGACGTGGTGTTGCCGGCAATCGACCCCGCCAATCGCATGGCGCAGGAACAGGCGCAGCTCATCCTCGGCATGATGCACCTGATGGCGCTGCGGCTGCCGCTGCAGTTTCACTACGATCTGGATGAATTGCGTCGTTACCTCGAGCTTGCGCAAGCCTTGCTCGGGCAGCGCGCAGGCGGCGCGCAAACCGAGGCCTGCCGGCATGCGCTCGGCGCGAGCAGCGCGCAGGCCGCAGACGTACTGGCCCGCGCCAAGGCTGCGCCGCCAGAACTGGAATCGGCGGTGATGCACCTCCGTGCCGATATCGCCGCGCTGGTCGAAGCCCTGTGGCAGGACGGCGCGCCGGAGGCTCGTGCACCCGCCGCGCGCGCTGCCGAACGCGCCATCGCCTCGGCAACCTCGGGCGACACCGCGCCATGGCGCTCGATCAGTG
>JALRCR010000280.1 GCA_023257255.1 Gammaproteobacteria bacterium | reverse complement strand
TCTATGGATGCGTGGGGTGCGCGATGTGCAGGAAGGCGCCTATGCCTTGGGCGAATTGCGCGACTCGACCGACATCGAAGCCTTTATGACGACCGGCGGCGATGAAGTCTCGGCCGCTTCGGCCCAAATCATGATTACCGAGTGGGCGCGGCCGGTGCTGGCCGGCGGACGCTCGGTGCTTTATCTCGATGAGGAACACCATGAGCAAACCAATTTCCACGGCTGGCGTGTGGCCGACAAGGCTTTCATCAAGCAGTTCTGAGGCGCGGACCGACCGCGTTTTCCCGTCGCGCCGGGCCGAGATCCTCGGCCTTGCGTCCTTGGGTGCGCTGGTGGTGGTGCTGCATGCCAGCGTCAACCTGCCGCTCAAGCTGCCGGGCCATCACGGGCTGGAGTGGATGGCGCTGTTGATGTTCGGGCGCACGCTGAGCACCGACCGTCACGCTGCGACCATCGTCGCGCTGGCGGCGGCCTTCACGGCAAGTCTGCCGGTGTGGGGCTTCCACGGGCTCGGCATGGGGCTTAACTATTTGCTGACCGGTCTGGTCGTTGATGCGCTCTACCGCCTGTTGCGGCAGCCCGGGGTTGCTGCGCTTGGGCTGATTGCGGCGCTGGCGCACGTGGCCAAGCCGCTGTGGAAGTGGGCGGCGGTCAACGGCCTTGGCCTGCAGTTTGGGTCGATTACGGCGGGGGTGGGCTTCAGCCTGCTGAGCCACGTCGGCTTCGGTCTGGTTGGTGGCATTGCCGGCGCGCTGGCCGGCAGCGCCCTGCGGCAACGCCTCCAGCAGCGCTAGACCGCCCTAGCGCAGGCTGAATTCGACGCCTGCGTAAACCATCCGGCCTGCCTGCGGCAGGCCGTAGCTCTCCGCGTAGTCTTCGTCGAGCAGATTATTAGCCCCCACGTACAGGCTGAACCGCTGGCCCGGCAGGCGCCAGCGCAGGTTGCCGTCGAGCAGGGTGTAGGCATCTAGCGCGCGTCGCTGTAGCGGCGTAATGCGCGAATAGAAGTACTGCTCGCCGGTATAGCGCAGATTGGCGTGCAGGCTGATCTGATCCGAAAGCTGATAGCCGCCGCCCAGACTCAGGCTGTGGACGGGCGTGTACTGTTGCTGTTTGCGCTGGGTCCCCGGCGAGCCGTCGCGGCTGTAGAGCCAGGTGTAGCCCAGATCGAGTTGCAGCCGCGGCACAAGGCTGGTTGACGCGGCCAGTTCAAGGCCGCGAAAGCGCGTTTCCGCCACGTTCTCGAACAAACCCGACACCACGTTGCGCTGGATAAAGCCGGCCACATCCTGATGAAAAAGCGTGACTTCGGCGCTTGATTTGAGGCCCAGCGCCTGCCGCGCGCCGACCTCGAAAATCTCCGATTCCTCAAACTCGAGTTCGGTATTACCCGACACCGGATCGTAGAGCTGCGCGATGGACGGCGGGCGGACTTTGCGGGCGTGGTTGGCTTTCAGGCGCAGGCCCTCGGCCACCCGCCAGGTGGCCCCCAGGTTGTAGCCCAGCGCACCGGAGGTGGCCGCCGCATCGTCGCGCAGCCAGTGCTGGCCGATGCCGGCGACCAGCCCAACGGTGGCGGTCGGATGAAAAGACCATTCCAGCGCGGTGCTTAGCACGTCTATCGCATGGTCCTGGGTAATCGTGCGGTAGCCAAACACATAGCCCGGCAGGCGCTCCACGCGGTTGCCGCCCGTGCCGTCGCCGCCACCGCCGCTGCCATCGCCGCCGCCCGCACCGCCGCCGCAGATCCGGTCCTGCACCAGCTGGCCGCTGATGTCCGGGTCGCCGGTCAGCGGGTCGTCCGGCGGCCCGGGCGCTGGCGGCTCGGGATCGCCAGGGTCAACCGGCGGCAGGGCATCCGGATTGACCGTCGTCGGCGCGCCCACAAACACCCGCGGCAGCACCCCGGCGCCGGTGATATCAACCGGTGAGACGCCCCAGAAGCCGTTGGCGTCGGCATTGCGAAAGCGAATGGCCGAATACATGCCCGGCCGCGTGCCGCTGGTCGCTGGCACCGCCACGCCAAAGAAATCGCTGACCGTGCCCTTGTTAAACAGCCACGAGGCGGTTTCGCCTTGCAGGAACTCGTTGCCCTGGGTGGGTCGCTTGAAGTTGACCTGAATCGGGAAGGCGTAGCCGTCGGCGTCTTCCAGAGCCGCAAAAAACCGCACGTTGCCAATATCCGCCTGACTGCCGACGGCCTGCGTGAAGCCGAGGCCGCTGGGGTCGAAGCCGGCGCGCGGCCGAATGAACACGCTTTGCAGGAAGTCGCTCGCGCCGTAGCGGCCGCCGGCCAGATTGACCACCGAAAAATCGACCCCGCCGCCCGGCCGGTTGCTGGCGGTCAGACGCGCGATGGGCGAGTTGCCGCCCGCGCCATCGGTGGTGCCGGCGCTGTTGGTGAGGGTGACGGTGTAGTCGAGGACCAGCCGGCTGGGTTCGGCCGGCGTGGCAGCGGCGGCGGCCGACACGCGGGCGACCGGCGCCAGCGCCGCACGCGTAACCGATGGCACCCGCAGCGGCACGTCGCGGATCCGGCATTCGCCTTCCAGACGTTCTTCGCGCGCTTCCACCATCACTGCCAGCGTGCCCGCCCAGGGGTGGGTGTATTCGGTTTGGTGATGCAGTCCGGTGGTACGGGTGTGCGTCTGGTCGTCGAAGGTATTGCGGACCGAGGCATCGGTGCGGGCCAGAAAGCGCTGGTCCTCGAAGCGGTTCAATTCGCTTTGCCCCGCGGTGACGTAGGCCCAGCTGAGATGATTCCAGGTCTCGTTCGGCTCATAGCGCGCGGAGGCCTGCGCGTAATAGCTTTGCTCGCTGCTGACTTTGTCGAAGCGTGGGCGCTGGGCGTAGATGTCGGTGGCGTTGTCGAAGATGCCGGTGGGCAGGCCGTGGCTCCCGTCGGTGTACTGAAATGCGAGGCCAAATTCCCAGGCCTCGCGCGGTCGCCAGCTGGCGCTTAAAAAACTGGAGTCGCGGCGCAGGCCGCTGTTGAGCCGGCGGCCACCGTCTTCAAACAGCGCCGGGCGGAAGTCGTCGGCCAGCTGAAAGCCGTCCTGAGCGCGCCGCCCGATGCTGGCGAAGAAGTCGACCACGTCGTCGCCATAGGACAGCGTGCCGCCGAGGCGCTGGTAGCCGTCTTCGCCCCCTTCGGCGGTGGCGGTGCTGTTGAGCGCGCCGTTGCCGGTGCGGGTGACGAGGTTGATGACCGCGCCAAGGCCACCGTCACCGTAGAGCTGGGAGCTGGCGCCGGGGCTGACCTTGATTTTCGAGATCCAGTCGGTCGACAGCAGGCTGGGGTCAAACTGCCCGTCGGCGGCAGAATTGAAGGGTACGCCGTTGATCAGCAGCTTGACCTGACGGGTGCGCAGGCCGCGCACATCAATGCGCGGGGTGCCGGCACCGCCGATGCGGATGTTGACGCGCGACAGCCCGGCACGCTTCAAGTCATGCGCCACCAGCGCCAAGGTGGCCCCGTTGGTACTCAGCGCAAGATCTATCCGTGCACCGGCGCGCGGTGAGTCGGCGCCTGGCGGCACGACCAGTGACGCCAACTTTTCGATCAGCACAGGCAGGTGGGCGCGCACCGTGGGCTCGCCGCCAGTAAGACGAAT
>JALRCR010000027.1 GCA_023257255.1 Gammaproteobacteria bacterium | reverse complement strand
GCAATGCTGCTGCCGAGTGAGGTCTTGCCCACGCCCGGCGGCCCCACAAAACACAGGATGGGGCTTTTGCCACCGGGGTTCAGCTTGCGCACGGCGAGGTATTCGAGGATGCGACGTTTGACCTTGTCGAGTCCGTAATGGTCTTCCTCCAGCACCGCGCGGGCTTCGGGAATATCGATTCGGTCCTTGCTTTCATGCTGCCAGGGCAGTTCGGACAGCCATTCCAGCCAGGTGCGGAGCTGCGCACTTTCGGCCGAGCTCTCGCCCATACGTTCGAGGCGGCGCAATTCCTTCAGCGCCTGCCGCTGGGTGTCTTCCGGCAAATGGGCCTCGTCGATGGCGCGCGCGAGTTCGGAGAGTTCTTCGGCCCGCTCTTCGCCTTCGCCCAGTTCCTTGCGGATGGCGCGCATCTGTTCGCGCAACACGGCTTCGCGCTGGCGCTCGTCGAAGGCCTCGCGCGTCTGCTTGCCGATTTCGTCCGAAATCTTGAGCACCTCCAACTGGTGCGCGAGCAGGGCGAGCAGGCGGTCGAGTCGAGCGGAGACGTCCAGCGTCTCCAGCAGTTCCTGCATTTGCTGCGGCGGTAGATCGAGAATGCTGGCGACCAGATCGGCCAGCGCTGCCGCCGAATCCAGCGCGTTAATCGCTTCCGCCACCCCGCCGGGCGTATCCGGCAGGTAGGCCAGCACTGCATTGGCCTGCTGGCGTAATTGCAGCAGCCGGGCCTCGATCGCCGAGCCGTCTTCATCCACTTCCAGCAGGCGCTCGATGCGGGCGGCCATAAAGGGCAGGCCGGTCAGAAACTCGATCACCCGGAAGCGCTGTTCGCCCTGACACACCACCTGCAGGCTGCCATCGGGCATGGTCCGCCGGCGGGCGATGTTAGCCAGCGTGCCGATGTCGTAGAGCTGGTCCGGGCCGGGGGTGTTCTGCGTCGGATCTTTCTGCAGCAAGAGGCCAATCTGGCGCCGTGAGCGCACCGCATCTTCGACGGCGGCCACCGATTGGGGGCGCCCCATGGTCAGCGGGCTGAGCACGCCGGGAAACAGCACGAGATTGCGTACCGGCACGATCGCCACCGCATCGGCCGGCAGGGCGAGAATCGGATCCCCGGCGATGAGGTCGACGGGCTCTTGGGATGTGGGCATGGAACGGCCTCCGTTCTGATGGACGCGCTGGCGAAGGCCGGCACGAAACCGCCGGCGCCGCTGACGCAGCGCCGGACCGCGACGCCTGCTTGGCATCGGCCGGTCTATCCTCCGGGAGTTGCGCCGGCACCGGCTTGCGCCAGATCCAGTTTTGGACGCGCCGGCGGCCGGCCTGACGGCGGTGTCGGGAGCAGCCCCCCGGTTGCTATCATCCCGGCTCCTCAAAACGCCGCGGAGTACCTGCCATGCTGGATTTTCTCGACCATGTGCTGCCGCAGCGCTACTGGGCCTGGACGATTTGCGCGGGCGCGGCGGTGGCAAGTCTGCTGTTGATGCCGACGTCGCCGCTGTGGCTGTGGCCGGCGCTGGCTTTCGGGGCGCTGACGGTGGTGGGGCTGATGGACTACCTGCAGCCGCGCCAGTCGATCCGGCGCAACTATCCGGTGCTAGCCCATTTCCGGTTTTTCTTCGAGATGATCCGGCCGGAAATCCGCCAGTACTTCATCGAATCCGATACCGACGAACTGCCGTTTTCGCGGGCCCAGCGCTCCATCATCTACCAGCGTGCCAAGGGCGTGGCGGACAAGCGTCCGTTCGGCACCCAGCTTGATGTCTACGAGCCGCAGTACGAGTGGATTAACCATTCGCTGATGCCGGCGACCATCGCCAGCCACGATTTCCGCGTGACCATCGGCGGCGCCGAGTGCAGCCAGCCCTACTCGGCGAGCGTGATGAATATCTCGGCGATGAGCTTTGGCGCACTGTCGGCCAACGCCGTGCTGGCGCTGAACGAGGGCGCGCGGCGCGGGCACTTCTACCACGACACCGGCGAAGGCTCGGTGTCGCGCTATCACCGCGAACCCGGTGGCGATCTGGTGTGGGAAATCGGCTCGGGTTATTTCGGTTGCCGTAGCCCGCAGGGCGGTTTCGATGCCGAACGCTTCCGCGAGAATGCGGCGTCGGCGCAGGTCAAGATGATCGAAATCAAGCTCTCGCAGGGCGCGAAGCCGGGCCACGGCGGGGTGCTGCCGGGCGCCAAGGTGACGCCGGAAATCGCCGAGGCCCGCGGCGTGCCGCTGGGCGAAGACTGCGTCTCGCCGGCCACCCACTCGGCCTTCTCGACGCCCATTGAAATGATGGAATTTGTGGCGCGCCTGCGCGAACTTGCCGGCGGCAAGCCGGTGGGCATCAAGCTGGCGATTGGCCATCCCTGGGAAATCTTCGGGGTGGTCAAAGCCATGCTGCAGACCGGGATCACGCCGGACTTCATCGTGGTCGATGGCGGCGAAGGCGGCACCGGCGCCGCGCCGCTGGAATTCACCAACCACGTCGGCGCGCCGCTGCGCGAAGGCCTGATGCTGGTGCACAACACGCTGGTCGGCGCCAACCTGCGCGCCCGGGTCAAAATTGGCGCCTCGGCGAAAATCGTCACCGCTTTCGACATCGCCCGCTCGATGGCGATGGGCGCCGACTGGTGCAACTCCGCGCGCGGTTTCATGTTTGCGCTGGGCTGCCTGCAGGCGCAGGTCTGCCATACCGGCCACTGCCCGACCGGCGTGACCACGCAGGATCCCAAACGCATGCGTGCGCTGGTGGTGCCGGACAAGGCCGAGCGGGTGTATCAGTTCCATCGCAACACCCTGCACGCGCTGCAGGAGCTGATGGCCGCCGCCGGCCTGACGCACCCCAATCAGCTGGGGCCGGAACACATCATCCGCCGGGTGTCCTCCACCGAGGTGCGCTCGCTGGCCGCGCTGCACCTGTGGCTGAAGCCGGGCGAACTGCTGGACGGCGGCGTGCCGGACCATCCGGTGTTCAAGGTGTTCTGGAATATTGCGCGGGCCGATACCTTCGCGCCGCCCGAGTATGTGATTCGCTCGCACCAGACAATCGCCGCCTAGCCTGATGCGCCTGTTCATCGACTCCGCGCTGGCGGACGACTGGCAGGCCTGGCTGCCCTCGGGGCTGCTCTACGGCGTGACCACCAACCCGACGCTCCTGAAGCGCGCGGGACTGGCCTGCGAGCTGACGGTGTTAAGCCGCCTGACCGCGCAGGCGCTGACGCTCGGCGCGCAGGAAGTTCATTTGCAGGCCTGGGGCGGGAACGCGACGGCCTTCTACGATTGCGGCAGCCGGCTGGCCGCCCTCGCACCCGGCCGGGTGCTGGTCAAATTGCCCATCACCCGCGCGGGCTGTACGGCCGCTGCAAGGCTGATTGCCGCCGGTCAGCGCGTGACCTTTACCGCCTGCTACGACGCCAGCCAGATGCTGATCGCCAGCGCCTTGGGCGCCGACTATGCCGCGCCCTACCTAGGCCGGATTGGTGACGGCGGGCGCGACGGCCACGCAGAACTCATGCTGATGCAGCGCGCGCTGGACGGCGTGGCGTCATCGACCCGCCTGCTGGCGGCCAGCCTGCGGCAGGTTGCAGATGTGAGCCGTCTCGCCGCCGCCGGGATCAGCCACTTCACGCTGTCGGCGGGCGTGCTGAGCGCGCTGTTCGAGCAGCCGGAAACGCTGGCCGCCGCCGCGCAGTTCGAGGCCGACGCGGCGGGCTAATCCGGCGTGATCACGGCCTGCCCGGCGGCGTCCAGCCGGTGGGCGTATTCGCAGATCCCATAGCCTTCAAGGCCCGCATGCCGCCAGCGGGTCAGGCCTTCCATAATCGCCAGATGCTCGTGACCGCGGGCGTACAGGCGCGCCGTGCGCAGCACCTCCCCCTCGAAGCGATGCTGCTCGCCCTGCTTGTCGCGGGCCAGCAGCACGACGCGCGACTGGGCAAGGCCGTCGCTGGCGTAAGCGGTTTGCACGATGAGCTCGCGCAGGCTGATGAAATCGCCCGCCCGATACAGCCAGCCGCGCTGGGTGGTGGTTTCGCCCGCGCCGACGCGGATGCCGCCCAGATGCAGCGCATCGCCAAAGTTGAGCGAAAACCAGCGCCAATAGTGCAGTCCGGCGCCGTGGTCGCTGCGGCGCGGCCCCCAGGATTTGTCGCGATTGCCGCGACCCTCAACGCTGAACCGCTGGCCGTCGACCACGCACTGGCCCTGCCAGTGCCCGGCCTGCTCGAAATGCCCGCTGCCGAGCGCGCCGGTGATGGCGGCGCCGGGCTTCATGCCGGCATCGACCCCAATCGCCGGGGTGAGGGCATTGAACGCCAGCGCGAGTTCTAGCGGCACGCCGCAGTCGCTGCGACCTGATGCGCTCAAGCGCCAGCAGCGCATGGCCGTGACCCGCGTAGCCGCCAGCCGCGACAGCGCCGGCGTGCCGGCATCCGGCAGCGCGCTGGCGCGGGCTTCGGTCAGCCGCAGCGTGCGCCCGTCGGGCAGCCACAGCGTGATGAAGCCGTCGACAAACGGCTCGTTGGGACGCATCGCGATGCGGGCGAAAAAGCCCAGTCCGTTGCCGGGCGAGTAGCCGTTGAAGTAGTAGCTCTCGCTCCAGGCCGGGTCGCCGTTGTCGGCGTGGCCCAGATCGTGATGTGCGTCGAGGATCGGCATGACCTTGTTGTCCTCAGCGTTCTTGTGACTGACGATGCCCTTGGTGCACCGCCTCGTCAATGTCGCGCGGCGCTGTGGTGGAAAGCGAACTGGACGGCATCGGCATGCTGCGTAATCCGGCGGTGGCGGCCTGAAATCAGTTTCGACCCGCGCCCGGCCTGCGCTCGATCATCACGCGCCGCGGCGCGCTTCCTAGTCTTGATGCAACACAGACATCAACCGGGGAGCGCGTGAGATGAGAAAGCCATTGTGCCTGCGAGTCGCGCTTGGACTTTGCGCGCTCTATGCGGCGAGCGCCGGCGCCGAGGGTTACTACACCACCTTTGAAGGCGGCGGGCGGTTCATGGAGCGCGCCACTGCGCGCGAAATCGGCCGCGGCGCGCTGGCGCCGAACGCGCGCTATGAAGCCGCGCCGGACGATAACGCCATGGTGGGGCTGGCCGTCGGCAAGCACCTGCCGCAAAACATGCGCGCCGAAGTCGAAGTCCAGTGGAGCAGCACCGGGCTCGGGGATCTGAAAGTGACCGACGACGGCGGGCTGGGCGCGCGCTTCAATACCGGCAGTCTCGCCGGCCAGTCGTTTACCACCCGCGGCGATGTGGAAAGTCTGGCGGTGCTGTTCAACGCGTTTTACGAAGTCGACTACGGCCTGTTCCGGCCTTATTTCGGCGGCGGCGCCGGCTTTGCCGATGTGAATATGGACCACACGCGCGTCACCGGCTTTGCCGGACAGTCGCTGCCCACGCCGGTCGCGCTGGCCGATGACCACAGCACGGTGCTGGCCTGGCAGGCCGGCGCCGGGCTTGCGCTGCCCTTGACCGCGCGCTGGACGGTAACGGTGGACTACCGCTACTTCGCGACCGAAGACCCCGAGATTGATCTGGCCGGCCGCGCCGGCCGGTTCAAGTCAGCCTATGCCAGTCACAACGTGGTGGGCGGGCTGCGCTTTGAATTTTAGGCCGGCCGGCGTTCGCGATACTTCCGCGGCGAGGTGCCGGTCCAGCTTTTGAAAGCGCGTGAAAACGCGCTGGCATCGTCAAAGCCCAGCGCGCGCGCAATCTCGCCGTTCTGCCAGCCGCTCCGCCGCATCAGATCCCGCGCGCGTTCCAGCCGGACTTCGTTGAGCAGCGCCGAGAAACTGGTGCCTTCTTCATCCAGCCGCCGCTGCAGGGTGCGGCGTGTCAGATGCAGCGCGCTGACCACGTCGGGCAGGGCCGGGATGGGGGTGCTGGCGCGTAGGCGGCTGCGCACCACGTCGGCATAGGACAGCGGCTCCTGCATCACCGCGCTCAGGCGTTGGCACTGGTTAGCATAGAAGCGATAGGACATGGCGTTGGCCTGCGGCGGCGGGCTGTCCCAGGCGCTGCGCGGGAAATGAATCTGGTTGGCCTCGGCCTCGAAGCGCACCGGTGCGCGGTAATAGCGCTCGTAAGGACCGATATCTGGCGGGGCCGGGTGGCGAAAGCTGACGCGCGAGGGGTTGACCGAGGCGCCGAGGTTTTGCCGAAACAGCGCCAGCGTTGCCGCCGTATCGCGCTCCACAAAGAAAGGACCCAGATCGCCCACGTCGGCGTTTTCGTGGAAGGCGACGTACTCCTCGTCACCGGTGCGCCAGACCGTCAGTTCGATCGCGCCCCAGCTGAGTTCGGGCCAGGTCGGCACCACATGAAACAGCTCCCGCATGGTTGGGGCGCAGGCCGCCGCCAGCCCCAGCACGCCGAAGATGGCGAGGTTGTAGCGCATGCCCACTTCGAGGCCGGCGGTCGGCCGCGCCAGCGTCGCCAGCGCGCGGCGGATGAAGTTCAGCTCCTGATCAAAGCGGATGCGATAGCTCGGCTCCTCCAGCGCAAAGCGCGGAATGTCGGTCGCCGACAGCAGCGGGCTGATGTCGTGGCCGTGCGCCTCCAGCACTTCAATCACCGGGGCCAGCCCATAGGCCAGCCGCAGCGGACGCAGCATGGAACTGCCAAACAGATAGCGCGGCGGCGGCGGGCGACGGCGGCTGACGGGCGGTTTGCTGATCACGCGGTTATTCCTGAAGTGCTTGGCACCGAATGCAAAGAAATTTACATATTTCGTCATTCCCGGTCGACCGGCGCGTGCCGAGACTTAGCCGCGAGAAAACGACCGTTGCGCCACCGGCGCGCGGCACCGAGGTCAAACCGGCGGAGGCCCACCATGAAGTTCATGTTCTTTTTCTATCCCGCGATCCCGGCCACGATGGACGAGCGCGAGAAGCTGCGGCCGATCGCCGCCCGCACCGACAGGTTCCAGCAGATGCTGGATGAAATCGTTGAACTCTCGCAGATGGCCGAAGACCTTGGCTTCGAGGCGGTCTGCTATCCCGAGCACCACTTCCACACCGAAGGCGGTGAAATGGGCAGCCTGCCGCTCCTGACCCAGCACGTTATCAATCACACCAAGACCATCAAGGCCGGTCCGATTGGCTACGTGCTGGCAGGTTGGGATCCGCTGCGTCTGGCGCTGGAAATTGCCTGGCTGGACCAGATCTGCAAAGGCCGCACGATTGCCGGCTTCGCCCGTGGTTACCAGACCCGCTGGTTGAACCAGATGGCGCAAAAACTCCATGTCGGCGCGTCCAATATGCACGACAAGGACGGCGCGCCGGACACCGACGCCATCAACCGCGAAGCCTTCCAGGAAATCTTCGAGATTCTGAAGCTGGCGTGGAAGGACGAAGGCTTCCGCTACAAGGGCAAGCACTACCAGTACCCCTTCCCCTACGAGACCGGCACGCCGTGGGCGGCCGCCGACTGGACGCGCAAATACGGCGCGCCGGGCGAAATCGACGACAACGGCTTCATCCAGCAGCTCAACGTGGTGCCGAAGCCCTACCAGAAGCCGCATCCGCAGCTGTTCCAGGCCTTCTCGCAGAGCGAAAGCACCATTCGTTGGGCCGCCCGCGAAGGCCTCGTGCCGACCATGCTGACGGCCGATCCGCCGGCGTTGCGCGCTTTCGCCGAAGCGCATGTGGACGAAGCACAGAAAGTGGGCCGCAACCTCAAGCTGGGCGAGAACATCGGCGTGTTCCGCGGCGTCTATGTGGCCGACGACAAGCAGTCGGCGCGCGATCTGGCCATGAAGGGCCTGATGGGCACCGGCTGGCCGGGCTGGGCGCACGCCTTTGGTTTCACCGACGCCTTCCGCCTGCCGGAGGACGACATCAAATACCCCGGCCAGCGCCTGCCGCTGTCGGAAGTCCGCATGGAACGCTTTGAGCAGGCGCACTTCTGTCTCGTCGGCAGTCCGTCGGATGTGCGCAAGGAAATGGATTTGCTGGTGGAAACCTGCAACCCCGAGTACTTCATCTGGCAGGGCGATCAGGGCTATCTGCCGCTCGACGACTGCAAGCGCGTGCTGGAGCGCTTCGGCAAGGAAGTGATGCCGCACTATCGCTAGGCAGCACCCTCAGGGAGACCGTCGTGCGGCCGCTCGCCGCACGACGGCTATGTCAGATTAGTTGTCCTTGAACGCCGCCTCGGTCGCAGCAATATGCTGCTGGCGCCGGGCGATTTCGTCCCCGATCGGCGGGCCCTTGAAGCGACGCTGCTCAAAGGCAAACCAGACCACCGCCGTCAGCACCAGAAAACCCACCGTTACGCGAAACGCCAGTTCGTTCGGCGCTTGCACGCCGAGGAAGAAGATCAGCGCCATCGCGACGATCGACAGCACGGCGAACAGCGAGTAGCCGCCGCGCCCGATGTCCCATTCGCCCATCTTCGGCCACTTCGGTCCGCCAAACGCAAACAGGCCCAGCACAATCGGGATGATGAACGAGAAGAAGATGAAGATGACGGTGCAGGACACCACCACCGTGTAGACCGGCGTGCCGCCGGCCTCCAGCCACTTCGCGCCCCACACAAACAACACCGCGAGCGTCGCGCCGGTCCAGATCGCCGCGCTCGGCGTGCGGTGCGCGCGCGAGACCTTGGCCAGCGCGCCGGAAAACGGCAGGCCGCCGTCGCGCGAGAAGGCAAAAATCATCCGCGAGGTCGAGGTGACCGTGGCCAGTCCGCACAGCACCTGGGAGAGGAAAATCGCCGCGAACAAGGCCATTTTGACGGGCCCGGGCAGGCGCTGATCGAGCGCCCAGAAGAAGACGTTCCAGCCCTGTTTGGCGGCTTCGTCCATGCTGGGGATCATCAGCACCAATGCGCACAGGAAGAGATACCCGAACACACCCGACCAGATGATCGAGCGCACGATGCCCCGCGGCACCGAGCGCGCGGCGTTCAGCGTTTCTTCCGAGGTATGCGCCGAGGCGTCGTAGCCGGTGATGGTGTAGATGGGCATCAGGAGGCCCAGCATGAACACCCAGCCGCCGGTGGTCGCAGGCCAGACGTTGCCGCCGGCCTCGCCGGAGTAGTTGGCGAAGGTCCACAGGCGCGAGAAGTCGTAGGACTCCGCGTAGGCGAGACAGGCCAGCGTTAGCGCCACCGCGGTGCCGAAAATGAGATAGCCGGAGAAGTCGGTCAGCCGTGCGGTCAGCGCGATGCCGTAATGGTTGACCAGCGCCTGCACGCCGGTCAGCAGCACCAGGAACGTCATCAGCGTCGTCATGGAATCGCTGATCCCCAGGCTGCCGCCGAAGGCGCCGAGGAAGAAGTAGTAGGTGCCGACATTGATTGCCGCCAGCACCGTCACGAGCCCCAGCAGATTGAACCAGGCGGTCAGCCAGCCGGTGAAGCGATTGCCGAGGATCGAGCCCCAGTGGTACAGCCCGCCGGCGGTCGGATAGGCCGAGGCGATCTGCGCCATCGCCACGCCAAATACGCCGGAAATGAACACACCCAGCGGCCAGCCGAGGCCAATCGCCGCGCCGCCCGCGCCGGACGTGGCCTGCGCGAGTGAATTAATCGCACCCGACAGAATGCAGATGATGGAAAAGGAAATGGCGAAGTTGGAGAAGTGGCTCAAGTTCCGCGCCAGTTCCTGCGCGTAGCCCATGCCGTGGAGGGTGCGGGTATCGTCGTCGTGCGCGCCGGGGGCGCCAGAGTCAGGACTTGGGGTCATCGCGGTCACTCCTTTGGGGGTTAGGGGCAAGGTCAGGCTGGTGGAACGCTCCGTTGCTGTGATTCAGGACTGGGCAAGATTCAGGCCGTTGCTCTGCGGGCCCGGCAGGGCCGGCACGTCGCTGTCGTCTTTCAGTTCCACACCGGTCAACTGTCGACTCAAGGCTTCGCCCATCAGCCAGCTGATCTTGCGGGCGGCTTCGGCGTAACCGAGGCCCGCCGGGCGAATGTTCGAGACGCAGTTGCGCTCGGCGTCGTTGCGACCGCGGCGCGGATTAAACGTTAAATAAGCGCCCAGACTGTCGGGCGAACTCAAGCCCGGGCGCTCGCCAATCAAGACCAGCACGAGCCGCGCGTGCAGCGCCTCGCCAATATCGTCGCCCAGCGCCACCCGCGCCTGCCGGGCAATGAGCAGCGGCGCCAGCGTCCACGCCGGATGACACTGCGGCAGCAGGGCCGCGAGCAGGGGCGCTGCGTGTGCCTGCGTCGCGACCGCCGACAGACCGTCGGCCAGCACGATCGCGATATCGCAGGTTGAATTGCGTCCACGCAGCCCCGTTGCTGCGTCGGGATGGAGCATGCGACCAAGGTCAGGACGCAGCAAATAACTGGGCCGATCGGGCGCCTGGCTGTGCACCTCGAGGCAGGGCAGGCCGAGCGGCGCCAACGTGCTGGCAAGCGCCGCCGGGTCCAGCGCCGCGTGCACCGCGTCCCGCGCCATGGCGTGCGCCAGCCCAAACTTCAGCACTTCCTCGGTCGGCAGGCTCGCGCCGACGCGGCCCAGCGCAATGCGCGCATCGGTGAAGCGCCGCAGTTCGGCCCAGGGGTTGGCTTCGATTTTGACCGGGACGCGCGTGCTCATGCGGCCTGCGTCATATCGGTCAGTGCGCGCAGCAGCGGGTCGCTGGCGTCCGGCGAGCGCAGGCGTCCCGCCGGGTTGATGAGGCGCATGCGCGTCAGCCAGTCCTCGAACTCCGGCGCGTGGCGCAGGCCGAAAGCCTCGCGCAAATACAGCGCATCGTGAAACGAGGTGCTCTGGTAGTTCAGCATGATGTCGTCGGCGCCCGGGATGCCCATGATGTAGGTGACGCCGGCGGCGGCGAGCAGCGTCAGCAGATTGTCCATGTCGTCCTGATCGGCTTCGGCATGGTTGGTGTAGCAAACGTCGACGCCCAGCGGCACGCCCATCAGCTTGCCGCAGAAGTGGTCTTCAAGCCCCGCGCGAATGATCTGCTTGCCGTCGTAGAGATATTCCGGGCCGATGAAGCCCACCACCGTATTGACCAGCAGCGGCTTGAACTCGCGCGCCACCGCATAGGCGCGGGCCTCGCAGGTTTGCTGGTCCAGACCGTGATGCGCGTTGGCCGACAGCGCGCTGCCCTGGCCGGTCTCGAAATACATCACGTTGTCGCCCAGCGTGCCGCGTTTCAGCGAGAGCGCCGCGTCGCGCGCCTCGCGCAGCATGGCGAGGTTGATTCCAAAACTGTGATTCGCCGCTTCCGTGCCGGCGACCGACTGAAAGACCAGATCGACCGGCGCGCCGAGCTCGATGGCCTTGATCTGGCTGCTGACGTGGGTCAGCACACAGGACTGGGTAGGCACTTCGAAGCGGGAGATGACGTCGTCCACCATGCGCCACAGCCGGTCGAGCACCGGCAGGCTGTCGCTGGCCGGGTTGATGCCGATGACCGCGTCGCCACAGCCGTAGAGCAGGCCGTCAAGGATGGACGCCGCAATGCCCTGCACGTCGTCCGTCGGATGATTGGGCTGCAGGCGCACCGCGAGCCGCCCGGGCAGCCCAATGGTGTTCCGAAACCGCGTAATCACCCGGCATTTCCGCGCCACCAGCACCAGATCCTGATTGCGCATGAGCTTGGAGACGGCGGCGGCAATTTCCGGCGTGACCGCCGGCGCGATGCGCGCCAGCGTGTCTTCGGTGGTCGATTCGAGCAGCAGCCAGTTACGGAAATCGCCGACCGAGAGTCCGGCGATTTCGGCAAACGCCGCGGCCGGATGCCGGTCGCAGATCAGCCGCGTGACTTCATCGGTTTCATACGGGATGAGCGGATTGGCGAAGATTTCGGCCAGCGTCACCTCGGCCAGTGCGAGTCGCGCCGCCATGCGCTCGACCGCGCTGCCCGCGCCAACGCCGGCGAGATAGTCGCCCGAGCGCGCCGGAGAGGCCTTGGCCAGCAGGGTTTTGAGATCGGGAAAGCGCCAGGTGTTGCCGTTGATCGTGTGCTGATAGGCCACGGGACACCCCCATTGAGTTGCGGTTGGGAACTGCGGGAACTCACTAGCGCGCTGTGCCGACGACTATGCGCCCGGCCCACTGTCATCGACAAGTAGGTGCAAGTTGAACCCTTGAGCCCGCGCTGCTAGCAGTCGATCGCTGCGGACTGGCGCGCAATCCAGTCGAGCAGGCGTTCGGCCAGCGGCAGCGCCAGGGCGACAAAGCGTTCGTCGGAGCGGTCGAGCAGGGCCAGCAGCGCAGGCTCGGCTTCCGCCATGCGCGCGTTCAGCGCGGCCGGCGTGGCGTCGACCCGCAGCACGCCTAGCGCACCGCGCGTCAGCCGCGCGGCGTCGGCGCAGTCGAGTTCAAACAACAGGTCGACCATCAGCCCGGCGTAGCGGGCCGAAGCGTTGCTGAAGAACAGCGCATACCCGCCGTCGGCCATTTCACGCGCGAAGGCCGCGACCGCCAGCACCTTGTGCTCTGCCGGCGATAACCCGCGGCTGAGTGAGTGGGTTTGGAGCGCAAGCTCGAACGCCAGCATCAGGGACTCGGCCTCGTAGCGCCCGCGCAGCGCGAGCAGGGCCGCGGTGCTCTGGCCCTGCCAGCCGTCCAGAAATTCCATTCGACCCCGCGCTACACCGGGCCCTGGGTCGCGACCGCGAAACCCGCGACCCATTCGGGAATGGTGTGATAGAGCGCGAGCCTCGGCGCCGGTGCCGACAGCGCCTGCATCGCGGCGGCGGTCCCGATCCAGCAGCGGATTTCATGCCCGCCGCGTCCGCCATCCCTGGAGATTTCCTCGTCGGTGTAGCGCGTCAGCGCGGCGAAATCCTGCGCCTCAAGCGCCGCCAGAAACGCCCGATCCCAGGCGGGATTGAGCGGCACGCCCGTGCTGGTGCCGGCGACCTGGCGGTTGGCTTCCTCCACCACGCGCGCCTGCCGTGCCGCACGCGCCTCGGCGGACACCGCGCCGCCGGCAATCAGCCGCTCGCGCACTTCCGGCGGCGCGCCGTTCAGCGCCGGCACCGGCGGGTCGTGCGAGATGCCGCCCGAACCCAGAATCAGCACGCGCTCGCCAAGGCCGCCCACAAATTCGCCCAGCGCGCGGCCCAGTGCGGCGACGCGCGCCAGCGGTGGGCGTGGTGCGCCCACACAGTTCACGAACACCGGCAGCACCGGCGGCAGACGCGCCCAGTCGAACAGGAGTTGCAGCAACTGGGTGTGGCCGTGGTCGACCTCCATCCGGTAGGAGAGCGCCAAATCGACCCCGCGTGACTGCGCGAACGCGACGGCCGCTTCGGCCAGCGCCGGATTGCCGGGCAGCGGGCCGGCGGGGGTCGCCCAGTCGCCGATCGACTCGGCCACGGCGCCAATGCAGAACGCAGGCATCAGGCGGTAGAAAAAGCTGTTGAAGTGATCGGGCCCGAAGGCCAGCACCAGCGTTGGCGCAAAGGCGGTGACCTCTTCGCGCAGGCGCGCGAAACAGGCGTCAACCGCTTCGCGTACCCCCGGCGCCGGGTCCTTGAAATCTTTCAGCGGCGTGTGTGAGGCGGAGATCGCCAACGCCCTCATGGCTGCACGCCCAGAAACTCAAGATGAATGCGGTTGAACGTGGGGGCGTCTTCAAACTGCGGCCAGTGGCCGCAATGGCGCATGAGCGCGAAGCGCGCGCCCGGAATGAGACCCGCGATCTTCTCGCCCACCGCCACCCCGGCGGTCGGGTCGTGGTCGGTCCATAGCACCAGCGTGGGGGCGCTGATGGCGGCCCACTCGGCGTCGCTCAGGTTGTTGCGCGCGCGGATTTCCGGCTCTTGCAGGCAGAGGATGTTCGGCATGGCCTCGCGCATGCCGGGCACCTGATACACCGCCTGACGGCAAGCGACCAGCTCGTCGGTGACGCTGGCCGGGTCGGCCATCAGCCATTCCAGGCGCGTGCGCACAGTCTGCCAGGTGGGCTGTTCGACCGCCGCCATGGTCAGCGTTTTGATCTTGTGCATGACCTCGGGGTTCATGGTGGCGCCGCCGGTGGTGTTCAGCACCAGCCGGTCGATGCGTTCTGGATACTTCAGCGCAAAGCGCGCCGCGACCCAGCCGCCCAGCGACTCGCCCGACACATGCGCCCGCGCGCAGCCCAGCGCATCCAGCACCGCGCGCAGGTGCTCCACGTAGACGTCGATTTCGTACAGCTTGTCCGGCTTGTCGGAGTAGCCGTGGCCGACCATGTCGATGGCGTAGGTGTCGAAATGCGCGGCATGTGCGAGGAGATTGCGGGTATAGGCTTCGGCGTGTCCGCTGGTGCCGTGGAGCAGGATCAGCACCGGCCGGCCGTGCGTGCCGGCGTGCAGATAGCGGGTGCGAACGCCGTCGGCCAGCAGATAGCCCTGCTCAAAACTGCCGCCGCGCAGGTCGCCCCAGAAACTGTGGTGCCGGTGCTCGCTCATAAGCTCCCCATGAAGCGTTCGAGGTGATCGACGTAGTACTGCTTGCGACCATATTCCCGCTGCACGCCGGCCAGCAAGGCGCCGCGTTCGCCGGCGTAGTTCATCTCGTAGAGCTCATGACGCGCGCCGAACTCGGTGCCGCATAAATCCCAGGCCAGCTTGAAGAGCTGAGCCTTGTCTTGCCCGTTGATATCCGCGCCGCGCAGCGAGCGCTCGAGATCGGCGCTGATGGGCGTGTCGAACTCCTCGAGGCTGGCGGGCAGCTGGATCAGTCCGCCGCCGCCCAGCTTGCGAATCATGCCGACCAGCTTGGGATAGAACACCGGACCCAGCGCGCGGCCGGCCTGCAGGGCGAAGAGGTCGGGATAGCACAGGCCGTTTTCCGGATCGACCGTCGCCTGTTCTTCCGCCGAGCGCGTGGTGCTGCGGATCACTTCCAGACAGGCCACCGCTTCGCCCAGCAGTTCCATGATGTCGGCGCGCGCCGCGATGCCGGCGGCTTCAGCCATTTTGACCAGCACCGCGTAGACGAAGCCAAGTTTGACTTCCAGCCGCGCGTTGGTCTGGTGGGCGGTGAGTTCGCGCATCCGGGTTTCGCGGTACATGCGATTGAGCAGGCCGATGTTCTCGTGCAGGAAGACCCGCTCCCAGGGCACCAGCACCTGATCGAAGACCACCGTCGCGTCCATTTCGTCGAACTGCGAAGACAGCGGATAGTCGTGGCGCGCGCCGGGGTGGGAGAACGATGGACGACAGAAAGTTTTCAGTCCCTTGGTGTTCATGGGAATGGCGAACACGTTGGCGTGCGGCTCTTCGCCCGGCTGGAAGGTGGGCGGGAAGGGCCAGACCAGGATTTCGTCGGCGTAGGGCGCGGCGGTCGCGATGCGCTTGATGCCGTGCAGGACAAGGCCGTCGCTGTTGCGGTCGACCACCCGCAGGCAAATGGCCGGATCGCTTTGCTGGTGGCGCAGCTTGCCCTTGTCGAGTTGCGGGTCGAGCAGCGCGTGGGTGAGAAACAAATCGTGTCGGGCGCAGTGCTGGTAGTAGTTCACCATCGCGTCGGCGCGTTCGGGCGAAAGTTCAGCGAAGAAACCGCGTTTCGCCGCGAGCGCCGCCAGCATCACGTTCAGGAAGTCCGGGCTGCGCCCCATCATGCCGCAGGTGGATTCGGCCCACAGGCGATAGGCCTCGCGTTTCAGGCGCAGATCCTGCTGGCTGCGCGGCATCTCGAAGGCGCGGCCGATGCGTTCGCCGAGCGTCGGGCACTCAACCGTCAGCGTCTCGCGGTAGCGCGCGTCGTGCTGCAGGTCGTAGAGCCTGGCGAGCGAGGCGACCGAGGCTTTGAAGGGCTCGAACGTGGTGACGTCCGCCACGCGCTGGCCGTTGTAGTAGACCTCGCGATCGTCGCGCAGGCCGTCGATGAATTGTTGTCCGGTACGAACCGCCATCGGAATCTCCTCGCTAGGGCGACCATCAGGTCGCCAGGGTCAAATGTATTCAGGGACTGCGCCAATGCTCGCCGCCGAATTCGGCGCGCAGGCTTGGCTGAAAACGGGTGAGCTCGAGGCCGACCAGCGGCAACACTTTCTCTACCAGCAATTCGTTGCTGCGAAGCAGCGCGTCGATCGGCGCCGGGCCGGCTGACATCCAGGGCACGATGAGGTCGGTCTGCAGGGTTTTCACCATGTGTTCGAGCTGGCGGGCAATCTGGTCCACCGTGCCGCACAGCGAGTAGCCGCGTTCGCGCACGCAGGCCGGCGTGTTGGGGATTTCGCCCGTTTCGCCCGGATAGCGCAGCGCTTCATTGAAGCCGAACCAGTCGTGCCAGCGGGTCCAGATATAGCCCAGCCCGCGTTCCATACAGGCCACCGCTTCGGCCTCGGTATCGGCCACCACGATTTCGCGGAAATGCCCCACGCCTTTGCCCCAGGCCAGATCGCGTCCGGCCGCTTGCGCCGCCTGGTGATAGAGGTCGAGACAGCCTTTGGCCAGCGCCTCGATGGGCGTGAAGATGACCGGGATGACGCCCTGCTGCGCCGACCACTCGATGGTCGCCGGGCTCATGGTGAAAGGGATGTAGACCTCGATGGTCGACGGGTCTTGCAGGGTGTTCGGCGCGATGCCGATGCGTTCCAGCGTGCCGTCATCGCCCACCATGCCAGGCGCCAGCGCGCGGGTCGCCGGATGGTCCCAGGCAATGCCCGGCGGCGGTAGCTGCCAGTGTTTGCCATCGTGGCGGAACAGTGCATTGCCCCAGGCCTTGCGGATGATGTCGTAGTGCTCGACAAACAGTTCGCGATTGACCTTGTCGTGCTCGGCGTATTGCGGATCGTTGGCAGTCGTCGGGTGCGCGTTCATTTTCTGGCCGATGGTCGCGACATGCCGCGCCTGATAGCCGCGCGCGAAGCCCGCCATCATCCGGCCGCCCGAGAAGTGATCGAGCATCGCCAGATCTTCGGCCAGCAGCACGGGGTTGCGCGCCGGCAAGACGTTGCCCATCTGGCCGATGCGCAGTTTTTCGGTTTGCATCGCCGCCCAGGTGCCGAGCAGCACCGGATTGTTGGAGATTTCCAGCCCTTCAAGGTGAAAGTGATGTTCGGAGAACGCCACGAAGTCGAAGCCCAGTTCGTCCAGTTGGCGCAGCAGGCGCGCGCAGTCTTTCAGACCACGCTGGTAGTAGTTGGGATTCTGGCCCGCGTAGCCGCGTTCAAACTCGGCCGGCGTGGCGCCGGCGCTGGGCAAGAGAAACGACCCCAGTCGGATTTTCATGCTCTGCTCCCCGTGGTGCTCGCGCTTCTTTAGCGCTGATATATTAGTATGGCAATTAAATCACCCGCTCATGCAAGCACGCAAGGCAGGAGGGCAGATGGCTGGCAGTAGCGCTAATCGTTTTCCGGTACGACCGACGCGGCGGGTGGCCGGCGCCAGCCAGCCGCTGGCGCAATTGGCCTATGCGCATCTGATGCAGCAACTGCTCGAGGGTGCGCTGGCGCCGGGCGATCGGCTGTCGGTGGTGGAACTTGCCGAGCACCTTGGCTGCAGTCGCGTGCCGGTGATGGAAGCGATGAAGCGGTTAGACGCCGAGGGCTTTGTCGAAATCGTGCCGCAGGTAGGCTGTCGGGTAGCACGGCCCGACGCCGACGAAGTGCGCGACTTTTTCGAGCTGTTTGCCGCGGTGGAAGGCTGCGTGACGCGTCTCGCTGCCGCCCGCCGTGAGGACGCTGAACTGCCGGAGTTCAAGGCGCTGTGCGCGCGCCTCGACCGCGAGTTGAAGACCGCCGGCGGGCCCGAGGCACGCGACCCGCGCTATCGCCGCTTGAACCTCGATTTCCATTCCGCCATCCACCGCCTTGCCCGCGCGCCGCTTGCTTGCTCGGTGGCGGCCGGCATGTGGGACCGCAGCGATTTTTTCATCAAGATCGCATTTGGATCGCTGTACTTCAGTCGCCGCGTGCGGCAGGCGCATCTGGCGATCCGCCGCGCGATCATCGAGGGCAAGCCGGACGCCGCCGAGGCCGCGATCGCGGGTCAGTTGCGCGAAGTCGGCGAGGCGGTGGCGGCACGGCTGGCCGCCGACGGCCAGTCCTTGAGCTGAAAATTCAGGAAGGCGCGCGCCGAGCCGCGTGGGTCCTCGCGCATCGGCACGTGGCCTGTGTGATCCATCAGGCAGAGCTGGCTGTTGGGCAGCAGCCGATGCAGCACCTGCGCGCCGGAGACATGCAGCAGGCGGTCCTCGTCACCCCACTGGATCAGCGTCGGCACGGGCAGGCCTTCCAGCACGGCCTCGAGCGGTGAGGCGGAAGAAAACAGTTCATCGAACAGCTTGTTGTGAAACTCGCGGTCGGCAATGGCGCGCGCGGCCAGCGCCTTGATCACGGCACCAGGCACGTACTGCTCACGCGCAACGCACATCTTGAGCAGCCGGCGGAAGTCGGCCTCGGAGTTCACCAGCAGCGGGTTGTCGCCTCGCGCGAGCAGCTGCTGCAGCTCGCTTTCCTCGGCCGTGCTGACGCCGGCTGGCGCGAGCAGCCAGAGGCTGGTGACCTGATCCGGATGCCGGGCCGCGTAGTGCGCGGCGAGGTAGCCACCCATCGAATTACCGGCCAGATGAAAGCGCTTCAGATCCAGCGCCTCGACGAGGGCCTTCAGCCGTGTCAGCTGATCGTCGAGCGAGTAGGTCGCGTCTGGCCGCCGGCTGCTGTCGCCAAAGCCGGGCAGGTCGGGGGCGATGATCCGGAACCGCTGGTTGAGGTGCATGGCGACCGGCGGCCAGGCGTCGCAGTCCGCGCCAAAGCCGTGAATCAGCAGCAGCGGGTCGCCGCGTCCGCCGTCCAGATAAACCAGCTCGTGGCCATCAATAGTGACCTGCCGGGTCTTCAGTCCGGCGAGCTTGCGCTGGAGGCCGATGAGCCCGCGATAGACCACCTTGGGCAAGGCGAAATTGACGCCGACCAGCCCTGCCAATATCCCTGCCGCGATCGTCAGGCCCATACGCTCCGTCCCTTTGTGATGTTGGGCGAAGCCTACACGGCGTCGGTAACTTCCGGCAGTAGGAGGTGCGACGCGCAGTCTTCGCCGTGAAAGACCTGCTGCAGCGCCGGCACCAGCCGGGTCGCCACATGCGCAAGTTCGCCGGTATTCGGATTGCGGTCGTAGCGCGGAAAATCGCTGGACGTCACCAGCACGAGCAGGCGATGGCCGGCCTTGAACAGCATTGCCGTCGACCACAGATCGATTTCGATCCGTAGCATTGCGCCGGGCTCCACCAGCTGCCGCGTTTGGCCATCGCGCAAGGACAGCCGCAGCACGCCGTCGCAGACGTTGAGCGTGCGGCCGTCGGGATGGACATCGCAGAGCTTCAGCATGAAGTCGGTGTCCCGCCCGCTGGTCGCGACGTACAGCACCGCGCGCAGCGCGCCGGTGATTTCCAGATCCGCCGCCAGCGGCGTGGAGGTGTAGTTCAGGACGTCGCGGCGCGCCATCACGTTCGCCTGATTGACCGGGCCCGGGGTGTACTGGGTCGGCAGCAGCAGGGTGCCGCCGCAGGTCGGGCAGGGGTCGTTGGGGTCGTACACATAGCTGCGGGTTGGGTGCTCGACGCGCGTGCGCTCGCGCGCGAGGCTGCCGTCGCCGTTCAGGTACCAGGGGGTGATCTGCGCCCGCGCCGGCGGCCATTCCTGTTCGTCGCGCCAGCGGTTTTTGCCCTGAACGAAGATTTTGACCGGTGCCTCCGGATCGCCCGCGCCGTCCTGCTTCAGCCAGCGGTCGAACCAGCGCAGCTGCAGCCGGGTGAGGTCTTCCTTGAGGTCCAGAAACAGGCCGTTGGCGCGGAAGCCGAAGTCCACCTCACCCACCACGTTGTGGAACATGGCGTGCGCCCAGGGCCCAATGATGAGCCGGCTTTCGCGCCGCGCGACCTCGCTGCCCGCGTGTTCGCGCATGGATTTGAAATGCTCCAGATCGCCCGCCAGCAGCAGGTCGTGCCAGCCGGCAATTGACAGGCTGGGGACTTTGACGTCGGCGTGACGGCCCGCCACCAGCAGGCTGCGGGTCCAGTCGTCTGGCTCGGCGTGGCGCATCATTTCGTAGAAGAACGGCACGAAGCGCTCGTCGTCCGGCCGGGTCGGCGCAAAGCGTTCCAGCGGCAGCTGGCGGAGCACCTGATCGAAATCGTCCATGTCGTCGACCAGCTGCTGGAGCAGCGGGAAAAACGCCGCCGGCTCCGGGCGCGAGCGAATAAGCGCCGTCGGCCCAATCGCGCGCATGCTCCACATGGCGAGCAGCCCGATATTGAGCGCACCGCCGCGCCAGAAATGATTGCGCCAGAAGTCGCAGGGTGCGGTGGTGGGCGAGATGGCCTTCAGCGCGGCCGGCCCGCCGAGCGCGGCGAGCCACGACGTGCCGCCCATGTAGGAGAGCCCGTAGCAGCCCACCTGCCCGCAGGACCAGTCCTGCGCGGCGGCCCAGTTCACGCTGTCGTGCCCGTCCCGCTGCTCGTCCCGATAGGGGAAGAACACGTCGCCTTCCGAGGCCCAGCGCCCGCGCACATCCTGAATCACCACCACGAAGCCGGCGGCCGCCGCGCGCACCGGGTCCAGCGTCATCGCGGTGATCGGCCACAGCTCGCGGTTGTAGGGCGTGCGCTGGAGCAGCACCGGGTAGCGGCCGGCGGCCTGTGGCCGGTAGACGTCGGCGCGCAGTTGCACGCCGTCGCGCATGGGGACGGGGATGTTTTTTTCGACAATAACGCTCATAGCCGTGAATTCCTTTGCGTCGGAAAGTCGTTGGTCTGGTTAGACGGCGACCGGTCGAGCCCGGCGCCGAGGAGGAGTTCCATATCGCGTCGATGTGCCTCGAGCATCGCCAGCCAGTTTTTGAGGAACGCGAGTCCGCTGTGCGTCACGGTATACATCCGCCGTGCCGGCCCGTCGCTGTTGGTGTCCCAGTCCGAGTTCACCAGCCCCAGCCGCTCCATCTGGCGCAAGGTGCGGTAAATCGAGCCCTTGTTGAAATCGCCATAGCCGGCGTCTTCCAGTCGTTGCACAAGGTCGTAGCCATAGGCCGTCCAACCCTGGAGCAGCGCCAGCAGGTGGGCGGTGAGCATGTCGCCGCTGGGCTTGAAAGTGGGCGGGAAGTCGGTCTTCGGCATTATCTGGTCCTTCGGTCGTGCAGCGCAGCAAATTTCGTTGACACCTAGGTGCGCATCGCATATAGATGACATCGCCAGTGTGCAGTGCAACATGCTATGGCACAATCAAATCAAACTGAATCAGGGAGTTTTTCAATGACCACTGCCCAGACCCGCAAGACGGCCAAGGATGCGACCGCCCCGACGGCCGTGTTTTCTGACTATCTCGACACCCTCAGCGAAAATCACACGAAGTTCGCCGAATCCATGAAGGAAGGCCGCGAACGCGCCCGCCGCATTTCTGAAGAACTGACCGCCGCGATGGTCGCCGGCCAGCGTGATCTGCTGGGCCTTGCTCGCCAGATCGCCGCCAACCCGACCGATGTCGCCGCCAGCAGCAAAGCCGTGATGGACGCCGCCGCCGCCGCCCAGGAGCGTTCGCTCGCGCTCGGCAAGCTGGTCTACAGCGAGCAGGTCGAGGTCGGCGCAGAAGTCCGCAAGTTCTGGGAAACCACCCTCGCGACGCCGCCCAGCTTCTCGCTGCCCAGCTTCAACATGCCGAACTTTTCCCTGCCTGGCATGAACAGCTGGTTCGCCAAGGCCTGATCGGGACTGCGATTTACCGGACCTTGTTGACCGGCGAGCCCGGGTGGAAAGGGGCTCGCGGGTTATTTTGTAAGCAATGGCGCTGACTCTATGACTTCACGGCAAATTGATGACGACGACGCAGTCCCGCCCGAGGCGGACTACGACAATCCGTTTGCCCACGACCCGTCGGTCGTGCCGACGACCACCCCGCTGTGGCGAGAAATCGGGTGGGGCATGGACTGGATGCGCCTGCGCCTCTCGCCGGTGTTCTACGGGGCGGGCTTGCCGCGCGGCCAGAATGAACCCGTGTTGCTAATCCCGGGTTTCATGGCGGGCGACGCCCTGATGCTCGAACTGCATCGTTGGCTGAAACGTCTCGGCTATCGCTCGTATCTTTCGAATATCACCTGGAACAACGACTGCCCCGATCGCACTGCCCGCAGTCTGGCCCAGCGCGCGCAACGCATCCGGCAGGAAACCGGCATGCCCTTGCGCCTGATCGGCCACAGTCTGGGCGGGATGCTGGCCAAAAGTCTGGTGCAGGACCATCCGGAACTCATCGACCGGATCATCACGCTGGGCTCGCCGTTTCGCTCCATGGTCAAGGCGCACCCCGCGGTGGTCGGCATCTGGGACCAGTTGAAACGCGCGCAGGGCGGGCTGATCGGCCGCAATCTCCATGCCTCCTGCGGCACCGGCCACTGCCTGTGCGCGTTCGTGCGCAACATGCTTGACCCCAAGCCCCGGACTCAGGTGGCGCAGTTCGCCGTGTACTCGCGCAACGACGGGGTGGCCGAATGGACGAGTTGCGTTGAGGAAGAGTCGCGCAACAACACCGAAGTGCGCTGCACGCACATCGGCATGGTTTTTCATCCCGAGGTCTACCGGGCGATTGCCCGACGCCTCGCCCAGCCGCTGGCCGGCGCGCGCCAGTCCACAGCCGGAACGCAGGAACGTTCCCCTGGAGCACACACATGAGTGACGACAAAGAACTGAATCCGGTGCGCCTGTGGCGCGAGTGGTTCGTGAAGTCGGAAAAGGCCTGGAGTCAGGCGATGACCGACATGATGGGCGACGAGCGCTTCTCGAAAGGCATGGGTCGTTACATGCAGGAGGCGCTGCATACGCATCGGATGTTCAGCGAATCCATGGCGCAGTATCTGGCCAATCTCAACCTGCCGTCGCGCCAGGACATTCTCGATCTGAGCGACCGCATGGGGCAGGTCGAAGACGCGCTCGCCGCCGTGCAGGTCGAACTGCGCGAACTGCGCACGCGGATTGCGCAAGGGGTCAGCGCCGCGCCGGCCAGCAGCGAACGACCCAAGCCCGCCCGTACCAAGCGTCCGCCGGAGCCCAGCTGAGATGGCCAGTAGACGCGCGCCGGCGGCGCGACCTCCCGCCGCACCGGAGATTCCGCAAGAGGAAATCGACCGTCAGGTCCAGCGGGCTGTCGAACGCACGCTGGCGCGCAACATCCCCGGCCTGCGGATGCCCGCGCCGGATCTGGATCTGGACGTCGGTCAGACGCCGAAAGAGCTGGTCTATGCGCGCGACACGCTGCGCCTCTACCACTACAAGCCGATGCTGGACGAGATCTACCGCGTACCGCTGCTGGTGATCATGTCGCCCGTCGCGAAGGGCTACATTCTCGACCTCGCGCCCGGCCAAAGTCTGATCGAGTACCTCGTGCTGCAAGGCTACGACGTCTACATGGTCGACTGGATCGCGCCGCGGCGCGAACACGCGGCACTGGGCATTGAAGCCTTCGTCAGCGGCATGATTGACGAGGCAATCGAGCGCGTCGCGGCAGATGCCGGCGAGCGCGAAGTCACGCTGGTCGGCTACTGCATGGGCGGCCTGCTCAGCTGTCTGCACGCCGCGCTGAATCCGAAAAGCGGACTTAAGAATCTGGTGTGCTTCACCACGCCCATCAATGCCGACGGCATGACGCTCTACAAGCAGTGGGTGAACTCCAGCGCCTTTGATATCGATCGACTGGTCGAAGAACTGGGCGTCATTCCCGGTGAAATGATCAACGCCTCCATTCAGGCGCTGCGACCGTTTCAGCGCAGCGCCAATCAGCTGCAGCTGCTGAATAACGTCGACAACGACGCTTTCGTGAAAGCAAACCTGCGCTTCGACCGCTGGGCGGCCGACCAGTTGCCGCTACCGGGCGAACTGATGCGCGAGTTCGTGCGCGAATTTCTCCGTGGGAACAAGCTCATCACCGGCGATTTCCATGTGGGTGACAACGTGGTCGATCTGGGTAAAATCCGGGTGCCCTTCCTGCACGTTGCGGCCGAATACGACCACATCGTGCCGACCGCTGCGTCCCGCGACCTGATTGGTCTCGTCGGCAGCAAGGACAAGCAGGAAATCGTAGTGAAAGGCGGACACGTCAGTCTGGTAGCCGGCGGCAACGCGGTCTATCGGCTGTGGCCGCAACTTGATCGCTGGCTGGCGCCGCGTTCGGTGTAGCGCTCGCGCTCCCGGTGCCCGCCTCTATTTTTTATTTCGACAGTTCCAGGAGATCCCCCCTCATGTCGAACGCCCGCGTCGCCGAGGCATGGAAGCATTACCCCCTGCACACCAAACTGCAGGGCAAGCCCTTTACCCTGCGTCCGATGACGCTGGACGACGGCGACGCCTTGCGCGCGTTCGCCATGGAACTGCCGCCGCACGACCTGCTCTTCATGCGCCGGGACATCACCAAGCCCGAAGGCATCGGGCGCTGGCTCGATGCGGTCCGGCGCGGCGCGATGTATACCGTGCTGTGCGAAGACGCCCACGGCATTGCCGGCTATTCGTCGCTCCATCTGACCGAACTCGACTGGTCACAACATGTGGCGGATCTGCGGGTCGCAAGCGCGCACCGCGCGCGAGGGCTGGGACTTGGGCGTTTGCTGACCCGTGAGGCGTTCAACATGGCGCTCGCGCTCGGCATCGAGAAAGTCGAAGCCCGCATGACCACCGACCAACAGGGCGCGCGCGCGCTGTTTCAGGAACTCGGTTTTCAGCCCGAGGCCTTGCTGAAAGACGAAGTGAAAGACCGCGACGGCGAATATCACGACCTGCTCATCATGGCCTGCAATGTGGAGAGCTTTCTCGCCCAGCGCCGCGCCTTCGGCGTCAGCGGCTAATCAGGCTTACGCCCCGCGCCTGCTAAATCTGGCAGGCGCGTTTGATCCAATCGCCCAAGGCCGCAGCGGGCATCGCGCCCGACTGACGCGCAATTTCCTGTCCGCCGCGAAACACGATCAGCGTC
>JALRCR010000279.1 GCA_023257255.1 Gammaproteobacteria bacterium | reverse complement strand
GATCTTTGCCCCGGTCTGTCAGTACACGCTGCCGCACAACCTGATGGGCACGCCGGCGCTGTCCCTGCCGCTGGCGACAACCGCGGACGACCTGCCGATCGGCATCCAGCTGGCTGCCGGTCCGGCGCAGGAACACCTGCTGCTGCAGCTCGGCGGCGCGCTGGAAGCGGCGCTGCCCTGGCGACACCGGGTGCCGCCGCTGCATGCGAGCCGCGCGGGCTAAGCGCTCAGCCGGGTAAGGCGAGCAGCGTATAGCCCACGCCAGCCGAGCCAACGACCAGCAGCCACAGCAGATCGCCCAGGCCCAGCGTGCCCGCACTCGCGCCGCCCTCGCGCGCGGCCAGCGTGCGCTCGCGGTGAATCAGAAAAGCCGGGAAGGCCGCGCTGATCGCGATAAACACGCTGGCCAGCACGTAGAGCCACGCGTGGCGCATCGCGAGCCGCCGCGCCTCCAGCAGCATCCAGCACAGGACGACAAAGCCGACCAGCAGGATGTCAATCGTGATCGACCGACTCGCTGGATTGGCCATCGTCTCCTGCCAGAACTGCAGGTTGGCGGCCAGCAGGCCCTGATTGAAATAGTGCAGGTTGTTGCTCCAGGTCCCGATGAGCGCGATGACGCCGGCCAGCGCGTAGACCATGCACAGCCTCTGGCGTGAAACATTCATGACGGTTCCTCCCGATGGTGGTGGCGGTCAGGACTAGCGGGTGCGCTGCGCCAGCGGCGTCTCGGGCGTCGGGTAACCCGCGGTGCCGAAGGTGCTGACGATCGCGCGATGGCTGTCGAAATACACCTGCCAGTAGTGCTGGTTCGCGGTGTAGGAACGCACCGCGAGTACCGGACCTTCCGGCGAGAACGACAGGATGTCGACCTCCGGCGCCGGCTCGGCGAGCACATTGGGGATGGCCTGCAAGGCCGCTTTCAGACGCGCAATGGCGTCCAGCGGGTCCACGCTGTTCGCAATCTTCGCGGTGCAGTCCACGCGCCGGTGCGGCAGGCTCGAATAGTTCTGGATGACTTCCGAGAAAATCTTGCTGTTGCCGACCAGCGTCAGCACGTTGTCCGGCGTGATGATCGCCGTGCCGAAGAGCCCCAGCTCCTGCACGGTGCCGGTGACGCCGCCGGCGCTGATGAAGTCTCCCACCTTGAACGGCCGCAGTACCTGCATGAACACGCCGGCGGCGAAATGCGAGAGCAGGCCGCCCCACGCGGTGCCGATGGCCAGACCCGCGCCCGCCAGCAGGGCTGCAAAAGAGGTCGTTTGCACGCCAAAAATATCGAGGATGGCGAGCACCAGCAGGATGTTCAGCGCCACGCCCGCGATCGATTTCAGATAGTTGGCCAGCGTCGGGTCGACCTTGTTGCCGGCCTTCAGGCCCGCGCCGAGGATGCGGATCGCCACCCCGATCAGCCAGCGGCCAACCACCCAGGTGGCCAGCGCGCCGGCCATCTTGCTGGCGAACTGCACGCCTTCGTTGCTGAGAAAAGTCCACACGGTGTCGAGATTCATGCCGGCCTCCTGATTGCGGTTAAAGGCGCATCCTGCTCCGGGCAAGCGCGCGCCTTCGCGATTGCCAATGTGTGAGGGCGCCGCGACGCTAGCAGACGCGCACGCTGCAGGGCAGGCCGCGCATCAGCCAGGTGCCGAGCACCGGGTCGCAGTCTGCCGGCGCGTCGCTGGTGCAGACGTTGATGTTGGTGGCCAGCACGCCGTAGGGGTCGGACTCATCGCCGGTACCTTCGGGGTACCACCAGCGATCCGCCTCGACCACCCGCGGCAGCACGGTGTCGCTCACTCGCGCGCGCTGGCGCACCGCGCCCAGCGGGGTTGCGATCTCCACCCAGCTGCCGTCGGCGATGCCCAGCGCGGCCGCTGTCGCGGGGTGAATCAGCGCCAGCGGATCCGGATGGTGGCGGCGATAACGCGGCAGGTGTTGTGCGTTCTGGTGAAAGCCATCGATGCGTCGGCCGCCGGTGGTCAGGATCAGCGGCCAGTCGCCCGCGGCCGCATCCAGCGCTGGGTGCAGCAGATCGGGCACGGCCGGCTGGCCCCAGTCGGCGAGCAGACTGGAGGCAAGTTCCACCTTGCCGCTCGGCGTGCCGTAGACGCCGATGGGTGGCGGCGCCTCGTCTGCGTGAGCCGGATGGCGCGCCGCGGCGCCGAAGTGGAGCCCGCCGGGCGCGCTCGCGAGAGATTCAAAACGACGCCCGGTCGGCGCCGCGCACTGGGCGTAGAAATCCGCCGCCGTCGCCGGCCAGTCGGCGGCCTGTCCCAGCCGCCGTCCCAGATCGCGGAACAGCTCATAGTCGTTACGCGCCTCGCCGGCCGGCGGCACCGTCGCGTGCCCGGCGCCGACGTAGTCGCCAAAAGCGCCCATGAACGCGATGCCGTAGGAGTAGTACGGCTTCTCCAGCCAGTGCGCGGCCGGCAGCACATAGTCGGCGAGGCGCGCGGTAGCGGTCATGAACAGGTCGTGCACCACCAGCAGTTCCAGACGCTCGTGCTGCAGGGCGCGGGCGACCCGCGCGGCGTCCGGGTTGGCGCCCAGCGGGTTGTGGTGCTGCACGATCAGCGCCTTCACCGGGTAGGGCAGGCCGTGTTCGATGGCGCGCCACAGCGCCGGCTCATGCGCGGTGGCGGTCCAGCTGAGAATGTCGCGCTGGCCGTACCACACCCGCGCCATCGCCTCGTCCAGCGCCGCATAGCCGGCGCCTGGCCAGGCGAGGTCGGCACTGCCGAGGCGCTCTGCGCGCGCGGCCGGCGGCAGCAGCCCGGCATCCAGCATCGTGCCGTTGGCCCGCAGATCCCGTGGTGGACCGCCCAGCTGATGCGCACCGGCGCGACCCAGATTGCCGGTGACAGCGACCAGACAGGCCACCGCGCGGCCGATCTGCAGCGCCGGGCGCCCGCCCTGACACAGGCCGTTACCGGCGTGGATCAGCGTGGGGCCTTCTCCGCCAATCAGCGCCGCGGCAGCGCGCAGCCCGGCTTCCTCGACGCCACAGTCCGCTGCCAGATTGGCGAGCGTGTGGCCGGCGAGCTGTGCGCTGAGTTCAGCAAAGCCCAGCGTGTGGGCCGCGATGAAGTCGCGGTCGATCCAGCCGTGTTCGATCACCAGTTTCAACAGCGCGAGCCCCAGCGCCAGATCGCGGCCCGGCAGCGGGCGCAGCCAGACGTCGGCCTGCGCGACTTCGCGGGTGTGCTGGGGATCGATCACGATGAGCCTGGCGCCCGCCCGACGCGCCTCGCCGATCGCCCGCCACAGCAGCGGCGCCGAGGCGGCAGGGCGCATGCCCCACACCACGATGCAGCGGGTGACGCCCGCCACCGGCGGGGTGAAGACGGTGGGGCCCATGCCGTAGGTCAGGGCTTCGGCCAGCGTGATGGGGCCGTAGCAGATCTTGTCCTGACCGCAGCTGTTGGGGCTGCCGAAGCGGTTCATGAAGCGCTCGCCGATGCCCCAGTCGCCGCCGCGGAAGGTGCCGTAGCTGTAGGCGAGGCTGCGCTTGCCGTGCTCACCGGTCAGCGCCTCGATGCGCTCCGCGATGTCGTCCAGCGCATCGTCCCAATCGACCTCCACAAAACGCCCGGCGCCGCGCGGCCCGACTCGCTTCAGCGGCGTCAGCAGGCGGTCGGGACGAGCGATGAAGTC
>JALRCR010000278.1 GCA_023257255.1 Gammaproteobacteria bacterium | reverse complement strand
AGCCGCCGACCGTGAGGCACTTCAGATAAAGTTCGGGCGCGATGCGCAGATACATGTCGATGTCGAGCGCGTTGTGATGCGTCACGAAGGGTCGCGCCGTGGCGCCCCCCGGAATCGCCTGCATCATCGGCGTCTCGACCTCCATGAAGCCGAGTGCATCGAGCATGTCGCGCAGATAGCGAATGAGGCGCGTGCGTTTACGGAAGATCGCGCGGCTCTCCTCGTTCATGATGAGATCGACGTAGCGCTGACGATAACGCGCCTCGGTGTCGGCGAGCCCGTGCCACTTGTCGGGCAGCGGGCGCAGCGACTTCACCAGCAACCGCAGCGCGTCGACGCGCACCGACAGCTCACCGGTCTTGGTGTGGAACAGCGTGCCCTCGGCGCCCACGATATCGCCGATGTCCCAAGCCTTGAAAGCCTCGTAGCTCTCGCCGAGCGCCTCACGCTGCAAAAAGAGCTGGATCTGCCCGGAGGAATCCTGAACTTTGACGAAGCTCGCCTTGCCCATGATACGACGCAACATCATGCGTCCGGCGACGCGCACCCGCACGGCCTGCGCCTCGAGTGCAGCGACCTCCATACCATCGAAACCGAGATGCAACTCGGCCGCGAGCGAGTCACGACGAAAATCGTTGGGAAACGCGGGCTCTGCCCCCGCGCGCAAGGCGGCCAGCTTCTGGCGCCGCTCGGCAATCAGCTTGTTGTCGTCGGTGTCGCTCACGTCACACCCCCGCCTTCAGCGAGGCCTCGAGAAACTGGTCGAGATCGCCATCGAGCACCGCCGTGGTATTGCCGACCTCGACGTTGGTACGCAAATCTTTGATGCGCGACTGGTCGAGCACGTAGGAGCGGATCTGGTGCCCCCAGGCGATGTCGGTCTTGGCATCTTCCTGCGCCTGCCGCTGCTCGTTGCGCTTCATCATTTCCTGTTCGTACATCTTGGCGCGCAGGAGTTTCATGGCGCGGTCGCGGTTCTTGTGCTGTGAACGTTCGTTCTGGCACTGGACCACGGTATTGGTCGGAATGTGCGTGATACGCACCGCCGAGTCGGTCTTGTTGACGTGCTGACCGCCGGCGCCGCTGGCGCGATAGGTGTCGATGCGCAGGTCCGCCGGGTTGATGTCGATGGCGATGTCGTCGTCGATTTCCGGCGACACAAACACCGCCGCAAACGAGGTGTGGCGACGGTTGCCCGAGTCGAAGGGCGATTTGCGCACCAGCCGATGCACGCCGGTTTCGGTGCGCAGCAGGCCAAAGGCGTATTCGCCGGTGAACTGCACGGTGGCGCTTTTGATGCCGGCGACTTCACCCGCCGAACATTCGATGAGTTCCGGATTGAAGCCTTTGGCTTCGCCCCAACGCAGGTACATGCGTAAGAGCATCTCAGCCCAGTCCTGCGCCTCGGTGCCGCCGGATCCGGCCTGGATGTCCATGAAGGCCGAGGCGCCGTCCATCTCACCGCTGAACATGCGCTGGAATTCGAGCGCCGCCAGCGCGGTTTCGGCCTCGTCGAGATCCGCTACCACCGACTCGCTGGCCGCTTCATCGCCTTCGGCGTCGGCCAGTTCCAGCAGCTCGGGCGCGTCGCCCAGCTGCGATCCGATGCGGCGCAGGTGTGAGACGGTGCGATCCAGCGCGACCCGTTCCTTGCCCAGCGCCTGCGCGCGCTCGGGGTTGTTCCAGACGTCGGGGACTTCGAGTTCCCGCTGGACTTCGATCAGGCGTTCGGCCTTGTTATCGAAGTCAAAGATACCCCCGTAGGGATTCGTAGCGGGTGGTCAGGTCCTTGATGCGCTGATAGACGGAAGTCAGTTCCATGGAAATTGAGCCGGCTTAGGAGGCCGGCGATTGTAGACGCAGCGCCGCAAGCGCGAAACCCGTGAGTCTCTGTGTACGCGCTAAGGCGCCGGCGCGGCCGCCAGCGCCCGGTGACTCTTGGCCATGGCCTGATTGAGCTTCAATGCCTGCTCGTAAGTCGCGAGCAAGCCCTTGCAGTGGGCGCGCATCCGCGCATCCTTGTGGCGCGCATGGGTAAGCGAGCTGTAGGCCTTCTGCATGTGCCGATGCAGCGCGACCTGCTGCGTGAGCCGCGCCACCTCGGCCTCGTAATAATCGGCAATGCGGATCTGGTCGGCCGGCGTGCTGGCTGCCGCAATGGCGGCCACGACGTCGAAGTCCGGCGGGACCGGCGCGGCACTGGCGGGCAGCCCCCCCATGAGCAGACAAAGCGCGAACGCCGCAAACCGCGGCCGGCGACAGACTGGCATCGGGACCCCCCACACGCGCACCGGCGAATTGCCGAGGATCCCTTCTAGCCTGCGGCGGCCAGCGGTGGCTTGATCGGGCGCAGGCCGGGCCGTACGGCGGGCCCGGTCGGCGCAGCGGCGAGGGCTACAGGATCTCCCGCGCGTCGCCGGCCGGCGGATTAAGCCGCCGACGAAGCGCACTGCGCTGGGTGCGCGGGCCACGCCGGGCGTCGGCCCGGAATGCGGCCAGATGTACCACCCGGCCCTGATGCACCAGCGCACTGCCGACCAGCGCGGCGCCATCGAGGCGCAGGTCCTCGCCCTCGCCCACCGCCGCAAAGGCTTCTACGGTCGACTGCCCCGCTTCGCGCAGAAACGCCAGCGCCACCGCGGCCTCAGGGAGCAGCGCTTGCGGGGCGCGGGTTTCCACCGCATCCATCGCGTAGCTGCGCACCAGCTTCGGCAGGTAGTGGGCAAAGGTCTGCGGGCAGTCGAAGAGCTCCATCCCGACCAGTTGGCCGTCGATGGCGAACAAGGCGCCGCGCTGGGTCGCGACCGGCGTCAGGGCCGCGACGAAGGTCTCGAGTCGCGGGCGCTCCTGTTCGAACACATCGCCCATTGCGGCGGTCGGGGAGAGGGTGTGAAACGCCGCCGACTTCTCGGCGATGTCGTCCCACACTTCGCCCTGATCGGAGCGGTAGCTGCCGCTTTCGCGCAGCGATTCGGACACGCGCTGCATTTTCTTGGCCCGTGCCTTCGCAAACAGCGCGCGGTCGGCGCTGGCAAACTCAGACGAGTTGTAGCGCCAGCGACCGTGCTCCACGCAGGACACGGGAATGTTTAGCTTGCGCTTGCCACCCACCAGCACGGTGCTGTTCAGCACGCGGTTCTGGCGCGCGCCGACGAGTTCTTCGCCGTCCAGCAACAGCACCGACAGGTCGTTGTCGTTCTCGAAGGCAAGCTCCGGCACGCTGCCGCCTTCGGAGATTTCGGTGACCCGTGCGGTTTGCCGCCGCAGGGCCTCGTCCAGCACCAGATAGTCTGGTGCTTCGTCGGCGCCGGCGAGCAAGGGAAACATGACCAGATTGGCCCAGAACCGAGGAACGGACAGCGTGACGCCGTCCAGGGTGTCCGTGATGACTGACATGGCAACCTCCTGTTGAAGGTCGCGCCCGCGACGGGGCACGACCGGTGAAGGTGCCCAGTGTGCGGCGGGCGGGGCTCAGGAGCTGAGCCCACCAAACCGCCGGCCTAGGCGTAGCGCGCGGCGGCCTGGGTGAGCGCGGAACGGACCTGTTCGCGCAGGCTCGCCGGCTCGAGTACTTCAACGTCAGCGCCGTAGCGCAAGACATCCATCACCAGTTCCTGCGGCTGGCTATAGGGCACTTCGAGCAGGTAGCTGCCGTCCT
>JALRCR010000277.1 GCA_023257255.1 Gammaproteobacteria bacterium | reverse complement strand
AGGCAATTCATTTCGGCACCCGCGTCGCGAAGCCGGGCTTCAACCTCTTCGTCATCGGCCCGCCGGGTACCCGCATCAAGGAATCCGTCAAGACTGCCCTCGAAGAGGCCGCCCCGGCACGCCAGCCGCCGCCGGCGGTCGCGCGGGCAGCCTCACGCTCAGCATGGATGCGCTCTCGCGCGGGGATGACCCCGGCCGGTCGACTGCGACGCTCAACCTGCCCATTGGGCCACGGGTGCTAAGCGTGGCGCGCCTCAACGCGCCCGCCGTGCCGCAGGATCTCCGGCCCGGCATGGCGGTGCCCGGCACGCTGAACGGTCTCGGGCTGACCGACGAGGCCACGCTCGAGTCGGGCGACTTCGGCGACATCACGCTGATCTCACGGAACTATGTGCGTGCCGTGCTGGGCGTGCCCGGCGTGATTCGGCTGGGGGATGGCGTGGCGCTCGAGGCACCCCGCCGCCTCAACTTGCTCGCTAGCAGTATTGAAGGCGTGACTGGCACCGCCCGCATTGCGGCGCCCTATCTGGCACTGGGCAATCCGGATAATTTCACCAGTCCCTCCCAGGCACTCGGCACGTTGAGCACGGGCACGGCACGCCTCGCCGCGCGCGCGGATTTCATCGACTTCATCGGGCACTGGCAGCTCAATAAATGGGCCAGCGCTGCATTTAACAGCGCCGGCGACCTGCGGCTGCGCGGCGTACAGGTCATCAACGAACCGCAGCTCGCGACCTTCGGCTCAGGCAGCCTGAGCAGCAATGGCGACCTCGCGTTTACCGCGGCCCAGACCTATCCCGCCACCCTCAGTCACTACGCGCTGAACGTCACGGGTAATCCGGCTGGTCGGTTGAGCTTCCTGCCGGGCGCCGAGACCTCGGCCAGCGTGCTGTCGGTCGGCGGCGAGTTAACGCTCAATGCGCCCTACATTCATCAGGCTGGCGTGCTGCGCGCGCCGCTCGGGCTGCTGGATCTCAATGCCGGCAAGCGACTTGACCTGATGCCCGGCAGCATGAGTTCGACCTCATTGACCGACGCCACGGCGCTGTTCGGCCGGATCGAACTTGGCAAGGACTGGATCTATCAACTCGATTCGGCCGCCACGCCGTTTCCCAGGTTGGTCTTTTCGCCGCAGAGCAGCCGGGACGCCGACGTCTTCCCGGCGGGGCGGGTGCGTCTGTCCGGTGAGTCGGTCAATTTCCGGGCTGGCGCAGTGATTGATCAGCGCGGCAGCGGCGACCTGATGGCCTACGAATTCGAGCCCGGCCTGAAGGGCAGCAGTGACCCGCTGAACACCAGCAGCAGCTTTGCGATTCTCCCCGGATTCGGTAGCGCCTACGCGCCGTTCGACCCGCAGGAGCAGGCCGGCTTCGGGCTGCAACCGGGCGAAACGATCACCCTCGACGCCGCTGCTGGCGACCTGCCGGCCGGCCGTTACGCGCTGCTCCCGGCGCACTTTGCGCTGCTGCCGGGCGCCTATCTGGTCACGCCGCAAAGCGGTTACACCGATCTCGCCACCGGCACCGCGCTCAGTTTGTCCGGGCAGGGGGTGGTGGTATCGGGCCGCCGCGGATCTGCGCTGGGCCTCGAGGACGACGCACGCACCGGCGGTTTTTTGATCCGCGATGCCGACGCGCTTGCCGCGCTGGGCAGCTTTAGCCGGCATTTCGCCAGCAGCTTCGAGGGGCTGGGCGACCAGACGCGCCCGCAGGACGCCGGCACGCTGCAAATGACGCCTACCGCATCACTGCGTCTGGGCGGCGGTTTCCTGGCCACGCCGGGCCGCGACGGGCGCGGGGCGCGGGCCGAAATTGCCGGCACCAATCTGGCCGTGGTGCCCTCGCTGGCGACCGCCACGCGCACGCCGGGCACGCTGTTGCTGGACGCCGATGAACTCAGCGCGCTCAAGGCGCCGACGCTTATCTTGGGCGGTACCACCGAAGGCGGTCGCGACGCGCGGCAGCTGACCGTCTCTGCCACCCGCATCGACGTGAGATCGGGCGCAACGCTGCGCGGCTCGGATCTGATCCTGGCCGCCACCGACACGGTGAGCCTGGCGCGCGGTGCCACGCTGGCCGGGACGCTTGGCGGGACGACCTCGCAGGGCGTGCTGACGGTGGGGCAACTGGAGACATTGGACGCCGACGGCAATCAGATTGCGCCGCCCGTGGCGGGCGATGGCGCGCTGTTGCGGGTGTCCAGCGGCGCGCCGATCGGCTTTCAGCGGCTGAGCGAAACCGCGCTGTCCGGCCGGCTCGAACTCGCTGCCGGATCAAATCTGTCGGCCACCGGCGCCACGCTGCTCGACGCCAGCCTCGACACCCTGCTGGATGGCAAGCTGAACCTGCGCGGCACGCTGACCTTGGGCGCCTCCCGGATCAACCTCGGCACACCTGCCGGGGCAGTCGATGGCCTGGTGTTGCCGCTGGCTCGCCTGCAGTCTCTGGGGCTCGATGAACTTGCGCTGAGCGCTCGTCGCGGCATCGACGTCTACGGGTCCGTCAACCTGCGGGTTGAGGCCTTGAGCCTCGACACGCCCGGTCTCTACGGTTACGAGAATGCCGGCAAGCGCGCCGCGCTGAGCGCCGATGTGTTACGCCTCGCGAACACCTCGGGCGGTGATTATCTGGCGCCGGGCGCTGCGGTGGCGGGCAACGGCACGCTGCTGCTGGCGGGCGGTGAAGCAAGCCTGGCGGGCGAGGGCAGCAGCTTTCAAATCAGCGGGTTCGGCAATACGCAGTTGCAGGCCGCCCGCACGTTCAGCGGCGCCGGCAACAGCACGCTCGCGGTCGACGGTGACCTGACGATTGCCACCGGTCGGATCGCGCCGGAAGGCGCCGCCAAGCTCACACTCGAGGCGAGCGGCGCGCTGGCGGTCACGCGTCCTGCGCGCAGACCCGCGCTGGCCGTGCTGGATGCGATCGGAGCGAGTCTGTCGCTGCGCGGCGCGTCCATCGATATCGGCAGTGAGTTGGCCACCCCGGCGGGACGGATCACGCTGACCGCGACGGGCACTGGTGGCGATGTGCGCCTGCTGAATGGGGCGCGGCTTGACGCCTCCGGACGCTCGCTTGCGTTTGGATCAACCTTGGCAGCGGCGCCCGGCGGCAGCATCGAACTCAGCGCCGAGCAGGGCGATATTCGCGCTTTTCAGGGCGCGGAAGTCGATTTGAGCGGCGGCCTTGTCGGCGGCGATGCGGGCACGCTCGCGCTGCTCGCCGGGCAAGGTCAGGTGACGTTCCCCGTCAGCGGCGTACGCGCGGCGGCGGTGGCTGGCGCGCGACAGGGGCAGCTGCGTCTCGACGTCGCGACGCTGTCCGCGCCCGACGCGCTGGGCGATCTGCTGGAAAGTTTCAGCGCCGAAGGCTTTACCGAGCGCCTGCAGGCGCGGGTGCGTAACGGGGCGGTGGACATTGCCGCCGGGACCGTGCTCAAAGCGCGTGGCATCGAGATCAGTGCCGACGCCGGTAGCCTGAACCTCGCCGGCTTGCTCGACGCCCGCGGTAGCGAAGGCGGTCGCGTGCGGCTAGCGGCGGCCGACGAGATCACACTGACGGCCAGCGCGCGCGTGCTGGCCAACGCCACCGCCCGCGACGGACGCGGTGGCGTGGTTGAACTGCAGTCGGCTAGCGCCAGTGACGGTACGGTCGCCACCGGCGGCATTGCCTTGGCCGCGGGCAGCCAGATCAATACC
>JALRCR010000276.1 GCA_023257255.1 Gammaproteobacteria bacterium | reverse complement strand
GGTGGCGCAGGACGACAACGCCGCCCGCGTGCTGGCCTGCTACGCCGACGGCCTGCCGGCCGAGATTCGTGCCTTCGCCACCATCGGGCGCTGGCCCGGCAAGCTCGCGGCGCTCAAGGTGCCGAGCATCGAGTTTGTGGCGAGTCTTGATCCGGTTGCGCGCCGGGAAGCCGCGCGCCGCGCCGCGGCCCCGCGCGAGGCGAAAGCCCCGCCCCATCGGCTGGTGGAACTCGATGCCGCCACGCGGCAGTTTGGCGGCGCCGAAGCCGAACTCGCGAAGCGCCTGCGCGGATGGCTCGAAAAACTCCCGGTGCCGCCGCCCCCGACCGACAAGCCGCCGAAAGTCCCGGGTTAGCCTGCTTCAAGCCGCTGCGCGGAGCCGCGCAAGCGCCCAGTCGATGTGTTCCTGCACCAGGGGGGACGCCTGAGGCCGCTGCGCCTCAAGGGCGTTGATGATGGCGGCATCCGGCGGGGCATTGCCCAGCGCGACGGCCAGATTCCGCTGCCATTGTTCAAAGCTCACCCGACGCATTGCCGAGCCTTCGGTCCGTGCCGCAAATTCGTTCGCGGTCCACGCGAAAAGCGTGAGCAGGCTTGCGCGGTCCAGCCCGTGGCGGGGGTCAAAGTCGGGCAGGGCGCTGCGTTTAGCGTAGCGATTCCAGGGACAGCAGAGCTGGCAGTCGTCGCAGCCGTAGATCCGGTTCCCGATCAGCGGTCGCAGTTCGCTTGGGATCGCGCCTTTCAGCTCGATCGTCAGGTAGCTGATGCAGCGTCGGGCATCCAGCACGTAGGGCGCAACGATGGCCGCCGTGGGGCAGATGTCGATACAGCGCTGGCAGCTGCCGCAATGGTCGGCCGCCTGCGGCGGGTCGGCGGGCAGCGCCAGGTCGGTATAAATCTCGCCGAGAAAAAACCACGAGCCGTCGTGCCGGTTGATGAGATTGGTGTGTTTGCCAATCCAGCCGAGGCCGGCGTTGCGCGCCAGTGGCTTTTCCAGCACCGGCGCGCTGTCGCTGAACACGCGGTGGCCGAACGGGCCAATGGCCGCTTCCAGCCGGCGCGCCAGCGTGCGCAGCCGTCCGCGCAGGGTCTTGTGATAGTCGCGGCCCAGCGCATAGCGCGAGATATAGGCGCCGCGCGGGTTTTCGAGCTGGGCCTGCATTTCGTCCATCGATTCCGGCAGGTAGTCGCAGCGCGCGCAAATCACCGACAGCGTGCCCGGCACCAGCGCGTCGGGCGTGTAGCGTTTCTCGCCGTGGGCGGTGAGCCAGTGCATCTCGCCGTGATACTGCCGGGCCAACCAGTCCTTGAGCCGGCTGGCGTCGGCGCCGAGTTCGAGCCCGGTCACGCCGATTTGCTGAAAGCCGAGCTCAAGCCCCCAGCCCTTCAGCGCGGCGACCAGTTCGGCCGGATCAGGCCTCATCCGCTGCCGGCAGGCCGTCGTCCAGCCCGACCCGCGCGCACAAGGCCCGCCACAGCGCCTGAAAGGCGCGCGCGCCGGGGCTGCCGGGGGCGAAGGTCTGGACCGGTGCCCGCTGCTCGCCCATTTTCTCGACCTGACTGGTGTAGGGGATGAAGCTGCGCAGCACTTCCGGGTGCTCGGCGGCAAAGCTGGTGATGAGCTCGCAATGCAGCTGGCGCCGACGGTCGACCATCGAAAAGAACGGCAGCAGTTTGTCGCGGTCGAGGCCGTGCGCACCGCAGAACTCCCGCAGCTGGGCGTAGGCCCGGACCGACAGCGGGGTAGGAATGACCGGCACCAGCAGGTGGTCGGCCATTTCGAAAATGTTTTCCGAGACCAGCGACAGATGCGGCGCGCAGTCAACGAAGGCGAGGTCGTAATCGTCGGCCAGCGCGTCCAGCATCTTGCCCAGCCGGCTGCCCGGCTTGCGAAACTCGGCCAGCGCGATGTCGAGGTTCCGATGCCCCAGATCGGCCGGTATAAGGTCGAGTCCGGGGTAATTGGTGCCGCGGACGGCGGCCTTGAGCCCGCGCTTTTTTTCCAGAAACGCCGCCGGGTCGGTGGTGGTCTCCGGTTCGATGCGGAAGTAGAAGCCGGCCGCTCCCTGCGGATCGAGGTCCCAGACCACGCAGCGATAGCCGGCGCGGCTGGCCAGATAGCTCAGATTGACCGTGGCGGCGGTTTTGCCAACCCCGCCCTTGACGTTATACGTGGCGAATACTTTCACGCCGCTTTCTCCTGCAATCGGTCAAAAATCCGCTGCACTCGCCGGCTGCCGAAGCGCGCCAGCGCGGTGGTGACCCGGGCGAGCTGGGCTTGTTCCAGCGTCCGCAGCCGCGCGCGGAGTTGCTGCAGCAAGGCGTCCAGTGCCGCCGGCTCATCATCGCCATCCCGGACGGTCTGCGCCAGTTGTGTGAGCAGGCCAAGATGGACGTGCAGGTCCTGAATTTCGCCGGTCGCGCTCTGCAGGGTTTTGAGTTCCAGTACCGCGCGCTCGCGGGCGGCGGGCTCAAACAGGGACTGAAATCCCTCCAGCAGGTAGCGCAGCTTTTTGCATTCCTTGCGCAGTTCGTGCATCACCGTGGCGTCTTCCCGCGCTTTGTCGGCGTCGAAGGCAAGAATGCTGGCGCGCCGTCGGGCCAGCGCGCGGCCCAGCACCCCATCCACCCGCTCACGGCCCCGGCGGCCGGCGTGCTGCCCTTTGGTCAGTGCGCTCAGGAAGTCTGACCAGCGGGCCATGGCGGCGACATAGCTCGCGCTCTGCAGGTAGTCGACGAGGTCCGCACGGGCATCGGCGCGGGCGGCTTTGGCCCGGACTGCGAGCCGGTGAGCCGCCGACCCGTCGCTATCGCTCACATAGTCCGGCAGGCGCGCGCAGAGCACGTCCAGATCGCGCAACGCCCCGGTCATCCGGTTGAGGTGCGCCAGACTCGCCTTGACCTCGCGCCGGGCCACCGGCTCGATGCAGGATTTAAGCTCGCCCAGCCAGGACCGGATGCTGCGCAAGGCGACCCGGTAATCGTGCAGAAACTCGCTGTCCCAGTCATTGAGGATGCCGGGTTCGTTGGCGCGCAGCGTTGCCGTGTAGGCCAGCAGCAGATGGGCCAGTGCCCGTGCGGCGCGGTTGCCTGGGCGCAGGCGAACCACCGGTTTGGCCGCGTAGGTAGGCGGGCTCAGGCCCAGCGGCACGGCGCAATCTACCCGCAAGGGGCGGAGCAGACCGCTCGCGCGCAGTTGCCTTGTGATCCGTCGCGTCGCCGCTTCAAACCCGGTAATCGCGTGCACGCGGAGCACCGCCGCGCGCTTCGCCGCCGCCGGCTGTTCCAGCCTTAGGATGGCGACCAGCTTGCCGTGCGCATCCAGACACTGAAACGCTTCGATGCGCAGCATGCCGATGGATTCCACCAGCAGCGCGCGACCCTCTAGCAGGCGCTCGAGCCGCGCGCGCAGACGCGGGCGCGAGCAGTCGGCCGCCGTGCGCGGCAGCGGCGGGTCACAGAGAAGGGGTTCGTCGCTTTCCGCCCGGCACGGGCGCAGCCGCAGATTCGTGCTGCCGGCGTCGCTGCGATCGGCTTCCATCATCCAGCCGGCAGCGGCCAGTCGCCGGTCGAAGCTGTCCAGGTACAGGCGTTCCAGACGCTGCGGCGTGCTGTCGCTGTTACCGGCGATTTCACGCAGCGCGGCGCGCAGCGTGGTCACCCTGGCGCCCGGCGCGAGTTGGAAGTGACAGGTCAAGGCATTGC
>JALRCR010000275.1 GCA_023257255.1 Gammaproteobacteria bacterium | reverse complement strand
GGCAAGTCCGCGACAGCCTCAGGCGAGGCAGGAAACCCCTCCCCCGAATGCCGTTCGACACGCACGAGCGCCCCTGTCGGAGGTCAGCAGTGAATCCGCCGTGGGAGCGGCAACGCCGCGACGCCAGCGGCAAGTCCGCGACAGCCTCAGTCGGGGCAGGAAGCCCCTCCCCCGAATGCCGTTCGACACGCACGAGCGCCCCTGTCGGAGGTCAGCAGTGAATCCGCCGTGGGAGCGGCAACGCCGCGACGCCAGCGGCAAGTCCGCGACAGCCTCAGGCGAGGCAGGAAACCCCTCCCCCGAATGCCGTTCGACACGCACGAGCGCCCCTGTAGGAGCGGCGCGTGCGCCGCGATGCGCCCCCCGGCACCTTCGCCCCCATCGCGGCCGACCCGGGGCTAATGCGGATGACTAAACGCGGCGCTCAACTGCTGGCCAAGGGCGTCGCCTGCGGTCCAGGCCCATTCGACGCGGGGGCCCAGCCGCCAATCGCCGCAAACGCCCAAGCCCAGCGCGGGGTCAAATTCACAGGGGGTGCCAGCGGCCTGCTCGACCAGCGCGTAGCGCCAGCGATGCACGCTTGCCGCCAGCGGCGGGCCGAGTCCCGGACAGTAGTGGGAGAGTTCTGCCAGTAATGCCGCTTCGACTACCGCCGGTGGGTCTTCCAGATGGGCCCGAGACCACTCGGGCGAAGCGTGCACCACCAGCGCTGCGCCATCGCGCGCGCGGGCGAGCCAGCCGAGCGCCGCGCCCGCCGCCGGCCGCAGCCCCTGCCAGTCGGGCCACGCGGCCTCCGGCGCGAATGCAAACAAGCCGGCCCAGCACGGCGCGGTCAGCGCGGCGGCGGCGCTGGCGGCGAGGGCCGGCGCGATGTCGGTCAGCAGTCCAGCGGTCTGCTCAGCAGGCAGGGCGACCGCGACCGCGGCAAAGCCCTCGCGGCTGGCCTGCGCCTTGAAATGCAGCACCCAGCCGGTGGACCTGCGCTCGAGCGCACTGACTTCGGCCTCGCAGTGGACCGTCAGATCCTGCGCCAGATAGCGGGCCAGATCGTTCATGCCGGGATGACCGAGATAGCGGGTCTCAGCACGGCCGGGGTCAGGCGCACGCTGGTCAAGCACCCGGCCAGACCACGGCCGCAGCGCGCCGACCTCAAGCAGCCGCCCGCAGAGCGCCAGAAAGGCCGGGGTGCGCGCGGTGAAATACTGCGCGCCGTGATCAAGCAGCGCCTCGCCCGTCGGCCAGACAAGCCGGCGGGTGGCCAGCCGCCCGCCAGGGCGGCGGCCTTTGTCGAACAGGGTCACCGCGAGCCCGGCCGCGCGCAGGCGTTGCGCGCAGGCCAGCCCGGCCAGTCCGGCGCCAATCACCGCAATATGAGGGGTTTCCACGGGCTGCGCTGCGGACTCAGTCCGCTGCTGTGGCAAGAATTTCTCGCAAGGGGCGCGGCCGGCCCACGCCGTAACCCTGCACGCAGTCGACGCCCAGTTCGGCCAGTTTCGCGCGGATCTGGTCGTTCTCCACGAACTCGGCGATGGTGGTTTTACCCAGCGTCTTGCCGACTTCGTTGATCGCGCGCACCAGCGCGTAGTCCACCGGGTCGCTCAGCAGGTCGCGAATGAACACGCCATCAATCTTCAAGTGGTCGACCGGGAGTTGCTTCAGATAGCCGAAGGATGACAGGCCGCTCCCAAAATCGTCCAGCGAGAACTTGCAGCCCAGGGCGCGCAGTTCGCGGATGAAGTTTTCGGCCGCGCCAATGTTGGCGATCGCCGCCGTTTCGGTGATTTCAAAACAAATGCGTGATGCGCGCGGCCCCAGTCGGCGCATTGCGTCGCGCAGGAATTCAAAAAATTCCTCGTTGGTCAGCGACTGGCCAGAGAGGTTGATGCCGCAAACATCAATATGCGCCGCCAGCGCCGGCTCTTCCTCGAAGCTGCGCAGGATGCGCTCGACCACCCAGCGGTCGATGCGCGTAATGATGTGATAGCGCTCGGCCGGCGGCAGGAACGCACCGGGCGGCACCAGCCGGCCGTCTTCCTCGCGCAGTCGCAGCAGCAGTTCGATGTGGCGCGACTTGTGGCCACCGGGCACGGTGGCTTCGATCGGCTGGTAGAAAAGCTCCAGCCGGTCGTCGTCGATCGCCCGGTTGATGCGCTCTACCCAGGCCATTTCGCTCTGCCGGGTCGCCAGTTCCTGATCGCTGGGCCCGTAGGTATGGACCCGGTTGCGCCCCTGCTCCTTGGCCACGAAGCAGGCGGCGTCCGCCGCCGACAGCAGGTCGGCCACTTTCTCCAGCCCGCTGCTGACGGGCACCAGGCCAATGCTGGCGCTGACCCGGAACCGCTTCTCGCCCCAGCTGAAGGTGATGTCCTCCAGCGCCTTACGCACCGCCTGCGCGGTGCGCTGTGCCTGCTCGACGGTGCAGTACTCCATCAAGAGCACGAATTCGTCGCCGCCCATGCGGGCGATGGTGTCGGTCTTGCGCGCCACGGTGCCGAGCGTGGTGGCGATCTGGCGGAGCAGTTGGTCGCCGGCCGCATGCCCGCAGGTGTCGTTGACCACTTTGAACTGGTCGAGATCGAAATAGCACACGGCGTGCGGCACACCCTGATCGCGTGCCCGTTGCAGGGCAGCTTCCAGCCGTTCCTCGAACTCTCGCCGGTTGTAGAGCCCGGTCAATTCGTCGTGCCGCGCCTGATAGAGCAACCGGGAAGACATTTCGCGGGCGCCCGTGACGTCCACGAACTGGGCAATCTGGGCCTGCGGATCGCCATCTTCATCCAGTCTGGCGAAGGACACGTTGAGCCAGCGGCGCTGGCCGTCGGCGGCATCGAAGGCATATTCGCGCATCATCCCGACGGCCAGATCGCGCATCGCCGCCATCCGCTCCAAGGGGTCGAGGTCGACGCTCAGCAAACCGCTGATCGTGCGTCCGTTGAGATCCTCGCGCGCGAAACCCAGCACGTTCGCCAGCGCGAGGTTCACCTCGCTCAGCACCGTGCCATCGGTAAAGCTCATGCCGATCGAGGACTGCGCAAAGGCGTGCCGGAAACGGGCCTCCATCCGCTGGCGGCCTTCCATTTCTTCCTGCATCAGGGCGTTGCTGGCGCGCAGGGCCTCGTTGGATTCCTGCAGTTCTGCGTTCAACTTTGTGTTGGTGCTGGCCAGCGTCCAGCCTTCAAACAGGGCCCTGCGGTAATTTTGGGCGATGGACTGCAGCAGGAAGGCACCGAGGGCCGCCATGGGCGCCAGCGGCCCGTAGGCGCTGTCGGCGCGCAGCACGAAGTCGGCCACCATGGGCAGGATGAGCAGGAGCAGAAAGCCCCGCAATAGCCAGAGCAGAGGCGACATCACCACCACCGCCCCGGTGGCAATGCCGACGACGACCAGCACCAGCATCAGATTGTGTTCGTAGGACGCCGCGCGCCCCAGCCACCAGGTGCTCGTCCCCCACATCAGGCCCGTGAGCAGCGTGCCGAGGCAGAAGACCACGGCCCATTCACGCGCCGCGTCGTGCCCCAGCGCCAGATAGCGACTCACCGCCAGCAGGCGCAAGCCGCTCAGCCCGCCGATTGCACCCAACCACCACCACAAGGCCCTGCTCAGACCAGTGTCGCCGCTCAGCAGCCAGCCCACACCCGTGGCCATTACCAGCGTGCCCGCCGTGAGGCGGGCGCCCATACCCATCAGAAGCCCGGTCTGATGGCGGAGGAATGCGGTGTAATCGGACGAACGGGTCATGC
>JALRCR010000274.1 GCA_023257255.1 Gammaproteobacteria bacterium | reverse complement strand
TTCGGCCTGGCCGTAGCACTGGGCGAAGACCTTGCCGAAGCGGGCCTGCGCGCGTTCCAGCAGTGCCGGCGCAATGGGTGAGGCACCGTAGCTGATGGTGTGGAGCGCGGTCTTCGCGCTCGCGCACTGCGGGTGTTCCAGAATCATCGCGAGCATGGTGGGCACGAGGAAGGTCATGCTGGCCTTGCTGCGCTCGGCGAGTTCCAGAAACTCGCCTGCGTCGAACTTGGTCATCACCAGCGAGGTGGCGCCACGCGCAATGCTGGGCAGGAAGAAAGCGCCCGAAGCATGCGCGATGGGCGCGGCGTGCAGAAAGGTGTCGCCGGCCTTGATGTTGGGCACGAGGTCCATCAGGAAGGCGGAGATTTCGGCCAGTTCGCCGCGGGTGGTCAGCGTCACGGCCTTGGGCCGGCCGGTGGTGCCGCCGGTGTAGCCGAGGCGATACGGCGCGTCCAGCGCGCGGTCGACGGCGCAGGCGCCGGCCGGGCCGTTCGCGATGAGCGCGTTCAGCTCCGCTTCGCCAATCAGGATCTCGGCCGTGACACCTTCGATGTCGGCGTGGATGACCGCCCGTGCGCCGCTGTCTTCAATCTTGTACTGGTGGTTGTCCAGCGTCTCGCGGGTGTTAAGCCCGACCCGCACCAGCCCTGCCTTGGCCACCGCGTAGTACGCGATGAGGCATTCGATGCTGTTGGAAAACAGCACGCCGACGCGGTCGCCCGGGTTCAGACCGCGCGCGAGCAGCGCGTTGCCGAGGCGGTCGGTGGCGGCGTCGAATTCGCGAAAGCTCATCACGCGCGTGCCTTCGATAAGGCAGGGCGCATCGCCGTAGTACAGCGCCGAACGGCGAATCAGGGCTCCAATCTGCATGAGGTCTTGTCCTTCGAGAATTATTGGCCGCGCAGGCGTTCGACATCCGCCCGGCGCAGGCCCGCGCCCTGGTCTTTCAGCAGTCGCGAGTGCTGCTGCTCGGTGCGATAGAGCGCCTCGGCTGCCGGCGTGTCGTGGTGATATTTGAGCCAGGATTCGCACAGCCAGCGGTTGTTGTCGTCGCACACCGTGGGCGTGAACGCCTGCGCGTGGCGGTTGTAGTCCGCCAGCGGCAGCACGCCGCGGGTGGTGCGGTAGCGGTCTTCCTTGGGCGGCAGGTAGGTGATGCCGGGCTGCAGGTCGCCGACCGTTGCGGTGTAGTCGCCGTCCTTCAGGATGGTGTAGGGAATGAGCGAGTACATCCGCGCCGGGATATTGGCGTGCTGGCAGAGCTGGTACTCGTTGGTGCGCTGGCAGGGGTTGCTGAGCGGGCCCAGGATTTCCCACAGCGACATATTGCTGTACTCATCGTTCAGCAGCGGCCGGAAGCGTTCGGCGCGCTGGTCGATGAGCATCCAGTCTTCCATCTCGTAGCAGCCGGCGACGTGGGCCAAATCTTTCACGATGCTGAAATAGGTGATGGCGCCGGCGTCCATCATTTGGTCCCGGCTCCAGCCGGCGATGCGCTTCCACAGCTTGTTGGTGGCGTCTTTCGCTTTTTCGGCCAGCTCGTTGAAGGTGCGGGTCAGTTCTTCGCGGCTGCCCATGCCGACCGGGATATAGCCTTCAGACAAGGTGTCCGAGGTGTACAGGCCCACGCCCACCACGTGCTCGGACTTGAACTCCGGCTGCGACTCGAAGGAACCCCAGTCGTCGATGATGTTGAAGTGCACGCCCTTCACCGCCATCGGCACGGTGAGGTTGTTGTAGGGCATCTCGGCGGCAACGCCGTCCAGCCAGGGGTAGTCGCCCTCGGCCAGATCCATGAAGTCGCGCACGATCATCTCGCGCTCGTCGTCCAGCTTGTACGGGCCCTGGTTGTGGAGCGCGATGCGCGACTCGCAGGACACCAGAAAGCCGTACTGCGAGGTCGCCGCCATGAAGGCCTGCGCAGCGGTATGCAGCGGGTCGCCGTCTACGCAGTCGTACATATCGGCGTGAAAAATCTGCAGGCGCCGCTCCGGCAGCACCTGCGCGCGGTGGCCGAAGTCGCGGTTGGTCAGGTGCCCGTCGTTGCGGTACCAGGCAAGTTCATACCGCTTCCAGAAGTCCATCACGTAGACGACATCTTCCACCGCGTCCTGCGGGCGGATAAGGCCCATGGTGATGAGGTACTCGCGGCCCAGCAGGTAGAACGACGGCAGGCACCAGCCCATCGACGGGTTCTGAATCTTGATGCCCATATTGCGCGCGCGGTCGCCGATGTCTTCCGCCCGCATATGCTGCTCGATTTTTCTGAGCAGCGCCGGGTAGCGGTAGAAGCACATGAAGTAGGAAAGAATCATGTACGGCGACACCGGGAAGAGCTTCGACTCCTGCACGGTGCGCGTCAGGCACAGCCAGTAGGTCTCGTCGGTGTTTTGCTGGATGAGGTTGTTGGTCTCCAGCAGCTGCGCGTAGGTGAGTGTCATGCCGTGCTCCTTCACTTGCTGACGCGCCAGATGCGCCCGGTCATTTCAATGCCCTTCTGGTAGGCGTCCGCGGTCTTGGCGGTGGCGGTGCATTCCAGCCGCACGGTGTCGCCTTCGCGGATCCCGGAGATCTTCGAGTTCATGAAGCAGGGAATGCCGTACTCGCGGGTCAGGATGCCGAGGTGCGAGCGCACCGTGCCGCCGGCGCAGATGACGCCGGCGAACTGTTCGAGGATGGGCGCGGTCAAGGTGCCGCCGGAGTCGTCAATCACCGCAATCGTGCCGGGTGGCACGCCGTTCTGCAGATAGCTGAGCACGGTGGCGCTGGAGCGCACATAGCGCGCGGTGCCGACGAGGTCTTCGTCGTAGCGCACGACGTTGTCGCCGCAGCCGCGCTGTTCGAGGCCGTTGGCATCAAGCGCCGCGGTGGGCGCTTCGGGGTGTTCGAAACTGAAGGTCGCGAGGTCTTCGCCTACGCCCTGCGCGGCGGTGTAGGCCTCGGGGCGCTCCTGCTGCGAAACCAGCGCCGACCACACGTAGCGGTGGCCGTAGTCGAGCAGACGCTGGTCGATGGCGCGGAAGTCCTCGGCCGTGATGCCGCTGACGGCGTCGCCGAAGACAAAGTCGTTCCAGGATTTGCCGGAGGCCGCGAGCTTCTGCCGCACCAGCGCGCGGATGGCGCCGTGGAAGGCCTCCACCACCGGGGTGTTGTTCTGCTCGCCGAATTTGTCGGTGTCACCGTAGAGTCGGGGCATGGGGCTTACCTCTGGTTTGCGGCGCGGGCGAGTGTGAGTGAGGCGCGTCGCGAGTGTCAACGTAGTCCTACGGGATTGTTCTACAATCCGCGCGGCGCGCATTGCGGCCGCAGTGCAGCATCCGCGACGCTATGCGCTCACCCAGCGAAGAGGACCTCCGTGGCCAGCCGACGTTCCCCGCCCAAGCCCGTCACCGCGCCGGACACCAGCCTGCCCGACCGCGCGGCCGAGGCGCTGCGCGACGGCGTGCGGACCGGGCGCTATGTGCCCGGCCAGCGGCTGGTGGAAGCGGATCTCACGCAGGAGCTGAAGCTCTCCCGCGGGCCGATTCGCGAAGCGCTGAAGCAGCTCGCGGCTGAAGGCCTGGTGGAACTGTCGCGTCATCGCGGTGCGGCGCTGCGCCAGCTGTCGCGGCGCGAGGTGCGGGACATTCTGGTGATTCAGAAAAGCCTGACTGCGCGCGCCGCGCGCCTCGCCGCCGAGCGGATGAACGAGCCCGGCCAGCGCCAGCGTTTCAAGCAGGCGCATGCCCAGCTGATGGCCGCC
>JALRCR010000273.1 GCA_023257255.1 Gammaproteobacteria bacterium | reverse complement strand
TTCCCTACCAGAGCAGTTTGAGCTCGAAGGCCTTATCCAGCACGGTGCGAGACGTCTGCGGCCCGGGCTTTCCAGCAAACCGAACCGACTGACCACACCGCGGCAGGTTAACCGCCTGTCGCGAATGGTGGTCTCGGTTTACAAGACACCGTCCGGCTCATGGTTCGAACAATTCAACGAATTCATTGACCGCTACCTGAAAGATGCGCTCGCCCTCTCTGCCCTGCGCTTGCGTACGCTCACGGGGGTCAGCATCAAGCCGACAATTTTTCAGAGCGAGCTGTTTGACGATTTTGTGTGGCGAACGTTTTTCAGCAAAACATTGCGTCCGGAGGACAAGGCAACCGTGACGGGCGCCCGCTTTCAAGTCCTTCGAAACTCAAAAAAGCTGTTTCACAAGGCTGGGCTTTCGGGCCTGCGGTACTCTCAGACACCTGGCTATCCCACCATCGATACCAGTTCGTTCGATTTTTTTGTCGCCGAGACCCCATATCCGGCGAGAGTTTCGCGCCGTACCCGGCTGGTGGTTCGATATCACGATGCAGTCCCAATCCTGATGCCGCACACCATCGATGACAAGGCGTTTCATCAGGCCTCACATTTCTATTCGCTGCAGGACAACGTAAATGCCGGAGGCTTGTTTGTCTGTGTATCGGAAGCCACGAGAGCGGATTTGCTCAAGATATTCCCCGGCGTCGAACCGCGAACCAGCGTAATCCACAACATTGTTTCTCCCGAATATTTCGAGGAAAACTCGCCTCGTCGGCTTGCGTCCCAGATTATTCGCGCGCGTCTGGCAGAGGTGCAGGAGTTCGCAACAGATACAACGAGCCTTCAGTTGGAATCCGGGCCACGTGCCCCTCAACTTAATTTCATCTTGATGGTTTCTACCATTGAGCCGCGGAAGAACCACGCGCTGCTGCTGCGCGCCTGGGAGCGCCTGAAGTACACCAGCTTGCCCGGGCTAAAGCTTGTAGTCGTCGGAAACGCCGGCTGGGATTACAAGGCGACGTTAAAGTCATTCAGACCATGGGCAGAGCGAGGTGACCTTTTCTACCTCAACAACGTGCCGGCTGAAGAACTTCGCGTGCTCTACCGTCATGCGAGCGTGACGGTCTGCCCAAGCTTGGCTGAGGGGTTTGACTATTCGGGGGTCGAGGCGATGGCCAGTGGAGGCGTGGTGGTTGCGTCAGATATCGCGGTGCACCGGGAGGTCTTCGGTAATGCTGCCGAGTATTTCAGTCCCTACTCGCAGGAAGACGCCGCGATGGTTATTCACCGTGCCGTAACGACGGACAGCGAGCCGCGCAGGCACATGTTGCTGCAGCAGTCCCGACAGGTCAGCGCGCAATACACGCAGGACAGGATTTTGCCGCAGTGGGTGGAATTCTTTTCCCGGAACTCTGCTGGTAAGACAGCGCATCGCCCTGACGCTAAATGACCCCCCAACAATGGCAATCAGTCCAGAGCCGTAAATGCCGATTTTAATTGTCAGTGGAAATTGTGAGGCCGGAGTTGCGGAAGTGTCCCACCTGCTTGCGCGGGCGGGCGTGACCGACGCCAGACCGTCGCTACGGGACAATTTGAGTCCGGTTGATTTGAGCGCGACGCTGATTGGTACACAGGCCAAGCCTCCTCGCCAGAGCGCACCCATAAGCTTAGAGGCCTTGACCAGGTGGCGCAGCCACGCGTGCGAGATTGTCGCCGCAAATGAACAGGTGAACTGCTGGGGGTGGGCAGATCAAAATCTACTTTCAGCTCTTGAATTCTGGCACGAGGTTATCCCTGGTGCAAAGTTCGTCCTTGTCTATTCCTCGCCAGAGTACGCCCTCGCAAACTTGAAAAATGCGCCAGAAAATCTGGATATTTGGCTGTCTGAATGGATTTCGCGAAGCGAAGAAATGGTGCGAGTCGCCTGTAAATTCCCAGAGTCCGTAACGCTGGTCGGCGCGGCAGGCGCAATTAGACATCCGGTTGGGCTGCTTGAGGCTTTAGGCATTGCGCCCGAACATCCTTCGGGCCAAGCAACAGAAACCAGCTTCCTTGCCGGGCCGTCCGCGTTGTCACTTCTTCTCGCCCAACTCTGTCTGGGTAGAACGAGGGAAATAAAATCGCTAGTCGCAGAGCTGGAAAGTCTGGCATCGATTACGGCAGGGGGCGAACCCTTAGTTGCGGACCGGCCCAAAGCATGGGCGGAATATCGAAATTTGGTGGAGAACGCCCGGCACGTCGTCCGCCAGAAAGCTGAATTGGCAGCCCTGACGCAAAGGCGCGACGAGCAGTCGCAGCTGGCGTCGGAGCGTGCGAACCAGATTGCGGCGCTGACAAAGACGCGGGATGAGCAGACCACGCAGCTGTCCGCGTTGACCAAAGCCAGCGAAGAGCAGGCGCGGCGGATAGCCGAACTTCTGACTCAACAAGGCGAGCAATCGCAAATCAGCGCAACGCTTTCTGCGCAAGTTGAATCTCTTAAATCAGAAGGGGACCAATTACTCTTTCAATTGCACCAGACACAAGAAGAACTCGAAGACTTTTTCCTTAAATTCAAAGCCAGTGAAGCTAGCAGCTCACCTCGGCTTTCGGTCGTCGATTTTCGGTCCGAAGTGAATGGTTCAAACTGGTTTCATCCGGAGGTAGATGGACGATGGGCCGGTCCTGCTCTGGAGAGCACGGTATTGATACCCGCACTGCCATCCGGTCAGTACGAATTGATGCTTGACGTTGTCGACACGATTGCGCCACACGTGCTTGAACAAATGGAGATCTGGATGAACGATACAAGCCTCCCGCTTGAGCACTACGGTGATGGCCGAGCCGCTGTAGTTAAAACCCAGTTTCGGGCCGCATATTCCGCGGCAGGCGATATCTGGAAGATAAGGCTCAAGTTTCCCGTGGCGATGTCACCCGCGGATGAGGGATCGGACGATCAGCGCTATCTCACGATACGTGCAAGAAGCCTGGTGGTACTGGGCCTTGACTGACTTCAAAGCGCATTCGCCAATGAACTTTAAATTGCACCAATCAGCTTTTCGGCCCCGCATCGCTCACGTCGTGAGGCTAAAAAATCAGGCTGAGGACTGGGGTAAGGCGGCAGGTAGGGCGAGCAGCACATGGGCCTGACGTCACTAAATGAATGGATGGCATTCCTCAGCGGGATCTTTCCGCCCAGCGGGGCGTGTCTGGTCGGGGCGCCTAGGGACGGGGCTCTCTCTAAATACATCGAACTACCGCTCGACAGGCTCGTGGTGATCGAGGCTGACGAAGAGCTTTGCGGCGAACTGGCGCTCGATTGGAAGGGAAGCGCAAAAGTTAGCGTTCACTGTGGGGTCATGAGCGACAGCAACGCGACTCAGAAGTTTTATTTAGCTTCAAATCCCGCCGAAAGCAGCTTGCTTGAGATCGCTCCGCTTGGAAAAATTTGGCGCAATTTGGCCCTTGCCGAGGTCGGGCAGCGGTTCGGTACAACGCTCGATGACTTCTTGAGCAATTTCGAAGCACGCTGGAACTGGGTAATGGTGGATTGCCTGCCGGCACTTAAGGTTCTGAGAGGTTCATCGACTACCTTACGAGACGCAGATGTAATCGTGGCTCGGGGGGTGATCGCTCCTGGGGTACTGCAGGGGTGTGAGGCAAGCTGCGGCGAGCTCGACGATTATCTGACGCCTAAAAATTTCCTGAGAATCGCTACTCTTCCCGAGCGGAACGGTTTAGTTGCAAGCCTGGTCTATGTGCGCGACTGGCGTTCTCAGTACGCCGAGTCTACCACCGAGCAGACCGCTCAGCTGGCCGCGTTGACGCAGTCACGCGACGAGCAGTCGCAGCTGGCGGCGGAGCGCGCGAACC
>JALRCR010000272.1 GCA_023257255.1 Gammaproteobacteria bacterium | reverse complement strand
TACATCGCCACGATCTTGTCGTCGAAGCCGGTGAACCGGCGCTCGTGCTTGGGGATGAGCAGCGGCTCGAAGCTGCCTTCGCGGTCGCGGGGGACCTCGATGCGGACCGGGCCATCCTCGGTCAGCACCGTCTTCCCGCTCACGCCGTTGCGGTGGTTGCTGCTGTCCTCGGGCCGAGATTCACCCGGCGGATAGCCCAGATGATGCGACAGCTCGGCCCCCAGGGCGCGTTCTATCAGCGCCTTCTTGAACGCCATGGACGCGGCCTGCACCGCCTCCGCCGTCATCGGTCCCTTCACGAACTGGTCGAGCAGCTCTTTGGGGATCTCAGGCAACGCCGCTAACGCGGCCGCCTTCGTGGTCTTTCTGCTTGGCATAACGGTTCCTCTTGGTCATGTTATGCCTCGCACACAAATTTACGGACACCCCCGAGTTTCTCTGCTCGCGCGCTCAGGCCTGTCGTTTCAGGCCGCTCACCATCGCGCGGATCAGGTTCTCGCGATGGCGCCAGCAGCCGATCAGCACGCCTGCCACATGCATACCCACTAGCCACAGCGTGATAGTGGCGAACAACTCATGCAGTTCCTCCCAGTATTCCTCGCCGTCGGATTCAGCGCCCGCGGCTGACGCCGAGTGCTCGTTGTCTTCTGCTTCTTCTTCGGCCACCGCATTGCGCACCACCGGCGCCACGCTGAGCGCCGGGCCCGCGCCCAGACTGGCCAGCGGCCCGGCGTTCTCTTCCACCGCATAAAGCTTGAGCCCTGTCCAGGTGGTGGCAGCAAGGCTTCCCAGCAGCAGCAGAATCATCAGCCCGCCGGCCGGGTTGTGCCCCAGAAAGTGCTGTGGCGTGCGCGTAAACAGGCTGCGGACATAGCTGAAGACCGCGCCCGGTCCGCGGACGAAATCTGCAAAGCGCGCGTGTCGGCTGCCGATGAAACCCCACAGGATGCGCAGCACCACCACGGCTCCCACCGTGTAGCCCGCGTAGACGTGAACCAGACCTTCGTCCTCGCCCGTGAACCAGGCGGTGAAGAAAGCCACCACCAGAATCCAATGGCCGATTCTCACCAACGGGTCCCAGACCTGGACCAGCGGCGGGCGTTGTTCGGTGCTCATCGTGCAGTGCTCCTTTAGATTCAAGCGGCCGCGGCGGTTGCCGGTGACCGACGGGGATTGTTTGCCCCGTGACCGAAACTGTCGGGTTGGGTGACGGCGGCTACAATCCGGCAGATGACGGGGAAGCCCGCGTAAGCGTTTGATAAGAGGTGCATATGTCGGATGACGCAGGCAATAAACCTTGGCAGGGCGGGATGCTGGCGCTGTTGTTGACCATCGCAGGCTTTATCGCCTGGGACCTTGCCGTCGATCAGGCGCAGGGCGGGGACTGGTCTCACATGTCGGCCGAAGGGATGGTGCTGCTGCTGGCCAGCGCCGGCGCGCTCTGGCAGAGCCGCGCGCTGCTCGGCGCCCGCCGCGCACTGCGCGAAACCCAAACCGACCTGCATCGCGCCCGCGAAGAGGCGACCCGTTGGCGTGCCGACACCCGCGAACTGCTACGCGGTCTCGGCGCCGCCATCCAGCAGCAGTTCACGCGCTGGGCGTTGACGACGGCAGAAGCCGAGATCGCCCTGCTGCTCCTCAAGGGCCTGAGTCTCAAAGAGATCGCCGACGCCCGGCAGACCAGCGAACGCACCGTGCGCGAACAGGCCCGCGCCATCTACCGCAAGGCCGAGCTGCCTGGGCGTGCCAGCCTGTCGGCATTTTTTTTGGAAGAGTTGTGGTTGCCGGTGGGGGATGACGCGGGGATGGCGACCCAGCGGCTACAGGCCTGAGGCCGTTAGCGCGGCATCGCCACCGCTATCCGCCCTCGGGACATTCGCCCTGCATGGCGACTACTACCGAAGGCGTGTACTCATAGCCCGCGCCGGTTCCCGCATCTACCACCGCACCAACGACGCCCCCGGCGATGAGATTGCCCCAGGTATTCACGTTGCTGGAGGAATCGATGCTCAGACTGCCGCGGGCCTCTTCCAGACGGCAGTTGATAGTCATCGCACCGAAGGATTTGCGCACCGAGGTTGAGCCTGGTGTCTGCACCACGAACACCCCTTTTGAGTTCACCATCTCGCAGGTCGCGCCGTTCACGACCTTGCCGTTACAGGTGGTTTGCACGGTGAGCGGCTGCGATTTATCGGCCGTGATGGTGGCGCACCCGGTAGCCAGTGCGACCATCGGTAGCAAGAGCAGCAGGCGCCGGCATGCCGCCAGCGAAGATAGGGGGGTGGTAAGAACAATGGAGTTTGAATGAGGAAAAGCCATGTCGCGCCTGCATGTTGAAAAATAAAAATAGCGAGCGGTAACTTGAGCGGACGGCCCCGTGCAGGCAACGGGAATCGCAGGGCAAAGTAGACGCCTACAGTGCGGGCGTTTTAGCGTGTAAAGCGCAGGGCAATAGTCGTGCGCCTCATGCGAAAGATAGTGCCGGGTGCAATGACGGGCACTTCAGTCGCTAATGCTGAAGTGTTGCCGCGAGCTCCTCTTGAGAAGAAAAAAATGCAGGTTATTTAGCCGCGTTTTTCCGCACGACAGGGCTTCTTTACAGCATTAAGGTGGCGACTCGCTCAGTGTGAAGAAGCCGGGGTAAAGGCTCCGGCACAGTGAGCTTGGCTACAGCCCGCACGCATGGAGGAAAAATGGTGCCAACACCCAATCGTTTTACACGCAGTGCTTGCTGGTGCCGTTGGGGCTTGTTTGCGGTGCTATCCATGTGGATTGGGCTACGCCCCGCGCACGCCATCACCGGCACCGTGACCGGCACGTTTGACGCACGCCTGCTGATGTCGTCTTGCACTGACGGGTATAGCTATAACGCCTTCACCCTGTACCTCAAACCGGGCGGCTCCTTCAGCCTGCGGGTACCAGGCCGCACCTACACCGGCACGTTCAGGCGCAATTCCAGCCAGACAGCGCTTGTGTTTACGCTGGATTCGGCGTCGCGCATCAGGCTCGTAAAAACCGTGGCGCTGTCGGCTTCTTCGCTTTGCGGGACTACCGTGACGGTGACTAGCTACACCGCGCCGGTATTCAAAGTGGCCTTGGTTTACGGTGGATCGCGCACCTCTACCTGCAATATCACGGGGAGCATGGCGGTCTCCGCGACCGGACGTACCGCCTACGGCAGCGGTTCCGCGAAATACCGGGTGTATGTCGCGCAGGCCTGTTTTACCGGCAAGCCGTAATCGAGCGCGAGGATGGCGGCTTAGCCCAAGCCTCGCCGCAGCCGCCTCACCTGGCCCCGCCGCTGCGTCAGTCCCACGCGGTCAAAATACTCCAGCACTTCAATCGCCGTGTTGCGGCCGATGCGTGCGTGGTCGCGATACTGCGCGGCGGTGAACTGGCCGTCGTCGCACTGCGCGGCCAGCGTGCCGGCGAGGCGGGCAAGTTCATCGATGTCGGCAGGCAGGTAGTAGCGGTAGCGGCCCACTTTAACGAACTGCCCGAGGTAGGCCATGCGCTCCAGAAACTCGCGCAGCGGTGCGGATTCAAGCTTCAGCAGTTCGCCCAGATCCTGCAGCGCCGGGGCCTGCAGGCCGAGCCGACGAAGTTCCACGCACACGGTGTCGAGCAGGGCGAGATCCGCGGCCGGTAGCACGGCGCGGTGGCCGGGCAGGCAGAGCTGACCGGCCTTGCGCTGTAGGCGCGCGGCGCGCACCAGCGCGTCCGTCGCCGCGAGCCGGAGCCGCGGGCTTGCGGGTACGGCCAGCGCGGCGGCGAGCTCCGGCTCGGGTAGACCCGTCTGCGCGGGTGCCTGCGCATGGTGCTCGCCAACGGCGCTCAGAATCACCGCGCACAGCGCTTCCCAGCCG
>JALRCR010000271.1 GCA_023257255.1 Gammaproteobacteria bacterium | reverse complement strand
GTGAAACCCACGAGTACACGGACATGTACCCGGGTATGGCGAAGACCGCCCGCGACGAAGGCTTCGACGAAATTGCCGACTGGTTCGAGACGCTGGCCAAGGCCGAGCGTTCGCACGCCAACCGCTTCCAGAAGGCGCTGGACTCGATGGGCTAAACGCCCCGTCGATGCGTGCATGATGAAGCCGGGTTCGCCCGGCTTCGTTCTTTCAGACCTACCGCGCCGCAGGGTGCGCGTTGCAAGGAGATCCCCATGGCCACAGGTGAATCGTCACGACGCGAAGGCAGTCTCGAAGCTCCGACCCGCCACCCTCTGGACTGGCGGTCGCCCGATTTCTACAACAAGGACTCGCTGTTTCACGAACTGGAGCGCGTGTACGACATCTGCCACGGCTGTCGGCGCTGTGTGAGCCTGTGCAATTCGTTTCCGGTGCTGTTCGATCTGGTCGACGAGTCGCCGACCATGGAAGTCGACGGCATCAAGAAAGACGACTACTGGAAAGTCGTTGACCAGTGCTATCTCTGCGACCTCTGCTACATGACCAAGTGCCCCTACGTGCCGCCGCACGAGTGGAACGTTGATTTCCCGCACCTGATGCTGCGAGCCAAGGCCGTGAAGTTCAAAGACGGCGAGGTGAGCCTGCGCGACAAGGTGCTGACCTCGACCGACGCGGTGGGCAAACTCGCCTCGATTCCGGTCGTCGTACAGGCGGTCAACGCGGCCAATAACAGCAAACCGCTGCGGCAGGTCATGGAAAAAGTCATCGGCATTCACGCCGACGCCCCCTTGCCGCGCTTCGAAAGCAACACCGCGCGTAAACGCCTGGAACAGGCGCCGGCTGCGCCCGCGCGCGTCGAACCGACCGCGGAAACGACCGGCAAAGTCGCGGTGTTCCTCACCTGTTACGGCAACCGCAACGCGCCGGCGGTGGTGGAAGACATGGTCGCCGTGTTCCGCCATAACGACATTGAGGTGCGCATCACCGGCAGCGAAGTGTGCTGCGGCATGCCGAAGCTCGAACTGGGCGATCTGGAAACGGTGGCGAAACATCGCGAGGCCAACGTCGCCGCGCTGCTGCCGCTGGTCGAGCAGGGCTATGACCTCATTGCGCCCATTCCGAGCTGCGTGCTGATGTTCAAGCAGGAATTGCCGTTGATGTTCCCTGAAGACGAGCGTCTGGCGAAGATCAAGCGGGCATTCTTTGACCCCTTCGAATACCTGATGCTCCGCCACAAGGCGGGCAAGCTGCGGACCGATTTCAACGAGGCCATCGGCAAGGTGGCGCACCACGTGCCCTGCCATCAGCGCGTGCAGAACATCGGTCTGAAAACCAAGGAAGTGCTTGAACTGGCGCCCGACACCAGCGTGACCTCCATCGAACGCTGCTCCGGCCACGACGGGACTTATGCGGTGAAGGCTGAAAACTACGCCTTCGCGAAAAAGATCTGCAAACCGGTGGTCAATCGTATTGCCGAGGGCGGCTTCGACCACTACCTCAGCGATTGCCCGATGGCGGGTGAACTCATCGAGCAGGGCGTGGCGACCAGCGAAGCCACCTCGGCCTTTACCCTGTTGCGACAAGCCTACGGAATCTGACCATGCCCAAACTTACCCGAGACGACCTGATGCCGCTCGAGCGCTACCACGCGGCGCGCCCCGAGTTCCGTCGTCAGGTCATTGCCCACAAGGCGGCGCGCCAGCTCACGCTGGGCGGGCACGCCACGCTCTACTTTGAAGACCGGCTGACCATCCAGTACCAGATTCAGGAAATGCTGCGGGTGGAGCGCATTTTCGAAGCCGAGGCGATCGACGACGAGTTGAACGCCTACAACCCGTTGATTCCGGATGGGGACAACTGGAAAGCCACGTTCATGATCGAATACCCGGATATCGAAGAGCGCCGCGTAGCGCTGGAGCGTCTGGTCGGGATCGAACATCGCGTGTGGGCGCGCGTCGGCGATTTGCCGCCGGTGTACGCGATCGCCGATGAAGACATGGAGCGCTCGCGCGAAGCCAAGACTTCGGCGGTGCATTTCGTGCGCTTCCAGCTCACGCCGGCGATGGTCGCAGCGGCCAAGGCGGGCGCCAGCATTGGAATCGGCATTGACCATCCGCAATACCTGCACGCCAGCGACCCCCTGCCGGCGACCGTCCGTGAGACACTGGTGGCCGATCTGGCTTGACCCGATCCGGGGCTTGGCACACCATCCGCGCCGCGCCGCCGGCGCCTTTTGACCATCCCCCGGGAATACACCATTGAGCGCTCGCTACGACGCCGCCGACATTGAAGTCCTGACCGGCCTGCAGCCGGTCCGCAAACGGCCTGGGATGTATACCGATACCGCCCGGCCCAATCATCTGGTGCAGGAGGTCGTAGACAACAGCGTCGACGAGGCGCTGGCCGGCCACTGCCGACGTATCGACGTCATTCTCCACGCCGACGGCTCGGTCAGCGTGGCGGATGACGGCCGCGGCATGCCGGTCGACCTGCACCCCGGGGAGCAGATCTCCGGCGTCGAGGTCATCCTTACCCGACTGCATGCCGGCGGAAAATTCTCCAATCGCAACTATAAATTCTCCGGCGGCCTGCACGGCGTCGGCGTGTCGGTCGTTAACGCCTTGTCGACGCAGTTGCAGGTCCGCGTGAAGCGCGGTGGCGTCGAGTACGCCATGACTTTTAACGGTGGCGAACCGGTGACGCCGCTGGAAGAGGTCGGCAAGGTCGGCCGCAACAACACCGGCACCAGCATCCGCTTCTGGCCGGACGCCCAGTTTTTTGATTCCACGCGCATTCTCACACCGCGCTTGAAGCATCTGCTGCGCGCGAAGGCGGTGCTCTGTCCGGGGCTTACCGTGTCCTTGCTGGACGAAGCTGCCGGCGAGCGCGACCTGTGGTACTACGAGGACGGTCTGCGGGGCTACTTGACCGCCGCCATGCCGGACGCCGATCTCGTGCCGCAAGAAGCCATTCAAGGTCACACCGAAAGCGAGCAGGCCGCCGTGACCTGGGCCCTGCAGTGGCGTGCCGATGAGGCCGAGCTGGTCGCCGAAAGCTATGTGAATCTCGTGCCGACCGCGCAGGGCGGCACGCACGTCAACGGTCTGCGACAGGGTGTGCTGGAAGCGCTGCGCGAATTCTGTGAGTTCCGCAACCTGCTGCCGCGTGGCATCAAAATCACCGCCGAAGACGCCGCCGAACGGCTGGCCTACGTCTTGTCGCTCAAGATGACCGAGCCGCAGTTTTCCGGTCAGACCAAGGAGCGCCTGTCCAGTCAGGGCGCGAGCGGGATCGTGGCCACCGCCGTGCGCCCGGCGCTCGAGCTGTGGCTCAACCAGCACGTGGAAGCTGGCGAACGCATCGCGCAGCTCGCGATCGACCGTGCGCTCATTCGCCAGCGCGCGGCCAAAGCGGTGGTGCGCAAGAAGCTCGCCGGCGCCGGCCCGGCCCTGCCGGGCAAGCTGACCGACTGCACCTCGAACGACCTTAACGAATCCGAACTGTTTCTGGTTGAGGGTGACTCCGCCGGCGGCTCCGCCAAGCAGGCGCGCGACAAGGTATTTCAAGCGATCCTGCCGCTGCGCGGCAAAATCATGAACACCTGGGAGGTCGAATCGACGCAGGTGCTGGGCTCGCAGGAAGTGCACGACATCGCGGTGGCGATGGGCGTGGACCCGGCCAGCAGTAATCTTGAAGGCCTGCGCTACGGCAAAATCTGCATTCTGGCGGACGCCGACTCCGACGGTGCGCACATCGCAACCCTGCTCTGTGCGCTTTTTGTGCGGCACTTCCGCCCGGTGGTGGAAGCCGGCCATGTGTACGTGGCGATGCCGCCGCTCTACCGCATCGACGCCGGCAAGGAAGTGCTTTACGCGCTGGACGACGCCGAGCGCGACACGCTGGTGAAG
>JALRCR010000270.1 GCA_023257255.1 Gammaproteobacteria bacterium | reverse complement strand
CGGTGGCCGGATACAAACCACTCCAGCAGCGGTTTTCCTGCGCGTGCGTTTCGATGCCTTCGTAGGCTTTGCGGGTCAGCGAATCTGGCGTTTCAGCCAGAATGATGAACTCAAACTCGGCCGAGCCGCAGGCGGCAAAGCCCATCTCCGTAGCCCGCGCAATCTGCTGGGCCAGCAGGGTTCGCGGCGACAGCGCGGCGTTGGGTCCGGTGTAGTCGGCGACCAGCAGGGCGGCGTTAGGCTCGAAGGGATAGGGGCGCAGGCTGGTCGCATCAAGCGCGCAGTCTTCGCTGCCATAAGGCAGGTCTTTGCGCACTGCGTCATTGGGGCCCCAGTAGGGCAAGGCATCGATGAACGACCAGCCGTGCTCGAGGTAGTGCAGGGCCAGCGGCGCGGGGATCCGCTTTTCGCGGAAGACGCCCTCCGTGTCGAAGAGGCCGATGTGCACGATTTCAATGCGTTCCCGCTCGAACAAGGTGCGAACCTCATCCAGCGACCCGACGTTCCAATGTTTTGATGCGGTGTTCATGTTTCATGAAAGTAAAGAAAGTTGCGGCATATTAAAAGCCCTGTTTACACGCGCAAGGGGCCTGCGCTAGTTTCAGCGTCACTGCCATTGCCCAAGGAGCCCGCTTCCTATGACCAGAGTAGCCATCATTGGCGCGGGCCCGAGCGGCCTTGCCGCCCTGCGCGCATTTGAATCCGCCCGCCTCAAAGGTGCCGAGATTCCCGAACTGGTGTGCTACGAGCGCCAAGGCAACTGGGGCGGTCTGTGGAACTACACTTGGCGCACCGGCACTGACGAATTCGGCGAACCCGTTCACGGCAGCATGTATCGCTACCTCTGGTCCAATGGACCTAAAGAATGTCTCGAGTTCGCGGACTACACGTTTGAAGAACATTTCGGCCGGGCCATCCCCTCTTACCCGCCGCGTGAAGTCCTGCACGATTACATCGCCGGGCGCGTCGAGCGCTCCGGTGTGCGCAAGTACATGCGCTTCAACACCTCGGTGCGCTGGGTCGAGTTCGACAAGGCTACCGGCAAGTTCACCGTCGCCACCAAGGACCTCGTTGCCGACACGACTGCCAGCGAATCCTTCGACTATGTGATTAACGCCACCGGACATTTCTCCACCCCCAACGTGCCTGCTTTTGAGGGCCTGAACAAGTTTCCGGGCCGGGTCATGCACTCTCACGATTTTCGCGATGCGGTGGAATTTGCCGGCAAGGACTTGCTGATCATCGGCGGCAGCTACTCGGCCGAAGACATCGGCATCCAGTGCTACAAGTACGGTGCCAAGTCGGTGACTTTCAGCTACCGCACCAAGCCCATGGGCTTCAACTGGCCCGAGAACTTCACCGAGCGTCCGCTGCTGACCAAAGTCGTCGGCAAGACGGCGCATTTCAAGGACGGCAGCACCAAGGACGTCGACGCCATTGTGCTCTGCACCGGCTTCCTTCATCACTATCCCTATCTGCCCGACGAACTCCGTCTGAAAAGCAATAACCGCCTGTTCCCGCTGGGCTTGTACAAAGGCATTTTCTGGCAGGACTGTCCGCAGTTCATGTACCTCGGGGCGCAGGACCAGTACTACACCTTCAATATGTTCGACGCGCAGGCCTGGTACGCGCGTGACGTCATTCTGGGCCGGATCGCCCTGCCCGATTTCGCGACCCGCGAGGCGGATTTGCTGCGCTGGCGCGCGCAGGAAGAAGAAGTGGCAGACGCCTTCGAAGCCATCGACTACCAGACCGAATACACCCGCGACCTGCTGCAGGCGACCGACTACCCACCGCTCGACGTCGACCGGGTTGCTGAACTTTTTAAAGAGTGGGAGCACCACAAGGTTGAAGGCATCCTGACCTATCGCGACCGGGCCTATCCGTCGGTCATAACCGGCACGATGTCGCCCGCGCACCACACGAAGTGGATAGAGGCGCTTGATGACTCGCTGGTCACCTTTCTGAACACCGGCAAGACGGCCTAGGTCGCTCGCGCGTGACCAGCGCCAGCGAACCAGCGGCGGTCCGCGCGCCGTCTGTTCGGGACGGCCTGCGGGCCCCGCAGTTCGACCTGCCGCCGCGAAGCCTGCGCGCCGTGATGCGCCGCCGCCTGCAACTGGCGGGCGGGCAGTTGCTGCTGTTGCAACTGCAGGCCGGAGACCACATCAGCATCGAGGATCCGGAAGGCGGACAAGCCTGCTGGCTGGGCGCCCCGCAACTCGCCGCGCTGGGGCTTGGTGCAGGGGTGCCCATCACGCCGGATGCCCTGCGCGCCGGATTTCCGCTGGCCGAGTCTGAAATATTCGCCGCGATCGCCGCGACCTTGCGGGATTCGACGACGCTTACGTGCATCACGCTACCCGCGCCACAGGTGCCGGGCCCGGTCTTCACCGCGCAAGCCGCGAGCGACACCACCGTGCTGCTGGGCGCGCCCGGCGTCGCCATGGCGCCGGATGAACAAACGCCGCCCACGCCGCTCTGGATCGACATCACCCACGCCAGCGGCGAGGCAGGCCTCACCCCACCGCCGCTCGCGGTGCCGATACAGGACATTCGCGTGCCGGCGGCCAGCGCGCGGGCCTTTGCGGTCAAAGCCGGCGAATACATCCAGATTATTGATGTAGACGGGCGGCAGTGTTCGGACTTCGTCGCCTTCGACGCCACCGCGCTCGCAGCCGGCCGGGAACACGGCATCGACGCCACCGCCACCCGTACGCTGTTGGGCAGCGCCTTTGCCGCGCCCGGTCTGCATGCGAAATATTTTGACGACCGACTGCAACCGCTGGTCGAGGTGGTTCGCGATACGGTAGGCCGGCACGACACCTTCCTGCTGGCCTGTGCCGCCAAGTATTACGACGACGCGGGTTATCCCGGACACGCGAACTGCACCGACAACTTCAACGCGGCGCTGGCCGAGCATGGCATCGCGCCACGCGCCGGCTGGCCCGCGATCAATTTCTTCTACAACACGAGCGTCAACCCCGACGGCAGCATCACGATGGACGAGCCCTGGTCGCGCCCGGGCGACTACGTGCTGTTGCGCGCGCTGACCGATCTGGTCTGCGCCAGTTCATCGTGTAGCGACGATATCGATCCGGCCAACGCCTGGGTGCCGACCGATATCCACGTGCGCGTTTACGCCGCTTCCAACGCCTTTTCCAAGGGAATCGCCCACCGCATGACACCCGACGCTCCGCCGCAAATGACCCGTGAAACGGGTTTTCATCCGCGCACCGCCGCGCTGACGCGCAACTTCACGGAATACCGCGGGTTCTGGCTGCCTACCTGTTTTACCAACGAGGGACCGGTGGCCGAATACTGGGCCTGTCGGGAGCGCGTCATCGTGACCGACCTCTCGCCGCTGCGGAAATTTGAACTGCTGGGTCCGGATGCCGAACTGCTCGCGCAGCTCGCGGTGACGCGCGACGTGCGCAAGCTGGCGGTGGGCCAGGTGGTGTATTCGGCGATGTGCTACCCCCACGGCGGCATGCTGGACGACTGCACGGTCTTCCGCCTTGGCACCGCCAATTGGCGTCTGGTGGCGGGGGATGATTACGTCGGGGTGTGGCTCCGGGAACTGGCAGCGACCAACGGGCTCGACGTCCGCGTGAAGTCCTCTACCGATCAACTCCACAACCTGGCGGTGCAAGGACCCCGCTCGCGCGAGATTCTGCGCGAGTTGGTCGTCACGCCGCCGCATCAGCCGACCCTCGCTGAACTTGGCTGGTTTCGCTTCACGGTCGGCAAACTCGCCGGCTGCCCGGTGCTGGTTTCGCGCACCGGCTATACCGGCGAACTGGGCTATGAAATCTGGTGCCATCCGAATCAGGCGGCGCAGATCTGGGACGCCGTCATGGCTGCGGGGGTGCCGTTCGGCATCATGCCGCTGGGTCTCGGCGCGCTCGACATGCTGCGGATCGAGTCGGGCCTGG
>JALRCR010000026.1 GCA_023257255.1 Gammaproteobacteria bacterium | reverse complement strand
GGCTGGCCGGCCACCAGATAGCTCAGGACGTCGGCGTCGCCCATCGCTGGCGAGGAATACAGCCGCGCCACCGGCTCGAGCAGGCGGCCAGTTACCCGCAGCCCCGCCGTGACGTCGCCAATCACGCGTTCGGCGCGCGCATCAACCGCCGGGTCGGTGATCGATTGCCCGGTATAGATCACACGGCTGTTGCGCAAGTTGAGGTCCTGCCCCCATTGCGCGTAGTGCCCTTCCTCGATCCGCAATTCGCCGCTCGCGCGGGTGGCTTGCTGCGGCTGTTCCAGCAGATGCAGCTGGCCGGCGAGGCGTCCCTTCAGTCCCATCGCATCCAACTTCACCTGCTCGCCCAGCCGAATCCACAGGTCGGTTTCCAGCCCGAAAGCGCGACGGATGGCCGCCTCATCCTCATCGGTAGTGACATCATCGGAGCGCTCGGTGCGGGCGTTGGTCTGGCGCACGGTCAACTGCGCCTTGGGGATGGTGACTTCGCCCTTCAACACCGCCTTGTGCGGAAATACGTCCAGATCGAGCCGGGCCGAGGCCTGCACGCTGGCCATCGGCAGGTCGAGCACCTGCAGGTCGTCGCTGATGATGCGCAGATCTGCGCCCAGGCCTTCAGCCAGCATGGAGACCGTGCCGTGCACTTCGGCCTTGCCCGGGCCAGAACGCAGGCGGCCATCTACCCGCAGTTGATGCTCGCGCCCGCCGCTTAGTTTTAGCGCCACGTCTTTGAGTTCAATGCCGAGCCGCGTCAGCTGCACCTTGGACAAATCAAGCGTGGCGCCGCCATCAATCACCGGTTCGGCGAGGCTGCCACTCAAGCCGAAATTGAGATTGCCCTCGCCCGCCAGTTCCGCCACTTCGTCGGAATACGCCGCCCAGGGCGCGAGCTTGGGCGCGCTGGCGCGCAGCCGCCCCTGCAGCGGCAGGGTGCCGGGGGCGCTGAGGTCCCAGGGGCCACCGGGCAGCGCGAGGACGAGGCCAGCGTTCAGCGGCGCGGGCTGGTCCAATTGCGCTTCGAGTTCCAGCTTGAGGCCGGCCTCGCTGGTGGCCAGCGCCAGCGTAATGCCTTGATGACCAATGGGCGGAAGCTCTTCGTCCTCCAGCGTCCAGACCGTGGGCGCGAGCTTGAGCTGTCCGGCGGCCTGCGTCAGCACCGCGCCCCGCCCGCGCGCCTCAAGACCGCCGGACAAGGCGCCCCGCTGCCAGTCACCCAGCCGTGGCAGCGCTTCCAGCAGCAGCGCATCGCTCTCCAGCGCAGCCTGCCAGTGGCCGTCGGCATCGACCTGTCCGCCCAGACATAGCCGTCCCTCACCCTGCCAGCATTGCCGTTCCAGCAGCGCGCCGGCGGCGCTCAGCGATATCGCGGCGGGCTGGGCCAGCGTCATGCGCGTGGTGCTGCCGCGCGCCCATTGCCCGGTCTCCAGCGCACCCCGCCAGCGGGGTGGGTCCCGCGTCAGCGCGCCGGTCAGCTGCAGCGCCAGGGTTTCGTCTGCGGCGAGTTGGGTGTGGGATTCCAGCACCAGGCCCGACAGCGGGCCCGCGACATGCAAATCAACGCTGAGACTTCGCCCGGCCGTCGCGAGTCCTTGCAGCGACAGCCTGAGAAGCTGCTCCCGACGCCCCGCGAGATCGAGGTCCCAATCGGCGCTCGCCGCCTCTAGCGCCAGCCCCGGCACCTGCAGCGCCTCGATGGCCAATTCCCCTTTGAGCATCGGCCGCGCGAGCTCGCCGGCCATTTCGCCTGCGGCCGTGATCGATCCGTGTCCCTCAGGCCACAGGGCCTGCAGGGCCGGCACCCGCAGCTGCCAGCGCAGCGCCTGACCGCGCCCCACGCCCCCGCTGGCTTCAAGCGTCGCCTCCCCGGCCGCCAGCGACACGCCGGGCACCGTGAGGGTTTCGCCCTTGCGCACCACGGCCGCCTCGCCGCGCAGCGCATGCCCACGCAGGCTGCCGACGAGGTGTTGCAGCGAAAGACTGAAATCCGCCAGCGAACCCGCGCTCGTCAAATCGAACGCCAGTTGTCCCGGCCAGCCGGGCAGTACGGCGGCCGGATTGAAATTGCGCGCGGCGGCTTTGATCTCCCACCGCGGCGCTGGCCCGTCCCAGGCCGCGTTGCCCGTTGCGCTCAACTGGCCTTCCTTGAAATCCGCCCGCAAGGTCTTGACCTGCACGGCCGTTTCACTGCCGCTCAGCTCGGCGCTGAGTTGGCCGCGCGGATAGGCGCCGATTTGCAAATCGAACGCGCTGTTGGCCGTCCATGCGCCCGGCGTACCCGCCAGGTGCAGACGCCCGGCCGCGCTCCGCAGTGTCTGCCGGTCCGGCAGGCTGTAGCGCAACTGCTGCCACTGGCCGTCGAGTTGCACCGCCAGCGCGTTGGCCCAGTCGACCTCACCCTGCAGACTGGCCTGCCCGTCGGCGGATTGCATGACCAGAGATTTAATGGCAAGTCGGGTGGCGCTGCCCTGCCCGCTCACCCGCCAGTTTGCCCGCGGCCAGACGCGGGCCAGCGTGTCGGCGTCAAGGCGGTAGGTGTAGTGTTCCAGACCTCCGGCAAGGTCCAGCGTGCCGCGTGGACTTTCCACCAGCGGCGCGCCCGTCAGCGGCCAACGCACCGCGCGCCACTCGCCGTTCAGCGTGACGGTGCGCGCGATGGCGTCTACGTTGCCGTGAAGCTCGACCCGGGCGTCACCGGGACCCGCGAGGCGCAGGCGCTGCAGCCCGATCGCATCGGGCGAGCGGCCGGCGGCCTGTGTCTCAAGCGTCCAGCGACCGTAGTCCCCCAGCCCGAGTTCGGCGGCGACTGAGGCCTCGATCGCGCCGTCTGCTGCCCCTGTCGCGCGCAGGGTGGCGGCCAACTGTTGCAGCGGCAGATCGGCCGGCAGTCCGGGCAGCGTTTGCCCTGCAGGCAAATCGACTGACACCGACCATGGCGCCGCACCCATCGGCAGTTCCAGGCGCGCATCGAGATGTGCGCGCACTGGCGCCACCAGATCCTGCGTCAATTGGAAGCGGGCGCCAGCGCCGTCCAGCTGGCCACTCCCCTGCACAAACAGCGTGTCATCAAGTTGATGCCGCCAGTGCAGTTCCAGCGTGAGCTGGTCGGCCGTTTGCGCGCCCCAGCGACCGGCCGCGGTCAGGTCGCTACGCGCGTGACTAAGTGACAGCTCGCGCAGTTCCAGCGCCCCGCCGCGCGGCCAGCGCAGGGCGCCGGCAACGCGCGTGAGACGCAGCGGGCTGCCCTCTGCGGGCGTGATGTCCAAGGTGTCCAGAGTAAGTTCATCGAGCCTCACCCCCAGCGGCAAGCCGGGCAGCGGGGGCAGGCTGGCCAGCGGCGGACTGGCGGGATCTGCGGGCGGCAGCCGGATCGCTAGCCCGCCCGCGGCAAGCTGCTGGACGTGCAACTCGCGTCGAAACAGCGCCTCCAGATCGATCTGCAGGCTGAGACGGTCGAGCTTCAACTCAAGGCCGTCGCTGTGAAGCGACACGCCGATGAGTTGCGCGCCGTCACCCAGGCTGCCGGTGACCTCGCTCACGGTAAATCTGGCGTCGCTCAAGCGGCTGGCCAGCGCCAGCATGGACTGCAGCCCGCGCGCGCTGCCCAAGGCCCAGAACGGCGCCAGCACCGCCAGCAGCAGCAAGAACAGCAGGGTGCGCAGGAACCACCGTCGCAGGCTCATAAATCTGGCCCCACCGATACGTGAACGCGCCACGGAAAATCAGGATCCGAAACGCCGTTGGCCAGATCGACCCGCACCAGTCCGACCGGCGAGAGCCAGCGCACGCCCAAGCCCACGCCACAGGCGATCGGATCGGCAAGGTCGTTGAGCGCGTTACCAAAGTCGGTAAACGCCGCGGCGCTCCAGTTGCCCACCACTTTTTGTTCGACCTCTACGCTGCCCAGCATGAGGAATTGCCCGCCTTCGACATCGCCCTTGTCGGTACGCGGTCCCAGCGTCTGGTAGTCAAAGCCGCGCAGGCTGTTGTCGCCACCGGCGAAAAAACGCTCGCCGGCCGGCAGTTTGTCGAAATCTGCCGCGGCGACCGCGCCGAGCTCGCTGCGCAGGATGAGCCGCGTGTTGCCCAGCGCGCGCACGTATTTGGCATCCACCCGAACTTGCGCAAACGAGGTCGAAGACAGGATCGCGCTGTGCGCGCCGCGCAGCCCCAGCGTCAGGCGCAAGCCGTTGCGGGTGTAAATGGGGTCGTCGCTCCAGGTTCTGGTCCAGCGCGCAGACGGCACCAGCAGGCCGGCAATCTCGCCGGTTTCCGCCACGTCGTAGCTTTCCACTTCGTACTCAAGCCCGATGGCTTCCCGCCAGCCGAGGCGATTTGTGAGGTGCGCGGCACCAACCCGCAGCTTGAGCGACTTCTTGGCCTCGGTGTCTTCGTTGCTGAGCTCGGTGGTGAGGTCCACGGAATCGGTCCAGAGCTTCGCGCTGGGCATGGAATACAGGCCCGACAAGGTGCTCTGGACCTGCGACAGGCGCAGATCCGCCTCCGCCCGATGACCGCGTTTGTTGACCCACGGCCGCTGCCATGACGCGCGCGCGCGCGGGCCGGTATCGGTGCCGTAACCGGCGCCGATGGAGTAGCGCCTTGCTGGCCGCATTTCCAGCTCTACTTCGAGCGGCACGCGTTCGTCCTCGGCCAAATCTGTGCGCGGTTCAACCAGCACGCTGCCGAAGTAGTTGCTGTCGGTCAGGCGGCTCTGGAAGGCCAGCATCTCGCGCGCATTGAAAGGCGTGCCCGGCGTAATCGACACATAGCGCGACAGAAACGTCGGCGCGAGGCGCGTCTTCGGCCAGAGCACCTCGCCAAACAAGTAGCGCGGCCCGCTGTTGATGGCGAGCACGGCGCCTGCGCTGCGCTGGCCCTGCCGCACACGAACCTCGGCCTTCACCACGCGCGCGTCGAAATAGCCCCGATCGGCCAACAGGCGTTCCAGCGCGCGCTTGCCGTCTTCCCAGCGGGCGTGCACCAGACGGTCGCCAACGGCCAGTGGAAATTTCTCGACGCGGTCGGCAAACGCCTCATCGCGCGCGGCGTCGCCCACCAGATCGATAGTCAAGCTCCGAATGCGCACCGGCTCCCCGGTGCGAACGCTGTAATGCGCCCGCCAGCTCGCGCTTTCCTGCGTCAGGGACGGTTCGATCCGCGCCTCGTAGTAGCCCAGCGCCTGCAGCGCTTCCTCAAGGGCTGCCGGTGCCCGGCGGTGCATGGCGCGGATGCGGCCGCTACTGAGCTTGTCGAGTTCCTCGCCCTGCACGGCGGCGAGATGCGCCACCAGATTCCGTTTCAACTCGCCTTTAACCCCGTCAATCTCGATTTTGAGCACATCCGCGGAGGCGGCGCCGGCCAGCCAAAAGCTCAGCAGCAAGCACGCCGGGCGCAGGGCGAGAACCGGCAGCGCTAGCGGACGCTGAAGCGAAAAAAGAGGCATGAAGGCAGCCTCCCCGATCGGGGAGGCGGGGTCAAATCTGCGCGAATGAAATCAACTGCGCGACATCAAGTCGGGCGCGCCGGCGACCTGCAGCAGCGCTTGCAGGCGCTGGTCATCGCCAACTTCGTTGGCCATCAGCAGGATCAGCCGGGCACAAAACCGCAAGGCCTCGGACGGATCCATGCCGGCCTGCTGCGCCAGCAGGGCGGCATAGAAACCGTCGGGATCGCGTAGCCCCGGCGCGGCCGGCTGGCTCACGCCGGACTGGCCAGCGACTGCCACATCTCAGCATCGCGTTCGGCAGTCCAGATGCGGGGGTCGTCGAGGCCGCCGGATTCGTCGTAGGCCCGGCTGATATCAAACGGCAGGCAGTGGTCGAAGATCACCCAATGGCCAAACTGTGGCTTCAGACGCGCATAGGTTTCGTCGTAGGCCTCCTTGAGGCTTTTGCCGGCCGCGCGGGCGTCGCGCACGCTCTCGTACATGGTCTTGATGAAGGCGCGGGTGCCAGACAAGCCCTCGGCCACTTCGGCCGGCGTGGTCAGCGCCGCCCCGCGCCCCGGCACGAGGGCAGCAGGTTCAAGCGCGGCCAGGCGGTCGAGCGTCGCCGGCCATTCGCGGAGATAGGCGTCGCCGGTGTAGGGCGTCGCGCCAAATTCCACCAGATCGCCGCTGAATAACACGCGTTCCTGCGGTAGCCAGGCGATGGTGTCGCCCTTGGTATGGCCGCGCCCGACCTGCAGCAGGCGGACTTCCACCGAGCCCAGCCATACCGTCAGTTCGCCGCTAAAGACGATATTGGGCCAGGTCAGCCCGGGCACCGATTCCACCGCGTCGAACAGACGCGGAAAGCGCTCGAGCTCGGACTGATAGTCCTGCTGGCCGCGCTCGACGATGAGGTCATAGGTGTCGCGGCTGGCGATGACATTGGCCGCGCCGGAACCGCTAGCCCCCAGCACGCGCACCGCGTGGTAGTGACTCAGCACCACGTGTTTAACCGGCAAATCCGTGACGGTGCGAATGTGCCGCAAGACGTCCTGCGCCATCACGGGCGTTGCCTGGGCATCAAGCACCATGACGCAGTCGTCGCCCACCACCACGCCTGTATTCGGGTCGCCCTCGGCGGTGTAGGCGTAGGCGTGTGCGGAGAGTTGGGTGAAGCTGACTTTCTTGGGCTCCATGTCGCCCCGGGAGGCAAAGGCTTTACTCATCGACTGCGTTCCTTGGTGGTTGTCAGGGTGGATTCAGGGCGTCGCACGGGCGAGCGCGGCGCGCAGCGCTGCGGCGTCGGGCGCGCGCCAGCGCCCCGCGAGATGCTGGTCGGGGCGCACCAGATAAAGCGAGCCGGGGGCTGCGTCATAACGCTCGGTCAGCAGCCCTTCGACGTCTTGCGTGCAGGCCGCCTGCGGCGCGTGGCTGACCGGCAGCAGCGCCAGCTCGGCCGGCAGACTTGCCTGCACGGCAACGGGATCAGGGGCGCCATCGCCGACGAAATACAGGGCTGCGAATTGCCCGCCCAGTTGTTCCAGCAGCCAGCGTTCCCCGCGTGGCCCGAGCACCGGTGCATCCAGACACACGTCGCCCGGCGCCAAGGCGCCTGCAAACGGCGCGCTGTCGGGCGTGGTCAAGGCGGACCGGCGCTGACGACAGGGCACCGACAGGCGCCCGCTGTTCACGAACGCCCGCGCGAAGGGCTGGCTCGCCGCCAAGTCGAGTACGGCCTCGCCGAACGCGCGCTCGACCGGCGTTTTCGGCGTCATGAACTCGGTAGCGCGGGTGGAGTTGAGAATGTTCTCGTCAGCGGCATGGGTTCGCTCGTCGTTGTAGCTTTCAAGGAGCGCGCTGCTGGCGAGTCCGCGCAGTACGCGCGCGAGTTTCCAGCCCAGATTGTCGGCATCCTGAATGCCGCCATTGGCGCCGCGCGCGCCGAACGGCGACACCAGATGCGCCGCGTCGCCGGCAAAAATGACGCGGTCGTGGACAAAGCGCGCCATGCGTCGGCACTGAAAGGTGTAGAGGCTGACCCATTCGTATTCGAAGTCGATGTCGGGGCCCAACATGGCGCGGATTCGCCGGGTGACGTTTTCTTCGCGGATGGCCGCCTCGCGGTCGATGTCCCAGCCGAGCTGGAAATCGAGGCGCCAGACGTCATCAGGCTGCTGATGCATGAGCGCGGTGCGGCCCTCGTTGAACGGCGCCTTGAACCAGAACCGACGCTCGGCCGGGAACGGCGCTTTCATCCGCACGTCCGCGATCAGGAAATTGTCTTCAAAGCTGCGGCCCTCGAAGTTGAGCCCCATGGCTTGCCGCACCGTGCTGCGCGAACCGTCTGCGGCGACCAGCCAGTCGCAGTGCAAGCGGTAATTCCCGCCGGGCGTGTTGACCGTCAGATGCACCCCATCGTGCTGGACGCTGAGCGCGTCGACCCGATGCTGCCAGCGCAGCGGTGAGTCCTGCGCCAGCGCGTCGATCAGGTATTCCTCGGTGTAGTACTGCTGAAGATTGATGAACGCGGGAAATTTTTGCGCCCGCACCGGCAGCAAATCGAAGCTGTACAGCGGGTTCTCACCAAGCAGGACGCGCCCGGTATTCCAGGTGATGCCCTTCTCGACCATGGGCTGCGCCACGCCCAGGCGGTCGCAAATTTCGAGCGTGCGTTTGGCCCAGCAGATGGCGCGCGAACCCTGACTGAGCCCGTCGTGTTTTTCGAGCACGACGCAGCGTACGCCCTGTGCCCGCAGATCAGTGGCCAGTGCAAGACCGACCGGACCCGCGCCCACGATAACCACCGGCACGTGCGCCTCGGCGGCGTCGATGGGCGTGACGGCGAACTGGCGACGGGCCTGTTGCGCGCGACGCATCGCCATATCCAGCCGCTGCGGGGCGTCACTCATCGGGGTTCAGATCTGGACCACGGTTTGTTCAATCGCGCCGAAGAGACTGCGGCCGGCGTCGTCCCGCATCTCGATGCGCACCACATCACCCGCCGCCAGAAACGGCGTTTGCGCGGCGCCGTTATTCAGGATCTCCAGCATCCGGCGTTCGGCGATACAGGCAGAGCCGCGACTGCGGTCGTAGTTCGAGACCGTGCCCGAGCCCAGCACGGTGCCGGCGCCGAGCCGCCGCGTCAGCGTGAGATGCGCCAGCAGTTGGCCGAAGTCGAAGGTCATGTCGTCGCCGCAGTCAGGCGCGCCGAAGCGCTGACCGTTCAAGTCGCAGACCATCGGCAGGTGCAGCTTGCCCCCTTGCCAGGCCGCGCCCAGCTCGTCCGGCGTCACCGCCACCGGGGCGAAAGCGCTGGCCGGTTTGGACTGATAAAAGCCGAAGCCCTTCGCCAGTTCACCCGGGATGAGATGACGCAGGGAGACGTCGTTGAGAATAGTAAGCAAGCGCACATGCCCAAGCGCGGTCTCGCGATCAACGCCCTGCGGGACATCGTCGGTAATCACCGCCAATTCGGCTTCAAAATCGAGCCCGTAGGCGCAATCCAGCAAGGGCAGCGGATCGTGCGCGGCGAGCATATCGTCGGACCCACCCTGATAGACCAACGGCTCATGCCAGTAGCTGGCGGGAAGTTCGGCACCCCGCGCACGGCGCACCAACTCGACGTGATTAACGTAGGCGCTGGCGTCCACCCACTGATAGGCGCGGGGCAAGGGTGCCGCGCAGGCCCGGGGATTGAACGCGAAACTGGCCGGCGCGGCGCCGCGCTCAAGCAGCGCCGCGGCCTCAGCGAGTCGCGGCGCAACGCGCTGCCAGTCGTCCAGCGCCGCCTGCAGCGTTGGCGCGATCTGCGGCACCCGCAGCGCGTGCGTCAACTCGCGATTAACCAGCACCAGCGTGCCGTCGCGGCCACCTTCACGCAGGCTTGCGAGTTTCACCACGGGTTCCTTACACGCGTTGAGATTAGTTTCATTTGAAACCATACTGACCGGCACCGCAACTGTTCGTCCGGAGGAATCATGCCCCCCTCCCCGCTCGCCGCTTCCGATTTCACGGCCTTGCGCTACCTCTCGGGCTTTGCCAATGAACATGCCAGCGAAGCGCTGGCGGGCGCCTTGCCGGTCGGGCAGTTCTCACCGCAACAGGTGCCCTACGGGTTGTATGCGGAAAAATTCAGCGCCACCGCGTTCACCGCGCCGCGGCGGGAGAACCGGCGCACCTGGCTTTACCGCATCCAAGCCTCGGTGGTCGCCGGTCGGGCGACGCCCTACGCCCACGAGCGCTTCCTGAGCGCCCCGTTGTCCTCGCCAAGCCCACCCATGCCGCTGCGCTGGAGCCCCTGGCCCTTGCCGGAGGCGCACAGCGATTTCGTCGACGGCCTGTACACCGTTGCCGCCAGCGGTAGCGTCCCGCTGCAACTGGGCATGGCGGCGCACGTGTATGTCGCCAACCGCAACATGGGCCGCCGCTGCTTCGTCAATGCGGACGGCGAGATGCTGATCGTGCCGCAGCAGGGGCGGCTGGCGGTGACGACGGAATGCGGTCAACTGCTGGTGGCGCCTGGCGAAATGGCGCTGATTCCGCGCGGCATGAAATGGCGGATCGATTTGCCGGACGGCCTCGCGCGCGGCTATGTCTGCGAGAACTACGGCGCCGCCTTCAGGCTCCCCGAGCGGGGACCGGTCGGCTCCGACGGTTTCGCCAACGATCGGGATTTTCTGGCGCCTACCGCGGCGTTTGAGGATCTGGTCGGCGCGCACGAACTCATTACGCGCTACGGCGGTGCCTGCTGGCGCAGCGAACTCCCCCACTCACCTTTCGATGTCGTGGCCTGGGTGGGCACGGCGGTACCGCTCAAATACGATCTTGCGCGCTTTAACGTCATGAATACGGTGAGCTACGACCATCCCGACCCATCCATCTTCACGGTGCTGACCGCGCCCTCGGACACCGCCGGCGTGGCGAACGTCGATTTCGTAATCTTTCCGCCGCGCTGGGCGGTGGCGGAGCACAGCTTTCGGCCGCCCTGGTACCACCGCAACGTGATGAGCGAATTCATGGGGCTGGTGCGCGGCACCTACGATGCCCGCGAGCGTGGTTTTGAGCCCGGCGGCGTCAGCCTGCACAACAGTATGGTGCCGCACGGCCCGGAAGCAGCGGTGCATGCGCGAGCCAGCACGGCGGCGCTGGTGCCGGTGCGGATCGAAGACACGCTGGCCTTCATGTTTGAATCCCGCTATCCGATGGCGGTCAGCGCCGGCGCCATGGCCCATCCTGCGCTGCAGGCGGACTATCCAGACTGTTGGCGGGACCTCGCGCGCCATTTCGCGCCGTGAGTGAGTCGCCGACAGCGCTGGACCTCAGCGGTTTCCTGCCTTATCGCCTGTCGGTACTCGCCAACACGGTCAGCCGCGAATTGGCGGCGCTCTATGCCAAGCGCTTCGGCATCACCATCCCGCAGTGGCGCATCATCGCGGTGCTCGGCCAACACGCGAACGTCTCGGCTGATTTTGTCGGCGGTCGAACGGCCATGGATCGCGTCACCGTGAGCCGTGCCATTGCCGGCCTGCTGGCGCGCAAGCTGATTTTACGGCGCAGTTCGCCGAGCGACCGGCGCTGTTCCATGCTGCGGCTGACCGCCGCTGGCCTGCGCGTGTACGCCGAGATCGTGCCGCTGGCTCGCACCTACGAGACGCGGCTGCTGTCGCGCCTTTCCGCGGCCGACCGCCAGCATCTGGCGCAGGCGCTGACGGCCTTGGAAACGCAGGTGGCGGCAGACGCGGCCGCCGGCGATCTCACAGCAGATTGAGCGGGATTTTGAGATAGGCGACGCCGTTGTCTTCGGGGGGCGGCAACTCGCCGGCCCGGATGTTGAGCTGGATGGCGGGCAGGATGAGCACCGGCATTGCCAGAGTCCGGTCGCGCGCCGAGCGCATCTCGACAAACGCGGCTTCCGATACCCCGTCGTGCACGTGAATATTCCGCTCGCGCTGGTCCGCCACCGTGCACATCGGCGTAATTTCGCGGCCCTCCGGCGGGTAGTCGTGACAGAAGAAAATGCGCGTTTCGGCCGGCATTTCGAGCAAACGACGGATTGATCGGTACAGCGTGCGGGCGTCACCGCCCGGGAAGTCGCAGCGCGCAGTGCCAACATCCGGCGCGAACAGGGTATCGCCCACAAATACGGCGTCATCCACCTTGTAGGCGATGCAGGCCGGGGTGTGTCCGGGCACAAACAAAACCTCCGCTTCCAAATCCCCGATCGCAAATCGCGCCCCGTCGGCAAACCGGGCCTGAAACTGCGAGCCGTCCGCGGCGAACGCTGCGCCCAGATTGAAAATCTTCTGGAAAGTCTCCTGCACGATGGTGATGTGCTCACCGATGCCCAGTTGTCCGCCGAGCTCGGCCTGGAGGTGATGGCCACCGGACACGTGATCGGCGTGGGCGTGGGTTTCGAGCAGCCAGTCAACCGTCAAGCGTTGTTCGCGAATAAACGCAGCCACGGTTTCCGCCGAGGCGCTGGTCAGCCGTCCCGATTTCGGATCGTAGTCCAGCACCGGATCGATGATGGCGGCACGCCCGCCGACACGGTCATACACCACGTGCGTGAACGTCCAGGTGGCGGGGTCGAAAAATGTCTTGATCTGGGGAGCCATGGCTTGTCCTCGAAAGTTGGTCTGCCGGGGTTTCTATTTAGGATTTTATAATCTATATTTTTATGAAATGTAATTGATCGAAACCGCTATGCCAACCGTTCGAAAAAAACAGAATGAACCCGAAGGGCTGGATCTCGGCGCGATGCGTCGTTCGGCGGCGGATGCCACGAGTTTCCTGCGCCTGCTTGCCAACGAAGACCGACTGCTCCTGCTTTGCCAACTGCTAAGCGGCGAGCGTGGCGTGGGTGAACTGGAGCAACTGCTGGATATTCGGCAACCCACGCTCTCGCAGCAGCTTGGCATCCTGCGCGAGCAAGGTCTGGTCGCCACCCGTCGCGATGGCAAAAACATCTACTACCGGCTGGCGGACGAGCGCGTTGAAAGCACGCTTGCCCATCTCTACATCCTGTTCTGCAAACCCTGAAGGAACGCACCCGTGACTATCGACTGGAACAACTTCACCCCCTGGACGTCGCTGGCGGGCGGCGCCGTGCTGGGCCTGTCCGCCGCCCTGTTTGTCTTGCTTAACGGACGCATCGCCGGCATTAGCGGCGTACTGGGCGGACTGCTGCGACCGCGCGCCGGCGATTTGGCCTGGCGCATAGCCTTCGTGGGTGGCCTGCTGGTGGCGCCGCTGGTGTTCGGCCTGTTCATGGAACTGCCGACCATGCAGGTAGCTGCCGAGGCGCCGCTGCTGGTGGTCGCCGGACTGCTCGTCGGCGTCGGCACCCGCCTGGGCTCGGGCTGCACCAGTGGCCACGGCGTGTGCGGCATTTCACGCCTGTCGCCGCGCTCCATTGTCGCCACGCTGAGCTTCATGGCGAGCGGATTTCTCACGGTTTTTCTCACCCATCACGTTCTGAACTAGGAGTCCTCCATGAACATCCTCGCCTCGTTTATTTGCGGCCTGCTGTTTGGGCTGGGCCTGATTCTGGGTGGCATGACCAATCCGGCGAAGGTCATTGCCTTCCTCGACCTGGGCGGCGCCTGGGACCCCTCACTCGCGCTGGTGATGGGCGGCGCCATCGCGGTCGCAAGCGGCGCGTTTGCGCTGGCTGCCCGGCGCACTCGCTCGCTGCTGGGCGCGCCGATGCAACTGCCCACCGCGCGGGACATCGATCCGAAACTGGTCGGCGGCAGCCTGCTGTTCGGCGCCGGCTGGGGTCTGGCGGGCTTTTGCCCGGGCCCTGCGCTGGTCGCGCTCGGTCGCGCCGCACCCAGCGCGTTACTCTTTGTGGGCGCGATGCTGCTCGGCATGCTCGCGTTTGAATTATTCGATCGCTATCTCAAGAACCCGGCGCCACGCGTCGCCGTCAGGAGTTAACCATGTCCTTTCCGTTTGAATCGCTTAACGCAGAGTTCGCAGTCGCGCCGCAGCTTGAACCCGCCCAGATGGCCGCGGTCGCAGCGGCGGGCTTTCGCAGCGTCATCAACAACCGGCCGGATCTGGAAGGTGGCGCCAGCCAACCCGCAAGCGACAGCATCGCGCAGGCTGCCGCGGCGGCGGGCCTCGAATACGCCTATCTGCCGGTCATTCCAAGCGACCTGAAGCAAACCGACGTCGATGCGATGGCGGCGCTCATTGCCCGGCTGCCGACGCCCGTGCTGGCCTTCTGCCGCTCGGGGGCGCGGGCAGCGAAGCTCTACCAGCTCGCCGGCGGCCGGACGCGCTGAAGTGGCGGGCGGACGGGCAGGCTTCGCGTGGCGTCCGCCCTGGCTGAACGGCTACAACGGGGCGAGCGCGCGACAGGATCTGGTGGCAGGCCTCGTCGTCGTGATGATGCTGGTCCCGCAGAGTCTGGCCTACGCGCTGTTAGCCGGCCTGCCCGCAGAAGCGGGGCTCTACGCCAGCATCCTGCCCATCGTGGCCTATGCGGCGTTCGGCTCCTCGCGCACTCTGGCGGTGGGTCCGGTCGCGGTGGTTTCGCTGATGACCGCCTCGGCCATCGCGCCGCTTGCCGCCACCGGTTCACCGGAAGCAGTGGGCCTCGCGCTGCTGCTGGCGCTGCTCTCAGGCGGCCTGCTTATCCTGTGCGGCGTGCTGCGTCTCGGGGTCATCGCGCACCTGCTGAGCCATCCGGTGGTCAACGGCTTCATGGCCGGCTCGGCGGTGCTGATTATTCTGGGGCAGTTGTTTCCGCTATTCGGCGTGCAGGGCCATGGCCACACCGGTCTGTCACTCGCGATCGCGCTGCCTTCCGCCCTTGCCGGGGCGCACCCTGCCACCGCGCTGATGGGCGCCGTCGCGGTGTTAACGCTCGCGCTGGCGCGACGCTATCTGGGGCCACTGCTGCGCCGTTTGGGTCTTAAGCCCGGCGCGGCCGAGATGGGCGCGCGTCTCGCCCCGATGTGCGTGGTGCTGGTCGCCATTGCGCTGACGGCGCTGATGAATCTTGACCAGGACGCGGGCGTCGCCGTGGTCGGCAGCTTGCCGTCCAGTTTGCCGTCACTCGGGCTGCCGACACTGGAACTGGGCATCCTGCAGGCCCTGCTGCTGCCGGCCGGGGCCATCGCCTTGGTCGGCTTCATCGAGAGCGTCTCGGTCGCACAGTCGCTGGCGATGCGCGAGCGGGAGCAAATCGACCCCAATCGCGAACTGCTGGGTCTCGGTGCCGCCAACGTTATGGCCTCGCTGGCCGGCGGCCTGCCGGTGACCGGCGGCCTGTCGCGCTCGGTCGTGAACTATGCGGCTGGCGCGCGCTCGCCGTTGGCGGGCGTGGTGTCTGCGCTGGCGCTGGTCGTGATTCTCCTCAACGTCAGCGAACTGTTTGAGCGTCTGCCGAAATGCGTGCTCGCCGCCAGCATCATCGTGCCCATGACCAGCCTGCTGAATCCTGCTGATTTGCGCCGGATGTGGAGCTATTCCCCGCCCGACGGGCTCGCCTATCTGGCTACCGCGCTTGGCGTGCTCACGCTGGGCGTCGAAGCCGGCATTGCGCTCGGCGTCGCGCTCTCGCTGCTGACCGTCGTCTGGCAGGCGAGTCAGCCGCATATCGCGGTTATCGGGCGGGTACCTGGCACCGAGCAATACCGGAATGTGAAACGCGCGGAGGTCACGACCTGGCCGCATATCCTTGCGCTGCGAGTCGACGAAAATCTCTTCTTCGGCAACATCAGCACGCTGGAACACGCCGTGCAGGAAGCGCTCGCGGCACAACCCACCGCCGGGCACGTGATTCTGGTGTTGTCCTCGGTTAGCCATATCGACGCGACCGCCCTGGAGCGGCTGCTGGAAATGAACCACAGACTGGCGGCCCGCCAAATCAAACTGCATCTCGCCGAGGTGAAGGGGCCGGTGCTCGATCAATTGCAGCGCACCAGCCTGCCGGCCGAACTGGGCGGACGGGTGTTTCGCTTCACCCACGAGGCATTTTCCGCGCTGCTGGATTAATCTCGCCGCTCATCGCCAGTGTGAGGGAGCACCTGATGTCCGCGCCGATCGACGACATCGCCGAAGTATTGGCCGCAGAACTGCGCGGCGCCCGGCGGGTCGCTTTTTTGACCGGCGCCGGGCTGTCCGCCGAATCCGGTTTACCCACCTACCGGGGCGTCGGTGGCTTGTACAACGGCATGACGCGCGAAGAAGGCCGGCCAATCGAGGAAATCCTGTCGGGCGAGGTGTTCGCGCGCGAGCCGGCGCTAACCTGGAAATACCTGCTGGAAATTGAACGTGCCTGCCGCGGCGCCGAACCTAATCTGGCCCACCAACTCATCGCCGCACTGGACGCACAGTGTGAGGTCTGGGTCATCACGCAAAACGTTGACGGCTTGCATCAGCGGGCGGGTAGCCAACGGGTGATCGAGTTACACGGGCGCCTGCGGGAACTCATCTGCACCGGCTGCACGCAAGGTCCCGAGGTATCGTCGTTCGATGAACTCAGCCTGCCTCCGCGCTGCGCGGCCTGCGGGGCGGTGCTGCGGCCGATGGTCGTGTTGTTCGGCGAAATGCTGCCGGTCGCCGACCTGGCGCGCTATGAACGCGAGTTGGCGAAGGGCTTTGATGTGATGTTTGCGGTGGGCACTACCGCCGGTTTTCCCTACATCCACGACCCCGTGGTGGCGGCCGGTCGCCGCGGCACGACCACGGTCGAAATCAATCCTGATGAGACGTCACTGAGTCAGCGCGTGCAGCATCGAATGGCGTGCGGGGCGGTCCCTGCGCTGCGTGCGATTGCCGCGCGGCTTGGCCTGAGCGCAGGGCGGACCTGAATTTCATGCAATTCAGCAGTAGAAATCTCCGATTTCATCCCGAAATCGGAGAGTGTCAAGGCTTACAAACCGCATTTCTCCGATTATATTAGCCGGGCGCTGCTCGGCCCCGGCTGATGGGGATCCATCCGGCCCCGATCGCGCGATACGTCGAACCAAACACAAGAATGTCGGAGTTGCGGCCACCGCCTTTCCCAGAGGCCGCCAGCCCTCCGACCCAGCTGTCATAACACCTACGGGAGCATCCGATGAGCCGAGCGAAACCCGCTATCAAGACCAAAGAAACCAAGAGCCAGATTCTGGCCGCTGTGGCTGAAGCCACCGAATTGCCGAAGAAGAAAGTGCAGGAAGTGCTGAGCGCGATCCGCGCCCATGCCATTCGCCACCTGAACAACAAGGGCTCGGGCGAGATCAGCATTCCGGAACTGGGTGTGAAGCTGCGTCGTGTGAACAAGAAGGCCATCAAGGCCGGCCCGCGCAAAGACCCCTTCAGCGGCGAGATGCGTGACATGCCGGCCCGCCCGGCCAGCGTCTCGGTTCGCGCTTCTGCGCTCAAGGCACTGAAGGACGCTGCTGGCGCCTAAGGCGTCCGCAAGGGTTCGTGAAAAAGGCCGGTCACGCAGGTGATCGGCTTTTTTTTTCGCCTGAATATTTCTTTTTTTAGCGCGACGTTGACGGCCGCCTAACGCGCCCGCTACCCTCCGCGCTCGTTTTGAACCTTGCTTCAGGTGCCTGCGAGTCTCACAACTCGCGGGATAATCGGGAAGCCGGTGCGTTTCAGCATGAAACAAATCCGGCACTGCCCCCGCAACGGTAAGCGTAGCGAACGCCTCTCTCGCCACTGTGCTCATGCATGGGAAGGCGAGGCGTTCTGGTGGCAACACCACTGCGTAAGTCCGGAGACCGGCCAGAAGCTTCTATCAACCGGGTCGCGGCGGGCTGACTCAGGACCAGTAGACAGACACTGTGCTGTTGTCTTGCGTCTGTGCCCCGCTACCCCTTGTGGCAATCGCGCGGGTGAGCGCGATGCGGACACCCACAGACCATGCGTTATCTTGCTTTTTCCTGCGCCCTGCTAGGCGCCTCCAATGCCTACGCGGCGCCCGTCGACGCTGCCGCATCACTCGGGCAAATCGTCGTTACCGCGGCGCGCACCCCCATCACGCTCGATACCGCAGGCAGCGGCACCTCCGTCATTACGCGCGAGGACATCGAGCGACGAAATCCGGCGTTCATTAGCGAGTTGCTGCGCGATGAGCCGGGCTTTTCACTGAACCGCAGCGGCGGCACCGGCCAGCAAACCCAGTTGCGCATTCGCGGCGGCGAGGCCGACCACGTGCTGGTGCTGATCGACGGCGTCGAGGCTAACGACCTGACCCGCGGCGGTGGTTTCGATTTCGCCCATCTGCCAGCAAGCGACGTGGAGCGGGTGGAAATCGTGCGCGGCCCGCAGAGCGCGCTGTGGGGCAGCGATGCGATCTCAGGCGTGATTAACATCATCACCCGACAGGGCGATGCCAAGCCGGCGGCTTCGGTCGCTGTGGAGGGCGGCGCCTTGGGCACATTTCGCACCAACGCCGCCGTCAGCGGCGCGCGCGCGGGACTGGATGGCGCGCTGGCAATCAGCCATTTTGAAAGCGAGGGCATCAATCTCTCCCCTACCGGGCGCGAAGACGATGGCTATCGCAATACCACGCTCAACGCCAAGGCCGGCTGGGATGCACGCCCGGATCTGCGGCTTGAACTGACGGGGCGGGTCACCGGAGCCCGCGTCAATAACGACTACGCCAACGGGATTCCGGCGGATACCACCGGTAAAACCACGCTGCTGCAGGCCTACACCCAGTTCCGCATGCGCCACGACAGCTTCGACGGCGCCTGGCGCAACGAACTCAGCGGCAACTGGAGCCGCATGCATAACGACGATCTGGACGGCGAAAGCTTTGTGGATGCCGAGGTCACTGGCGATAAATACAAGGCGCAGTATCAGAGCTCTTTGCGCGCCAACAGCGTCTGGCTGCTGCCGGCGAGCCACGTCCTGAGCGTTGCCTTCGACTACGAACAGCAGCGCTTCAGCCAGCGCGGCCCGGTGATGTTTGGCTACGATCCGCGTCAGGACCGCGACTATCAGGTGCTGGGCTATATCGGCGAATACCGGCTAACGCTCGCCGAACACACCAGCCTTACCGCGAGCGGACGCTTCGACGACAGCGATACCTTTGCCGATGTTGGCACCTGGCGCGTGGCGCTGACGCAGTTGATGGCGAGCACCGACACGCTGGTCTCCTGGTCCTACGCCACCGGCCAGAAGGCGCCGACATTTTTCGACCGCTACGGCTACTCGGCGGCGCCGCCCGGCGACCCGGTGTTTCTGGGCAACAATGCCTTGCGCCCGGAGCAGTCGCGCGGCTGGGAAATCGGGCTGCAGCAGCCGCTGCTCGCGCAGCGCGTGCAGCTGGGCGTGACCTATTTCAACGAAACCCTGACTGACGAAATCGACGGCTTCGTCTATCGAGCATCGACCAATAGCTTCAGCGCGGAGAATCGCCCGGGGAGCAGTCACCGACAGGGTGTGGAGTTCACCGGACGTCTGCAGTTAACCCCGCAATGGGATGCGCGGCTGGCCTACACCTGGCTGGACGCAACTGAAATCGATGGCGCCAGCGGCAAGCGTCAGGCGGAAATCCGGCGCGCGCCGCACGCGCTGGCGGCCAGCACCGCCTATCGCAGCGCGGACCGTCGGGGTCTGATTGATCTGCACCTCAACCACAGCGGCGCACAGCAGGACGACAGCTTCCTGCCACCGTTCTACACCCCGCAGCGGCAGGATCTGGCGCCTTACACGCTGATCGGGATTGCGGGTCGCTACCAGCTCACGCCCACGCTCGCCCTGAATGCGCGGGTAGAAAACGCGCTGGACGAGCGTTATCAGGAAATTTTTGGGTATCAGACCGAGGGCATCACCGGCTACGTCGGCTTCACGCTGCAACTGCCGCGCTAGCCCGTACGCCGCGCAGACGCCTACATTTCGATGTGTTCGAGGCCGTCCATGCTGTCCAGACCATCGAGCTGGTCCAGCAGCGAACGATAGCGTGGGTCGGCCACATCCATGGCCACGGTCTGGGAGAGGTCCGGCCGGTCGTTGATGCCGGGATCCAGCGGCTCGCTTAGCAGTGAGAGATGGTGAGCACGCAACTGGAGCAGAAACGCGTCGCGCTGTGCCGCCATCATGCCGGCCAGCGCCATCCCGGTCTTGATTTCGTGCACCAGCTTCGGCAGCCCCCGCACAAGTTGGTCACGTGCCTCGCGGGTGGGCAGGGGCACCGTGCTGGCAACGATGCGCACGGTCAGTTCGCTTGCGTTCCGCCAGATGATGCTGCGCGAACCCGCCCGACGGTGGACGTAGGCCAGATAGCGCCGCCAGTCGCGCAGCATGAAGGTCATCAGGAAGCTGGGCGGCAACGGCCCGTCCGCGTCCGCGATAGCCCGCCGAATCACCGTGGCCGCAGCGCGAATGTCTTCGATGCCTGGCGTGTTTGACTGGTCCGTACTCAAGGTATCAAAACGACTTGGGGGCTGGTGATTTGAGCATTAGCCGCCGGTTTTATCTAGCACTCGTGGCGAGCGGCATTAAAGCCACGAAGCGCATGGGGAAAGCCGCAGCGCAATGCGCTGTTCCCCCGCCCGCCAGCGCAGCCGCAGGCAGGCAGCCTGCATGATTTTCTCGAAGCCCGCCTCCGACTGCGACACCGTGTAGTGCGGGGCCATCTGCGCAACAACGGGCGCGTCGCAGGACAGGTCCAGCCGGCCGCCGAGCGCCGCATCCTCCAGTGCCATCTGGCGCAAGTCGGCATATTCGAGCACCGCCCCGAAGCCACCCGGAAAATGACCATCTGGCGCCACATAGCGCCCGCCGTAGCCGTCGCAGCTGGGCAGCGCGAGGTTTACTTCGGTTTCGAGCTGCAGGCCGGCCGGGAGTTCACCGCGATAGCTCACCTCGAGCCCGTTCGCCGTCAGCTGCCAGGTTTTGCGCAGGCAGGTCTGCCCGTCTGCCAAGGCATGCGTCAGTTCCAGACGCTGCCCGTCTGCGCTGATGATTTGCCAATTGCACAGCGGCGTGCGGCCACCGTCTGCGGCGCAAAGACAGTCCACAAACAGCACACGCCCGTGCGCGTCGACCGCCAGATCGGCGGCCGTGATTTCGGTTTTGAACGCCACCCGGTCGTGGGCAGATGCAATGCCGCTCACCGGCTCGTCGCTGTGCGCGGGCCGCTGTGGCGACACCCGGTGGTAATGCTCGGCGTAGCGCCGCAGGGTGTCGCCAAAATTGTGCTGCAGGGCGTAGCTGATGAACTCGTGGGCGGCGCCCAGTCCGTCATCGCGCAGCACCACTTGCAGGTCGGCGTGGCGCACGAAGTGCTCGCGCGCACCGTCGCTGTCCACGTCCTGCGCAGTGACCGACCCGCGCGGCGCCAGCGCATCCAGCCCGGCTTCCAGCGCGATCAGATTGCGCCAGATCGCACGGCGCAGATGCGGCAGGTAAAGCCCGCCAAAGAGTCCGTGCCAGTAGGCGTCGTTGGCCTGCGCGCGATAGAGGTTTTCCTTAAGGCCGGCGCTATCGGCTGACGCCGGCGCCGCCGCAAGGCGTGCCGACAAGCCCAGCATGCGCTTGTGCATCCAGTTTGATTCCGGATAGCGCGAGAGGAAGTTCCGCCAGATCCCGCCGCGCACGAAAGCCCGCTCCTGCTCCCAGCGCTCGCCCGCTTTGACCCGTTCCAGCAGGCCGGCGTAATCCCCGGCCGCTGCTGCCGGCAAGGTCCATTCGTTCATTTCGCTGTAGGAGGCCGTCGGCAAATACACGATGCCGCGACTGCGATGGCTGGCGTGAAACCCCGCATAGGTCGTCGCCACCAATTTTGGAGATGCCAGCACCCCTTCGATGAACTGCTCCAGCCAGCGCTGCTCGTAGACCCAGGCATAGGTCTCGGGCCAGATCCCGAACTTCTCGATGTCGTCGAAATACACCGCCGCCTGTCGGCCTTCGTCGGCCTGAGCCTCCAGATAGGCAACCGCGTCCGCTGCGGGTGAGAACGGCAGGCGGTAGCGCAACTGCTCGGAAATCGGGAAGAGATCGAGCGTGCCGCCGTCTTCTTCGGTGGTGTAGTAGCCGTCGAGCGCGCTGGCCGGCATGCCGGTGCACAGGAAGTGATAGTCGTCGACCGTCACGTAGCGGTGCCCGGTCTCACGCAGCGCCGGCACGACGGTCGCCTCCCACACCCGCTCGGTCAGCCATGCCCCGCCCGGGCGCTGGCCAAACTGGCTCGCCAGTCGCTCGGCAAGCGCCTGCAGCTGCCCCCGGCGATCGCGGGCGGGAATCGCCGCCAGCACCGGCTCGCAGTCGCCGGCGCCGAAGAGTTCCACCTGCCCGCGCGCCACCATCTTGCGCAGCAGGGCCATGTCCGATGGAAACCGTTGGGCGAGCTCTGCGAGCAGCCAGCCGGAAAAATGCGCCGCGAACTGAAAGTCCGGGTAGCGGAAAAGCGTGTGCAGAAAGGGCCGGTAGCAGCGGAGATGGGCGTCATCGACCACGGCTTCAAAATTACCGACAGGCTGGTGCGCGTGCACCCCCAGCAGCAGGGCAAGACGATTCGACATAGGCGATTTTCCTGGCGCTTGCGCGGCCCTTAGTTGATGGTCGCGCCGCTGCCGCGACGCATGGTGCCGCCCGCTTCCGGGCTACCGCCGCCGCGACACAGCGACTGATCGAGCTGGGGCGGCGCGGCCAGTCCCAGCACAGCGTAGAGCGCGCGCAGATTGCGCCGGAACAGCGCCTCGAAATTAGCCACTGCTTCGGGCGGATTGTCCGCCCCCAGCCACCAGAACCAATCGGAACCTTCCAGCCGCGTGAGCAAGGCTTCAGCGCGGGCGGCACGCGCGGGTTCGGCGCGCAGGCGTTCGGCGATCAGGTCATAGCTTTGCTTGGCATTGCAGAGCAGGTCCCAGGCGCGGTTCTTGTCCACATCGCCCATCCAGGTCGACAAGGTGCCGTACACCCAGCTGCCCGCCACCAGCGGCGGCAAGGGCAGGCTGCGGGCGGCGTGCAGGGTGAGCGCCTCAGCCAGCGTGCGGGTGTGAATCGTCGGGTGTTCGGCCAGCGCCGCGTAGAGATCCTCAAAAAAGTACCAGCCGTTGTACGGGTAGTACTCCCAGGCGTTTTCGCCATCCAGCATCACGCAGACCAGCGGCGTTTCGCCGTCCGGCGCGGCGGCACGGATGGCTTCCAGTTCGCCCATAAAATGGCGCGCGGCGTCCTGTCCGTGCCAGCGCGAATACTCAAAGCCAATCAAATCGCTCAGCCGGTCGTCGCGAAAAAAAATCGTGGTGCCGCTGGCGTCCTGCCACGGCCGGTAAAGCAGGTGGGCGCGGTCGATCTCCTGCCCGGCGTTCAGCAGGGTGTGCATCAAAACCGCCTCACCGCTCGCCACCCAACGCACGCCGGCCTCCTGCATCCGCACCAGCGCCGCGCCCGACACCGCGCCTTCGGCCGGCCACATGCCGGTCGGCACCGTGCCGAAGCGCAGGGCATGGCTGGCGCGCGCGCTGTCGAGATGACGATCCAGGCGTTGTCGTCCGCCGGGATAGCAGGGCGCCGCCGGCAGCGGCGCTTCGGGCATCGCTTCGCGGACGCTCCCGAATGACAGCAGCAACGGCGCGATGGGGTGAGCTTCCGGCGAACAGGAGAGTTCAATCTGCCGGCGTTCAGCCAGCGCCCGATAGCGCGGCACAAGGCTTGTAATCATCGCGCCGATCGCTGCTAGCAGCGCGCGACGTTCGCTCAGGGTGTAGCCCTCGCCTTTGCTCATCAGCGAGGCGAGCAAGGGATTGCGGCGTCGCTCGGTCTCGCCGGTCCAGGCGAGGTGATACCAGGTCACCAGATCAGCAAAGTAGTCGCCGGACAGCCAGGCCAGCGCGCTGTCGCCTTCGGCGGTCGCGATTTCCTGCAGCGCGTGCAGGCGGCGATACGGGGGAAAAGGCTCGATGGTGCGCGAGTGATTGGCGCGAAAGCAGCTTGCAATGGCGGCGCGTTTGTCCTCCAGCGTGAGCTGCTCGATGTGCTCATGAACCAGCAAACGCAACAGCGGATCGCGCAGCGGGCCGTGATGAATCTGCTGCGCGTAGTCTTCAAGCTGGTCCAGCAACACCGGCACAAAGTTGACCACCGCGCGGACTGCCGGATGGCGCTCGAGATGCGCGGCCATGTCGGTGTAGTCCTTGATGGCGTGCAGATACGCCCAGGGCAGCACGTAATCGCCGTCTTCCGGCGCGCGATAGTCCGGCTGGTGCATGTGCCAGAGAAAAACCAGATCGAGGGAATCCGCCATCGCCTGTTGCCTCCATAAGCCGGTAAGTTGCGCCTGACCGGCGTGTTAGCCGTTGCGACCGGTATCATACGAAGCAAGATGTCTGCCCAAGCTGATCACATCACCCGTCTGCTGGAAACGCGCGATTACGACCCCTTCGGGCTGCTCGGCGTGCACCCGGCCGGTGCGCAGTGGGTGATTCGCGCATGGCAACCGGGCGCGCAAGCGGTCGAACTGCTGAGCGTCCGTGGCGCGCAGGCCATGCGCTGTGTGCATCCAGCGGGACTGTTTGAACTCCGCCGGCGGCGCGCTCCGAACAAACCCTGGCGGCTGCGGGTGGATGGTCGCGAGTGTTTCGATGCGTACGCCTTCCCGCCCACCGCCAGTCAGGACGACCTTTATCTCTTTGCCGAAGGCCGGCTCTACGAAAGCCACCGCCTGCTCGGCGCGCAAACCGAAACCTGCGACGGCGTCGGTGGCGTGCGCTTTCGGGTGTGGGCGCCGGGGGCCGAACGGGTCAGCGTGGTGGGCGACTGGAACGACTGGGACGGGCGGTATCATCTGCTGCAGAGTCTGGGCGTCTCGGGCGTGTGGGAGTTGTTCATCCCCGGCCTTGCGCCCGGACAGCGTTACAAGTTTGAACTGCGCGCGCGCCACAGCGGTCAGGTGCTGCTGCGCGGCGACCCCTACGCGCGCGCCAGCGAACTGCGTCCCGACACGGCCTCGCTCATCACCGCCGACAGTGCATTTGCGTGGCAGGACGCGAACTGGATGACGGCGCGCGCGACCAGCAACTGGCGTCAGGCGCCGATGAACGTGTACGAACTGCACGCCGGCTCCTGGCTGCGTCACCCGGACGGGCGCTTCTATAGCTGGACCGAACTCGCCGCCCGCCTGCTGCCCTATGTGTGCGAACAGGGCTATACGCACATCGAGTTCCTGCCCATCACCGAGCATCCGCTGGACGAATCCTGGGGCTATCAAAGCACCGGCTTTTTCGCGCCCAGCGCGCGACAGGGCGCGGCCGACGGACTGCGCGCGCTGATCGACGCCTGTCATCAAGCCGGGCTCGGCGTGTTACTGGACTGGGTGCCCGGGCATTTTCCGGCCGACGATGGCGCGCTCGCGCATTTCGACGGCTCGCCGCTCTACGAACACGCCGACCCGCGTCTGCAGCGCCATCCGGATTGGGGCACCAGCAGCTTCAACTACAGCCGCCGTGAAGTGGTGAGCTTCCTCTTGTCCAGCGCCAGCTATTGGCTGTCGGCCTTTCATTTCGATGGCCTCAGGGTGGATGCGGTGGCGTCCATGCTCTACCTCGACTACTCGCGGAAGCCAGGCGAATGGACGCCCAACATCCACGGGGGTCGCGAAAATCTGGAGGCCATCGACTTCCTGCGCGCGCTGAACGAGATGGTGGCCACCCGCTTCCCGGGCGCGCTGACGATCGCCGAAGAA
>JALRCR010000269.1 GCA_023257255.1 Gammaproteobacteria bacterium | reverse complement strand
TCCGGTCCTGATTGAAGCGCAGATCATCGCCAAAGGCGGCCCGGTACAGGGCCAGCGAACCCTTGGGCTTCGCATGGCGGAACAGGACCGCCGTTGGCATCCAGTGCCGATGCAGGTGGCTGCGCAGTTCACCGGCGATCACGCTGAGCGCGAATTCGGCCATCTGCACTTCGCTGACGTGCTGGGCGGTGGTGCTGGTCCAGCTCAGCAGCGTCCATGGCGTCACGCGGTCAACGCTGACCATCGCCGCGTGGGTGTACAGGTCGAAGTTGTTCGCCAGCTCCTCACACAGTTGGCCGACCGTCCGGGCATTCCGCAGCAGGATCCACAGCGGCCCCAGCATGGTGGCGAGGCGCGCGCCCTCGGCCATTCTCAGGCCCCAGGTCCGCAGCTGGCAGGCCTCTGCGGCAACCTCGAAGAAATGCAGCACGGCGCGACCAGGCACCAGCAGGTCGGGATCACGCAGCGCCGCGGCCGGCAGCCCGGCCCGCGTTGCCAGCGGGGCGGGGCGCGCGCCGTGGGCACGGAGCAATTCGCTGGCGCCCGTGAGGATTGAGCTTCGTACCAAAGGCCCGGCCATGGGGTATTCCAGTCGCGACCGCAAGAGTTGCGCCTAATGCTATCTCGCTTGCGCATGATGACAAGTCGTTGGCGGTGTGCGGGGCTAGTCTCGGCGTCACCCTTATCAATGCGCTGGAGCTCCCCTTGGACAACCTCACCGCCCACACGCAGCCGCTGGACGCCGTCATCATCGGTGCCGGCTTCACCGGTCTCTACCAGCTCTGGTCCCTGCGCAAACTGGGCCTGCGTGTGCAGGTCGTCGACGCGGCCTCAAACGTCGGGGGCACCTGGTATTGGAACTGCTACCCGGGCGCGCGCACGGATTCGCCTTCGCACATTTACCAGTACTGGTTTTCTGACGAACTGCTGGACGAATGGGACTGGCAGCAGCGCTACCCCGACCAGGCGGAGACCGAGCGCTACCTGAACTACGTGGCCGACCGCTTTGACCTGCGCAAGGACATCCGCTTCAACACACGGGTTGAAGCGGCCACCTGGGACGATTCGGCGCACTGCTGGACGCTGACCACCCATACCGGCGAGACGTTCCAAAGCCGCTTCATCGTCACCGCGCTAGGGCCTTTGAGCGCGCCGCTGGTGCCGCCTTTCAAGGGACACGAGACGTTTAAGGGCCGCCTGGTGCATACCGCACGGTGGCCGCGCGAAGGCCTCGATTTGAAAGGCAAGCGGGTGGGTGTGATCGGTACCGGCGCCACGGGCATACAGGTCGTGCAGACCATCGCGCCGGAGGTGGCCGCGCTGACGGTGTTCCAGCGCTCGCCAAACTACGCCGTGCCCATGGGCAACCCCCGCTATAACGACGCCGACAGGGCCGCGATGCGCGCCCGCTATCCGCACACGCGCGAGGCGATCTGGACAAACTTCGTCGGCTTTGATCAACCGGGTCAGACCCGGGCGTTCTTCGACGTGCCGCCGGCGGAGCGGCGGGAAATCATGGAAACGCTCTGGGCGGACGGCTCGCTCAAACTCTGGGTCAGCGGATTCATGGAGATTTTCTTCGATCCGGCGGCGAGCGAAGAAGTCTCCGCCTTCGTGCGCGAAAAAATTCGCGCCCGCATCCACGATCCGGTACTGGCAGAGAAACTCATTCCGCAGGACCACGGGTTCGGCACCAAGCGGGTCCCGCTGGAAAACGGCTACTTCGATGCTTTTAACCAGCCGAATGTCGAGCTGGTCGACCTGCGTGCCACCCCGATTGAATGCATCACCCCGAATGGCATCCGCACCACCGCCGGCGAGATTGCGCTTGATGTGATCATTCTCGCCACCGGATTCGACGCGGGCACCGGTGGCTTGACCGCCATTGATATCCGGGGCCGCAACGGCGTGTCGCTGCGCGAGGAATGGAAAACGGAAGTGCGCACGACCATGGGGCTGCAGATTCACGGCTATCCGAATCTGTTCACGACCAGCGCGCCCTATGCGCCGATCGCGGCCTTTTGCAACGCGCCAAGCTGCCTGCAGCATCAGGTGCAATGGAAAACCGAGTGCATCGCGCACCTGACCGAACAGGGCCGGACCACGATTGAGCCGACCGCTGACACCGAACAGCGCTGGCTGGCTCATCACGACGAGTTGGCGAATCAGACCCTGATCGCCAAAACCAAATCCTGGTACACGGGCAGCAACATTGAAGGCAAACAGAACCGGCTGCTGTCCTACATCGGCGGCCTGCCCGCGTATATCGAGGCTTGCGACAAGGTGAAACAGCAGGACTACGTCGGCTTCGAGGTGGCGTAAGACCGCACCGGCTGGCCGCCGGGCCGGCGTCGACGGGATGCCCCGTCGCGCGCCTCAGGCGCGGGCCAGCAGGTACTCGGAGGGAATCGTCACCGCGGCGCTGAACCAGGCTTCCATCGCCGCGGCGTCCATGGTCGACCAGTCCGGGATGCGGGTGACGAAGGCCTCGCCCAGCTGGTTACCAAAGCGCACGAGTTCGTTGTTGGCGGCCGTGCGCTCGGCGTCCCAGCGACCGAGCGCTTCCTCCAGATCGCCCGCCTCGGCCAGCGCCTTGCCCAGCGCGACCGCGTCCGCGATGCCCTTCAGCGCGCCAGCCCCGGTGTGCGGCCGGGCGTAGGCCCCGGCGTCACCGGCCAGACAAATCCGCCCGCGCCGATAGGCCGGCACCTGACAGTCAAAAATGGCGTAGGCGTAGGTCTGCTCGCTCGTTTCCAGAATGCGCGTGTAGTAGTCCGGAAAGTGCTGGGCCAGGCGGTCTTTCAGCGCCCGTTCGGTCGCCGGGGGCATCATGCCGGGTGGCAAGGAAGCCTCGTGACGGCGGCCCTCGCGGTCGGTCATGAAGGCGGGGAGTTCGGCGGCCGGGATCTGGACGTACACGCCCCAGTTCACCAGCCGATCGCCCGGACGGACCGAATCATCCGCACCGGGCACGAAGTAGAAAATGCCGTGGCCGCCGGGATAACCGACCGCGCGGATGCCGACTTCGAGCGGGGGAGATTCGTCGAGCGCGGCCTCCGGCAGGCTGCCGCGCCACAGCACGTAGCCGGCGTAATTGAGCTGTACCTCGGGAAACAGCGTCTGGCGGCCGAGCGAGGCGTAGCCGTCGGCGCAAATCACCAGATCAAACGCCTCCTGATGGCCGTCGGCGAAATCGAGTAGCACCTCGCCGGGCACGGACTCGGTCAGCGCCACCACCTGCTGCCGGATCTGATAGACCCCGGGCGGCACCCGCGCCCGCAGGTTGCGGTACAACGCGCCCCAGTTGAGCGCGGCGAGTTTGGCCGGCTGCGTCCAGGCGAGTCGGCCAAAGCGCGGCGCCGCCGGGGTTTTCCAGATCCGCAGAAACGCCGGCGCCGGAAAGTGCGGCAGCGAGGCGTCGATCAGGCCCTGCGTGGCGAACGTGGCCATCACTGATTCCGGCACGCCGATGCCCGCCCCGCGGTCCTTCAGCGCCTCACCCGAACGCTCGAAAAGGCGCACCCTGCAGCCGAGCCGCGCCAGTTCCGCGGCAAGCGTGCAACCGACGATTGAGCCGCCGATGATCCCCACCGTGAGCACCGCGGGATTAAAACGCTGGACCATGCCTGCCTCCGTGACTCCAAGGGGCGAGTCGGGGAATATAGCTCAGGCCCTCGGGCTGCATCTTTTTCATCACGCACTTCGAGAAGGAGATCTCTATGACTAAAACCACCGGCAGCTGCCTGTGCGGCAAAGTGCAATACCACTACGAGGGCGCGCCGGTTATGACCGGCGTGTGCCACTGCCGCGACTGTCAAAAGCAGACCGGCACGTCGTTTTCGATCATTCAGGGCGTGGCCTTGCCGGCGCTACAGGTCACCGGCTCGCCCAAGGTGTTTGAGACCCACGGCATCAGCGGCGGCAAAGTGCAGCGCCACTTCT
>JALRCR010000268.1 GCA_023257255.1 Gammaproteobacteria bacterium | reverse complement strand
GTGTCGAGCTGCGCGAGACAGGACTCGCGCAGCCGTGCCAGCGTGGCAGGGGCCAGCGCGCGACCACCTGCCGTGTCCCGCTTCGGCGCAGATCCCGAGCTGCGCAGCAGGCTGCCGATCAAAATTGGCGCGACCGTGGTTTGAAAGTGCCGACCCAGCGCGTCCTCGCGTTGGGCTTCGGCGTAGGCCTCGGCGCACAGTCTGGCCAGAAACGGATTGCGGAAAGGACGCTCGCTCAGCGCATCCAGCGCCACCGCCGTCTGCCCGCATCCGCTCGCCACGCTGCGGACCGTGGCGTCATCAAGCGTCACCATGAGGTGGCGCTGATGCGCCGACAGGCGGAGCTGCGCGGTGGTCTGCGGCCGGGTGATGGGGGCAAACATGCCGGGGCGCAAACGCGCCGAGCGCCAGCGGTCGTCCTGCTGCCAGGACAGCTCGGCCTCACCCTGCAGCACCAGACAGAGCCGGTATTCAGGGGCCGCCGGATCGCTGAACTCGACGGGCGGCAGGAGCAGATTTTCGAAGGTAACGGCCGCGTTGCGTGGCATGGGGCATCCTCGGGTTGTGACTGCTGGCGGCGCGCCGACCGGCCGCGATGGCGCTGGAGGGCGAGCAAGCTTTGTGCCGAGGCTCGCTGCACTGGCGCCGTCGACCGGCGCAATCCGCCCCCTTGGCCGCCCTGACGGGCCGCCGCTATGCTCGACCCAACGCGCAATCAGGAGTCCTGCGATGAGCCGCAATACCGAAGTGCCCGCCCTGATGGCGGCCCGCTCTGGCCAGCTTTTTCTCGATGGCCAGTGGGTGCCCTCGCAGGGCGAAACAGTCCCCGTCATCGACCCGGCGACCGGGCAGATCACGGGCCATTTTGCCAAGGCCACCGGGGAGGAAATCGACCGTGCGGTCGCGGCGGCGACCCGGGCGCAGCGCGCCTGGTGGGCCTTGAGCGCCCTCGATCGGGCCGCGGCGCTCCATGAAGTGGCGGCGCAGATGGCGGCAATCAGCGCGCGGGTGGGTGAATGTCTCACCCGCGAAATGGGTAAACCGTTCCGGGAATCGAACTGGGAAGGCGGCGCCTCGGCCGGCGCGTTTCGCTACTACGCCGAGCTTGCCCGGCACGAGCAGGGGCGGATTGCCGGGCCGGCCATCGCCGGCCAGCTGCACATGACCCTGCACGAACCCCTGGGCACGGTGGTGTCGATCGTGCCCTTCAATTTTCCGGTGCTGCTCTTTGGCTGGCAGGCGGCCGCGGCGCTCGCCGCCGGCAATGCGGTGATCGTGAAACCCGCCGAACTGACGCCGCTGACTTTGCTGGTGCTGATGGAAGCCTTTACCCATCTGCCGCCCGGGCTGGTGCAGGTCGTGACCGGCGGCGCCGAGGTCGGGCAGGCGCTGGTGGCTCATCCCCGTACCCACGGCGTGGCCTTTACCGGCAGCGTGCCGGCCGCGCAGGCGGTGGCCAGGACGGCGGCCGAGCGCTTCAAGCCGACCTTGATTGAAGCCTCCGGCAACGACGCCTTTATCGTCATGCCCTCGGCGCCGATCGAGACCGTGGCGCGCGGCGCGGCCTTCGCCGCTTTCCTCAACTGCGGGCAGGTCTGCACCTCGGCCGAGCGCTTTTACGTGCACGCCGAGGTCTACGACGCCTTCGTCGCGGCGCTGGCGCGGGAAGCGCGCGCCTTACGGGTGGGCAGCGGCCTTGGCGAAGTCGACATCGGCCCGATGGCCTCAGCCCGCGAGCGGGCGCGGGTCGAGCGGGTAGTGGCCGACGCGATCGCCGACGGCGCGCGGGTGGTGTGCGGCGGACGTCGGCCGCCCGGGCTTGAGGCCGGCTGTTTCTACGAACCGACCGTGCTCGAAGTCACGCACCAGCACCGCATCATGCACGGCGAGTGTTTTGGCCCGCTCGCGCCGGTCGCCAGGATCCACAGCCTCGACGAGGCGATTGCCTGCGCGAATGATTCCGAGCTTGGCCTCGGTGCCAACATCTACACCAACGATCTCGCGGAGGCCTTCCGCGCCGTGCATGAAACTGAAACCGGCATCGTGTGGGTCAACACGCCGCTCAACGACAACGACGCCGTGCCCTTCGGCGGCCGCAAGCTGACCGGCAGCGGGCGCGAACTCGGCGCGGAAGGGCTGGCTCAGTTCCGTCGCTCGAAAATGGTGATGATTGCGCCCGTTGCATTGCCGGATCCGGAGTGGTTTCCGTATCCGGATGCGGATGCGTTTGCGAATCAGGGGTAGCGCGCGGTCACCCGCATCGCCCTTTCCGCCGCTTGCCTGGCGTCCGTCACGCCTCGCCCGTGCCCTGGAGGCATCCCTGACATGCGCCGGGGACTATCGCGGCGCAGGCGCCGCTCCCACAGAAGATGGCTGACCCCTGTGGGAGCGGCCGGTCGGCCGCGATTGGGGTTGGCGGACGCGCCGGGGATTATCGCGGCGCGGGCGCCGCTCCCACAGAAGGTCGCAAACCTCACCACCCAGACCCGGCTGCCGTCACGCCAGCAGACAAACCGGGCCCGCTACGTCCTGATCGGCCCCGCCTCCTGCCGCCAGCGGTTCATGCTGCGCAGCCAGCGGTCGACGTCGGTGGTTTTGCGCTGCAGGTAATCGCGCACGCCGGGATGCGGCAGGATGAGGAACTCCTCTTTGGCCATGGTCGCGACCACGCAGTCGGCGAGTTCCGCCGGCTCGATCATGCCGTCGACCGCCGCGACGGCGGCTTCGTCCGGCCGGTCGGTCATGGGCGTGCGGACGGCTTGCGGCGCAAGCACCGAGACCCGAATGCCCTGATGCTTGTACTTGATCGCCACCCACTCGGCGAAGGCGACGCAGGCGTGCTTGGTCACCGAATAAGTCGCCGACTGGATGTGGCTCAAGAGACCCGCCGCCGAGGCCGTGTGCACCAGATAGCCGCTGCCCCGCGCGACCATGCCGGGGGCGACGGCGCGCACGGCGTAAACGTGCGCCATCACGTGAATGTCCCAGTTCAACTGCCACTCCTCGTTCGGCACATCTTCATCGCCCAGCCGGGCAATGCCGGCGTTGGAGCAGAAAATATCGATGGGGCCGAGTTCGGCTTCAACCCGTGCGACCAGCGCCTGGATTTCCGCCTCCACCGCCACGTTGCAGCGGACGGCCAGCGCGCCGGTCTCGGCCGCCACCGCGGCCAGCCCGGCTTCGTTCAGATCCGCAATCGCAATCCCGCGCGCGCCTTCCGCCTTGAAACGACGCGCCAGCGCAGCGCCTATGCCGCTGCCGCCGCCGGTGATGACGATGATCTTGTCTTTGATGTCCATGCGGTTCCTCAGCGACGCGCTTCGCGCCGGATGTAGTGTTGCAGGGCTTTCAGATCGCCCTCGCTTAAATCGTGAAAGCGCGGCATGCCGGCCATCTGGCGGGAGCCTTTGATCACCACGTCCTGCAGCGCATCCTCGTACACCGGTATGGTGGACGCGCGCAGGTCCGGCGCGTAGCCACCGGACACCGCCCCCGCGCCGTGACACAGCACGCAATGTTTGGCGTAGAGCACATTGCCCTGTTGCGCCAGCATGTCGTCGACCTTGAAGTCTTCCTGCTTCAGCGGTTTGGCAAAGCTCGGCGGCGGCAGCTTGGGCAGTTCAGCCTTGCCCTCCAGACTGAAGCTGATGAGCCGCCGCGGCTGCGCGCGATAGGCCCAGCCGTGCTGGGCCTGCAGCGAACCACCCACCGCCGGGCCCGCGCCGCCCCAGCCCACCAGCAGCGCGATATGCTGCTTGCCGTTGACGGTGTAGGTGACGGGCGGCGCCGAAATGCCAAGGCCGGCATCGAACTGCCACAGGGACTCGCCGTCGGTCGCACGATAGGCGACCAGCTTGCCGTCGGTGCGGCCCTGAATGACGAGGTTGCCGGCGGTGGTCAGCGTGCCGGGATTCCACACGCCGGGCAGCGTCACTTCCCAGCGCAGTTTCTGCGCCACC
>JALRCR010000267.1 GCA_023257255.1 Gammaproteobacteria bacterium | reverse complement strand
GGCCGCCTCGCCCCGTTTGCGAATGGGCGCAGAAATCGCGCTATATCACCATGAGAAATGGGATGGCACCGGCTACCCCAACCGCGTGCGCGGAGAAGCCATTCCCCTGTCCGCGCGCATCGTGCAGGTCGCGGATATTTACGATGCGCTCCGCTCCGAGCGCCCCTACAAGCCCGGCTTCAGCCACGAGAAAGCGCGGGAGATCCTGACCAAGGGCGACGAGCGCATCGACCCCTATGCGCATTTTGACCCCGCCCTGATCGCCCTCTTCGCCCGCAAGCACGAGGCCTTCGCCGCAATCTGGGACCGCCTGCAGGACTAGGTGGCGCTCAACTGCCGCGAAAGCGCTTCGACCGCCATTTGCCGGATTTGCTGAATCATCGCGGCCAAGCCGTTGCTGCGGGTTGGCGAGAGATGCTCGTCGAGCTGGATTTGGCGGATGAAATCGGGCGGCGTCGCGAGGATGTCGGCCGGACGTCGGTCGCCGTAGACCTTCAGCAGCAGCGCGATCAGACCGGCCACGATAGCCGAATCACTGGTGGCCAGAATGTGCATTAGCCCATCGCGCACCTCGGTCTTGATCCACACCTGACTTTGGCAGCCTTTCAAACGGTACTGCTCGGTCTTGAATTCCTCCGGCAGCGGCGGCAGCTGACGGCCCAGATCGATCAGGTACTGATAGCGATCGGTCCAGTCTTCGAGCAAGCCGAAGGTGTCGACAATTTCCTGTTGGGCGGCCGTCAGGTCGGCAGCAGAACTACTCATGGGCGATCCTTACAATTCGGTTAGGCGGTACGCCAGGTCGTGCCACCGGCGCCGTCTTCGATCCGCACGCCCATGGCTGCCAGTTCGTCGCGCACGCGGTCAGCGGTGGCGAAATCCCGATTACGGCGCGCCTCGTTGCGGGTGGCGATCAAGGCTTCGATTTTCGCGACATCCAGCGTCTGGCTGGGCGCCGAAGAAAACCACGCCTCCGGTGCCTGCTGCAGAATGCCTAGCTCACGACCGCCCGCCAGCAGCTGGGACTTCAGTACCTGCTGCTCGGCGCCATCGGTACTGGTGTTGGCGCGGGTGACGAGGTCCATCAAGACCGCGATGGCCATCGGGCTATTGAGGTCGTCATCCATGGCAGCGGCAAAATCCGGATGCACGCCAAGCGCGGGGTCGGGCGCGATTGCGCTCATGCGGCGCAGTGCACCGTAGAGTCGATCGAGCTGGCTGCGCGCCTCACTGACCAGCGCCTCGCTCCAACTGATGGGCTCGCGGTAGCGACCCTTGATCAACGCCATGCGGATGGCTTCGCCGGTGTGCCGTTCCAGCAGGTTCTGCACCAGCAGCACATTGCCCAGGGACTTCGACATTTTCTGCTGTTCGATTTCGACAAAGCCGTTATGGACCCAGTAGCGCGCAAACACTTCGCCGCCGTGGGCGCAGGTGCTTTGCGCGAGCTCGTTTTCGTGATGCGGGAACTTCAGGTCGTTACCACCGCCGTGAATGTCGATGCTGCGTCCCAGATGCTGCTCGCTCATCGCCGAGCATTCGATATGCCAGCCCGGTCGGCCGCGGCCCCAGGGGCTGTCCCAGCCGGGCAAGGGCGGCTCGGAGGGTTTCCACAACACAAAATCGGAAGGGTCGCGCTTGTAGGGCGCGACTTCCACGCGCGCGCCGGCCAGCATTTCATCCTGCGAGCGGCCGGACAGTCGCCCATAGGCCGGGAATGAAGGCACATGAAACAGCACGTGTCCCTCGGCCGGATAGGCATGGCCCTGCGCGATCAGGGTTTCGATCATCGCGATCATTTGCGGGATGTGCTGGGTGGCGCGCGGCTCGACTACCGGTGGTAGCACGCCAAGGGCAGCGGTGTCTCGGTGATAGACCGCCGTGTAGCGGTCCGTAATCACGCCAATCGGCACGCCTTCCTGCTGCGCGGCGAGGTTAATCTTGTCGTCGACGTCGGTGATGTTGCGGGCATAGATGACGTTCGGGTAATGCCGGCACAGCACGCGATACAAGAGGTCATACACCACCGCCGCCCGCGCATTGCCAATATGCGGCGGGTTATACACCGTGGGCCCGCAGGCATAGAGCGTGACGCGCGCGGGGTCCTGCGGGGTGAACAGTTCTTTCTGGCGACTTAGCGAATTGTAGAGGTGCAGCGGCATCGGACTTGGCGGGCTCTGTTCGGGGCGCTCATTCTAGAGCCGGTCAGGAAATTATTCGCCCCCGCGGTTCGGCAGCGGGCGAACGAACGCAGCGCTAAGGCACTTAGCGCCAGCCCATGCGGGACAACACCCCGTCGCGGTCTATGAACTGATGCTTGAGCGCCGCCCCCGCATGCATCGCGGCCAACAGCAAGGTGCCATAAGCCGCGTAGTAGTGGACGCGAATGGCCCATTCGCGGGCCGCATCGTCAACGCGCCACAGCGCGGGAATTTCAAACCAGTCGTAGACCGGGACCGCGGCGCCGGAAGAGGTCGAGACCAGGTAGCCGGACAGCGGCACCAGCAGCATCAGGAAATAAAACGCGGCGTGCACCGTATGAGCGGCGTGGTGCTGCCATCGCGGCATGCTGGCCGGCAACGGCGGACTACGGGTGAACGGTTTGCGCAGCACGAAGCCGAGGCCTAAGGCCAGCGCTACCATACCCAGCACCCGATGGAGCGTGAGGCCCTTGTGATACCAGGGGTCGTAATAGCTCTGCTCGACCATCCACGCGCCCAGCCCGCACAGGGCAAGGATGCCGACCGCAGTCGCCCAATGGAACAAGCGGGTCAGCAGCGGATAACGGTCTGGACTCGCCATGAGGGTAAAGGGACGCGGGCCTGCAAGCGCAGGCCCGCGCCGGTCGCTTTAGTAGCGGTAGTGGTGGGGCTTGAACGGGCCGGTGGCGGCAATACCCAGGTACTTCGCCTGGTCCCGCGTGAGCTCGTCCAACACCACGCCAATCTTCGCCAAATGCAGCCGCGCCACCTTCTCGTCCAGCAGTTTCGGCAGGGTATGCACACCGATCCGGTAATCAGCACCGTTCTGGTAGAGCTCAATCTGCGCGATGGTCTGGTTGGTGAAGGAATTGGACATCACGAAGCTCGGGTGACCGGTCGCGCAGCCCAGATTCACCAGACGACCTTCGGCCAGCAGAATGATGCTGCGGCCGCGGGCCATTTCGATCCGGTGGACCTGTGGCTTCACTTCATGCCAGCGGTACTTGCGCAGCTTTTCGATCTGGATTTCGCTGTCGAAGTGACCGATGTTGCAGACGATCGCGAGGTCTTTCATCTGCTTCATGTGGCGCTCGGTGATGACGTCACAGCAGCCCGTGGTGGTCACGAAGATGTCGCCAATCTTGCAGGCGTCGTCCATCTTCATCACCTGATAGCCTTCCATCGCGGCCTGCAGCGCGCAGATGGGGTCAATTTCAGTGACGATGACCCGTGCGCCCTGCCCGCGCAGCGACTGGCAGGAGCCCTTGCCCACGTCGCCATAACCCGCGACCACCGCAACCTTGCCGGAAATCATCACGTCGGTGGCGCGGTTCAGCGCATCGATCAGCGAGTGGCGGCAGCCGTAGAGGTTGTCGAACTTCGACTTGGTCACTGCGTCGTTCACATTCATCGCCGGGAACAGCAACTCGCCACGTTCGTGCATCTGGTACAGACGGTGCACGCCGGTGGTGGTTTCTTCGGTCACGCCCTTGATGGCCGGTGCGATGCGGCTGAAGCGGTGCGGGTCTTTTTTCAACGCCTTCTTCAACTGCGCGTACAGCGCGGCTTCTTCCGGGTTGGTCGGGTTGTTGAGCACAGACGGATCCTGCTCAGCCTTCAGCCCGGCACCGTGCGATCCAAACTGTCACAGCCATTTCAGGGTGGGGTCCCTGTGCTTCTAGAGCCAGAGGACTCAGTCCAGGGCATGATGACAGCCATGCTTGCCTTGCAACCTAAAACGGGTGCCTATTTCATCGACTACCAAGGGCAGCAAATTCCTTGGTGAACTGTTCAAATGGCTATT
>JALRCR010000266.1 GCA_023257255.1 Gammaproteobacteria bacterium | reverse complement strand
TCGCGCACCGGGGCGTCGAAACGGGTTTCAAAGCGGAGATCGCGGCTGGTCACAATGCCGACCAACCGCCCCTTGTCGACCACCGGCACGCCGGAAATGCGCTTGGCACGGGTCAGCGCCATCACGTCGCCAATGCTGGCCTCGGGCGAGACCGTGATGGGGTCGCGAATCACGCCGCTTTCAAATTTCTTGACCTGATGAACCTGTGCGGCCTGTTCTTCGGCCGACATGTTCTTGTGAACGATGCCGATGCCGCCTTCCTGCGCCAGCGCAATCGCCAGCCGGGCTTCGGTGACGGTGTCCATGGCGGCCGCCAGCAGCGGCACTTGCAGGGTGATCTCGCGGGTCAGGCGGGTGGCGAGATTGACTTCCTTCGGCAGTACCTCGGAGTAATCGGGGAGCAGGAGGACGTCGTCGAAAGTGAGACCATCGCCCGTGATACGCATGGCGGGCACCGTTGGGAAGCTAGGGAAGGGCCACGGATTATAGGCGCTGGGGCGCGATCAAAAAACCTTTCATCGCAGCCAAGGCCCGTTTTGCATCAGACCTCCCCGGCAAAGGCCTTGCCCGGCGATTCTTTGTATATGCAAGTTTGTGTCGATACACTCCTGCCATGAGCCCCTCGACGCCTAAACCCGCCGGTTGCACCAACTTCAAGCTGCGCCAACTCCTGCGGCGCGTCGCCCGGCTCTATGACCTCGAACTTGCCGCCACCGGGCTCAAAACGACTCAATATTCGCTGCTGAGCGCGCTCGTGAAGACCGGCCCCATCGCGCCCGGCCAGCTGGCGCGCGAGCTCGGCATGGATGCCTCGACCCTGACCCGCAATCTGAAACCGTTGCTGGTGCAGAACCTTGTGCAACAGGGCCCCGGGGATAACGCCCGCCAGCGGCGTATCGAACTCACACCGCAGGGCCGCGCGCGTCGGCAGTCGGCTCAAGCGCACTGGAAAGCCGCGCAACTGAAGCTCAATGCCGTGCTGGGCGCCGATCGGGTGAATGAACTGCATGCCCTGATCGATTACGGGCTCTCGAAGCTTAACCAGCCCCCCTCACCACTTTCCAACGCCGAATAAGGTGGAGCGCGCAATTCCATGAGTGACCTGAACTGGCAGAAATCGGCCTGCAATCTTTGCTACATCAACTGCGGCGTGGAACTCGGGCTGGCGGGCACGGGTACCGCCGCCACGGTGGTCAAGGTGCGCGGCGACAAGCAAAACCCCAAATCCCGCGGCTATCTGTGCAACAAGGCGCAGGGCATTCCGAACTATCTTTACCACCGCGACCGCTTGACCTCGCCGCTCAGGCGTCGCGCCGACGGTGGCTTCGAGCCCGTGACCTGGGAAACCGCACTCAGCGAGATCGCGGGCAAATTGTCGGCGATCGCGCAACAACACGGCGGCCAGTCGCTGGCGCTGTACGGCGGCGGCGGGCAGGGCAACCATGCGGGCGGCGCCTACGCGACGGCGTTCCTGCGCGGGCTTGGTTCGCGCAATGTGTTTAACGCCCTGGCGCAGGAAAAGACCGGCGACTTCTGGGTTAACGGACATCTCTTTGGTGCCCAGACCTGTCACACCGCCGAAGACATCGAGCACTGCGACCTGCTGCTGGTGCTCGGCGCGAACCCGTGGTTAGCGCATGGCTTTGCCAACGCACGGCTCGCGCTTAACGCCATCCAGAAAGACCCCTCGCGCCATTTGATCGTGGTGGACCCGCGGCGGAGTGAAACGGCCGAAATGGCCGACCTGCATCTGCAGCTGCGCCCCGGAACCGACGCTTTTCTGCTCGCCGCGCTGCTCGCCACGCTGGCGCAGCGCGGCGCGTTCGATCAGCCTTTCATCGCGGCCCATACGGCCGGCTTTGCCGAGGTCGCCACCGTCCTCGCAGAGGTCCCGGTCGAGGAATACGCAGCCACCGCCGACGTCCCCTTGTCGCTCATCGCGCAAGCGGCGGAGATGATCATGGCGGCCGACCGGATGGTCGTACGAGCCGAACTAGGCATCCAGCAGGGCCGGCATTCGACGCTTAATTCGTATCTGGAAAAGCTGCTGTTTTTGTTGACCGGCCACTTCGGCCGGCGCGGCACCAATACCCTGCACAGCTGGCTTGCGCCGCTGTGGGGGAATGGCCGCGGGCAGGTTTATGCGCCGACCAATACCGAAGTCATCGCCGGACTCCTGCCCCCTAATCTGCTGCCGGAGGCCATTCTTGGCGAGCACCCCGACCGCTTGCGCGGCCTGTGGGTCGACAGCAGCAATCCCGCCAACACGGCGGCAGACACCCAGCAGGTGCTGAAGGCATTGCAGGCGCTGGAGCTGCTGGTGGTGGTTGATGTGGCTTTCACCGAGACCGCGCAGCTGGCGCATTACGTCCTGCCGGCCTCCTCGCAGTATGAGAAATGCGAATACACGCTCTTCAGCTTTGAGGCGCCGACCAACTTCTTTCAGGTTCGCGCACCGGTGATCGCGCCGCTGGAGGGAACGCTGGCCGAGCCGGCAATTTATGCCCGACTCTCCGCCGCGCTCGGGATGCTGCCCGACGAGGCAACGCTGGCGTCCCTGAAGCTCGCGGCCACCGCTGGTCTGGCCAGCTTTGGCACCGCCTTCCAGACGTTCATCAAGGCCCAACCCGAGTTTGGGGCCGTTATCCCCATTGTGCTCTACCACACGCTGGGGCCGAGCCTGCCCGATGACACCGCGGCGGCGGCGCCGCTCTGGCTGGCGGCGCAACAGCTCGCGCGCCGGCATGCCGGCGCCGTGCGGAAAGCGCTCGGCGAGCACGCCCCGACCACTGACGCCAATCTGGGCGATGCGCTGTTCATGCAGGTGGTTAGCGCCCGCTCCGGACTGGCCTTTTCCACCCACGACACGGTGTGGAGCCTGCTCGAACACGCCGACCAGAAAATTCATCTGGCCATTCCGCGGCTGCTGGACGCCCTGCAGGCGCTGACGCCGGCCGAAGCGGCGCCCGATCCGGACTTTCCGTTCTTGCTGTCTGCGGGCCAGCGACGACTGCAGAACGCCAACCAGAACTTCCGCGATCCGGGTTTTCGCAAAGTAGACCCCGACGGTGCCCTCTATATCCACCCGGACGACTTGCAGGCGCTCGGGCTAAGCGACGCAGCCTGGCTGGCGGTGGAATCGGCCCGGAGTCGGCTTATCGTGCGCGCCCGCTGCGAAGCCGGCCTGCGGCGTGGCTATCTGGTTCTGCCACACGGCTACGGGCAGGCTTATCCCTCCGGCGCGGCAGGGGAACGCGTGGTTTGCGGGCCGCGCATCAACATGCTGACGGACAGTCAGTACCGTGACCCCATCGCCGGCACGCCGTATCACAAAGCGGTGCCCGTGCGCCTGGCGGTGCCCACTGCCAGCGAGCGCAGCGCGGCCGAACGCAATTCGGCACGCGTCATCGCCGACCAGCAGGCCTGAGCGGCAAGCGCGCCCGGCGCGAAGTCGCCGGCGCGCAGGGCTGGGGTTTTAGGGTTTAATGCCGGCATGAGCCGCGTCGTCTACAGCATTAGCCGCCTGAACCGTGAAGTCAGGGCCTCCATTGAAGGCAATTTCGGCGCCCAGTGGGTGGAAGGCGAGCTCTCCAATGTCTCACGCCCGTCCTCCGGGCACCTGTATTTTTCGCTCAAAGACCCCAGCGCCCAGGTGCGCTGCGCGATGTTCAAGCCGCGCAGCCAGCAGCTCCGCTTTCGACCGGGCGATGGCATGCAGGTGCTGGCCTACGCACGGGTCACGCTGTACGAGCCGCGCGGGGATTTTCAGCTGGTCGTCGAGCATCTGGAGCCGGCGGGCGAAGGCCTGCTGCGAATGAAGTTCGAGCAGTTGAAGCAACAGCTGGCGGCCGAGGGTCTGTTCGAGAGCGCCCGCAAGCGCCCTTTGCCCCCGTGGCCGCGGGCGATCGGCATCGTCACCTCACCCTCGGGCGCCGCGGTGCGCGACATTTTGAACGTGCTGGCGCGGCGAAATCCGGCGATTCCCGTGATTGTTTATCCCTGCGCGGTGCAGGGCGCAGCTGCCGCTGGCGAAATTGTGGCCGCGATTGC
>JALRCR010000265.1 GCA_023257255.1 Gammaproteobacteria bacterium | reverse complement strand
GGAGCGAGTTGCACGGCGTCGACGCGCCTGACGATTACACGCGCCGGCGGGTTCGCCGACAGCGTCTGCAGCTGGTCAACGCGCTGGTGCGCACGCTGGGCTGCACGGTAGAGGACTGGCACGGCGGGCAATACATCGTGCGCAGCCTGCGCGGGCGTAGCGAAGTGGTCAGCGCGCTGCCGGAAGTCTGGACGCTGGTGGAAGCCATCGCCGGCCGCCCGCTGGATCCGCTGGACCCCGCCCTGCTGACCGCGCTCGCTGCCGTGCCCGAGCCATGAACGCGCCCGCCGGCCGCCCGCTGATCGTGCTGACCGGCTTCCTCGGCAGCGGCAAAACCACGCTATTGAACCGCTGGCTACGCGACCCCGCGCTGGCCGGCACCGCGGTGCTGATCAACGAATTTGGCGAGATTGGCCTCGACCATCAGCTGATAGAAGCGCTGGACGATGCGCCGGTGCTGCTGGCCAACGGCTGCGTGTGCTGCAGTATTCGCGACGATCTGAAAGCCGCGCTGCTGCGGCTGGAAGAACGGCGCTACGCCGGCGCGGTGCCGGACTACACGCGGGTGATTATCGAGACCACCGGCGCGGCCGATCCGGCGCCCATTCTGGCCACCCTGCTCTGCGACCCGGAACTGCGTCACCACTACCATCTGGGCGGCGTGGTGACGGTGGTCGACGCGGTCAACGGCGGGGCGGATCTGGCGCGGCGTCCCGAAGCCTTACGGCAGGCGGCGCTGGCCGACACCCTGCTGCTCAGCAAACGCGATTTGGCCTCAGCGCCGATGCTCGCGGCCTTGCACGAAGCGCTCGCGCGTCTCAATCCAGCGGCGGTGCTGGACGACGCCGCAAGCGCCAGCTGGCCCGCGATTGCCACGCGCCTCGGCACGGGCGACGTACGGCGCAGTGCGCTGGGCCTTGAGGACGCGCCGCCGGCCGCCTCGCCCGAACACCACCACGGCGAGCACTTTGCGAGCTTCACCCTGTGCTTTGACGAGCCGATGGACTGGACCGCCTTCGGCGTCTGGCTGAGCCTGCTGCTTCACGTGCACGGCGCGCGCGTGCTGCGCGTGAAGGGACTGTTGAACGTCATCGGCAGCGACACGCCGGCGGTCATCAACGGCGTGCAGCATCTGGTGCATCCGCCCTATCACCTGCCGCGCTGGCCGGATGAAGACCGCCGCTCGCGGCTGGTCTTCATCACGGACGGGCTCGCGCACGCGGCGGTGGCGGCATCACTCGCCGCGTTCAACGCGCTGGGCGCGCGCTTCAGGCCGGCGGCGGATTCTTCGCCTTGAACTCCTGACAGATGGTGTTGAGCGTGACGAAGCGCACGCCGTCGTGGTGGCGCATGTGGTCGATGAGCCGCTCCAGCATCATCAGCATCTGCGGGTGGCCGCAGGCGTCGGGATGCAGACAGGCGTTGAAAATGCCGTAGTCCATGTTGCGATAGACCCAGTCGAACTGGTCCTGCCACATCTGTCCCAAATCGCGCGGCGGCACCCAGCCGTGGCTGTTGGGAAATTTCTTCACAAACATCACCGGCGGCGCATCGTCCAGGTACCAGCTGCAGGGGATCTCGAGCAGGCTGGTCAGCGGGCCGGGCACCCAGGGCTTCATCCAGCTCTCGGCGGGCTGGTTGTAGTCAATCTTGGTCCACTTGTCGTCGCGCCGCAGGTAGTAGGGCGAGTGGTCGTTCTCCATCAGGCTGTGGTCGTACTCGATGCCTTTGGCGAGCAGCAAATCGATGGTGTTACGCGAGAGTTCCCACCAGGGCGCGGAGTAGCCTTTGGGCGCCTTGCCGCAGAGTTCGACCACCAGGTCGAAGGTCTTGTTGAGCACCGCGGCTTCCTGCTCTTTCGACATCGCGAGCGGGTTTTCATGCGCGTAGCCGTGCAGACCCAGCTCATGGCCGGCCTGCGCGACCAGCTTCGACTCTTTGGGAAAGCTCTCCATCGAGTGGCCGGTGATATTCCACGTGGTGGTGATGCCGTACTTGTCGAAGACATCGAGCAGTCGCGGGGTCCCGACCTTGGCCGCATGCACGCCGCGCGAGATGTCGCAGGGTGAATCTTCACCGCCGAACGATCCCAGCCACAGCGAGACCGAATCGAAATGCACGTTGAAACAGACCTGAATGTCTTTTTGAGTCATGCCCGGATCTCCACTGATGTACCTCATTTAAGGGGAGTCGCCGGGACTGCGCGGATTGCCGGCGACGCGACGACCTGTCAACAATAGCCCATCTTCCCGTCTGCGCAGCAAAGGAAACACCATGGCCCGTCCTGTCTCCATCGCGGTGTGTCAGTTTGTGATCAAACCGGTGGCCTCCTTCGACGCCTGGGCGCAGCAGGTGGTAGGCCTGCTCGATCAGGCCCGCGGCGCCGATCTGGCCATCTTTCCCGAACTCTTCACGCTCTCGCTGTTCACCACGCTGCCCGACTGGCAGAACCGGCCGGTGGCCGAACTCATTCAGGTCGACCGTTACACGCAGGCGTATCGCGATTTCTTCGCCGCCGAAGCCCGCGCGCGCGGCCAGCACATTGTGGCCGGCTCGCATCTGGAGAAGCGCGGCGACGGTTATCTGAACGTGAGCTACGTCTACGGCCCGAACGGGCTTATCCACGAGCATGAAAAAACGCACATCTTCCCGGCCGAAGCCAACTGGTCGACCGGCGAAGGCACGCGCATGGAAGCTTTCGACCTGCCGTTCGCGCGGGTGGGCATCAACATCTGCTATGAGACTGAAATTCCGGAATGCGCCGCCTCGCTGACCGAGCAGGGCGCCGAAATCATCCTCTGTCCGTCGTTCACCTTCACGGAATACGGCTTCTGGCGCGTGCGCCACTGCGCGCAGTCGCGTTGCATCGAAAACCAGATTTACTACGTGCACTGCGCGACTGGCGGCGACATGCCGCCTGGCCCCTTGCCGAACGGCTGGACCCGCAGCTCGATCATGAGCCCCTGCGACACGCCGTGGGCGGCGCCGAACGGCGTGGTCGTTGAGGCCGGCACCAATGTGGAGACGGTGGTGCAGGGCACGGTTGATCTGGATCTGCTGACGCTTAACCGCGCCACCGGCGTGGCGCCGACGTTTCGCGACCGCCGCCGGCGTGCGGACTGCTATCGCGCCTGGCCCTCGCATCTGACGCCCAAAACCTGATGCAAGCCCGCGCCGCCTTGCGCACAGGGCTGTGCGCGCTGACGCTGCTGCTCGCCGGCTGCCAGACCGTGCACACCACCAACGCTGGCGCGGTGGGCGTGACGCGCTCGCAAAGCATGGCGAACTTCGTCTCCGAGGCCGATCTGCGGGCCACGGCGGTCCAGAACTATCAGCAGACGCTCGCCGGCGGCCAAAAGGCCGGCAAGCTGAACGATGATCCGGCGCTGACCCGGCGGGTGCGCGCGATCTCAAGCCGGCTGATTGCGCAGACCGCCTACTTCCGCGCCGATGCGCCCAAGTGGCCCTGGGAAGTGAACGTCATGGACTCGCCCGAGCTCAACGCCTGGTGCATGCCGGGCGGCAAGGTCATGGTCTACAGCGGGCTGGTCAAGCAATTGCAGCTGACGGACGACGAACTTGCCGCCGTGATCGGCCACGAACTTGCCCACGCGCTGCGCGAACACGCCCGCGAGCGGATCTCCCGCGAATACGGACAAAACCTGCTGCTGACGGTGGGCATGGTGGCGCTGGGCGTGTCCGGGCCCGCGGCGCAGCTGGGTGACATGCTGGGCAAGGTCACGTTCTCGCTGCCGCATGGACGCACGCAGGAAACCGAAGCCGACGGCATGGGGCTCGAACTGATGGCGCGCGCCGGCTACGACCCCGCGGCGGCGGTTAACGTCTGGCGCAAGATGGCCCGGGTGCAGCAGTCGCAGCAGGCCGAGTTCCTCAGCACCCACCCGTCCAGCAGCACCCGGATCGCGGAGTTGCAGGCGCTGTTGCCCAAAGTCACCCCGCTGTATGAGGCCACACAGCGCAAGGGATAAAACCGCCCCGGCGCGCTGCGCTTCGGTGATAATGCCGGCCACTCGTTCCACCGCAGGTAATCCCCATGCCCGTTCTCTTCTCCCGCAGCCTGCGTGCTGCGCTGCTGCTGTG
>JALRCR010000264.1 GCA_023257255.1 Gammaproteobacteria bacterium | reverse complement strand
GCGCCCGCAGTTGTCGGCTTCTGCCAGAGATCCATCGCCTGCACCCACAGGCCGCGCAGCACGCCGGGCCTGGCGCGCTCAAGCTGGCGGGACTCAGCGCCGCGGGTCAGGCTCAGCGCGCTGACTGCCTCGGGCGCCACCGTCATCACGCCGGCCGCCTGAAACGCCACGAACTGACCCTGGCGCGGCTGCTGGCCCCACCACACCATCATCAGCAGCCACAGCAGCGCCAGCGCCGCCGGACCCTGTTGCCACAGCGCCTTCATCGCCGACGCCACCAGACCCAGAGGCCACCCAGCGCCGCCAGCAAGGGCAGGCCCAGCGCGGTCAGCAGATAAACGGACTGCAACTGGCGCTCGGTCAGCAGCACCATCGGCGGCACCGGGACGCGCGGCTTGACCACCGCGAGCCCCTCTTCGCGCACCAGCCAGCGGATCATCGACAGCGCCAGATCGCTGTTCGCCATATAGGGGTAGAACGAATTACTGGCGAAGTCGGCATCGCCCACCGCGATCGCGCGGAAGGATTTCCCGTCGGGCGCCAGCCGACCTTCGCTGACGCTGGCCAGCACCCGCGAGGCGGGCTGCGGATCGTCTGGCGTGCTGGCAGATGCCGCGACCTCGCGACGGTCGGCCGAGGCCACCGCGCGCACGGTGCTGGCCTCGCCGCTGCGGATCAGCGGCCGGGTGACGATGCCGGCCTCGGGTGTGCCGAGCGTCAGCGGCCGGACGCCGGGGAAAAACGTGTAGGCGACGCGCTGCGTCACCGGATGCGGATCGTAGGCCGTGACCGCCACCATTTCCTCGTCCGTCCCGTAGTGACTGAGGCGATCGGCGACCACCGCCTGCTGCAGGTCGAGTCCCAGCGTGCCCAGCAGCTGCTGCAAGCCGGGCTCCAGCGAAAAGCCCAGATCAAACAGCAGCAGCGCTGCCCCGCCCTGCGCCAGATACTCACGCACCGCCGCGCTTTCGCCCGGCAGCCAGGTGCTGCGTGGATTGGCCACCACCACCGCCGCACAGTCGGCCGGGATTTGGGCGCTCGTCGCCAGCGGCAGGCGGCGCGCGGCGTAGCCCAGCGCTTCCAGCGTGCGGCGCAGCCGTCCAATGCCGTGGCCTGCGGTCTCAATGACTTTCGAGGCGGCGTCGTCGTGGCTGTGCGAAGCGCCGCTGTCCATGTGGGTGTGAAACTCTTCGTTGTCGATCGCGTACTCGTTGTGGCCTTCCACGAAGCACAGCGTCACCGCGTGCTCGCGCAGCGCCCGCTGGATACCAATCGCAATCTCGGCTTCGTCCGTGCCCTGCACGATGAGCTGCCGCCCACCGGTCTCAATCAGCGCGGCGTTGTAAATCTTTACCCCGCGCGTCAGCGCCAGACTGGGTTCCTTGTCGGGGTCGACGCTTTTGAACGTCAGCAGCGGATTTTCGCGCGCCAGCAGCGTCAGCATCTCGCGCGCGCGCCGGGCGTTGGGGTCTTGCCCCTGATAGAAATAGGTCATCGCCACCGGCACGCGCAGCCCGCGCACCACGTTGAGCGCCGCCGGCGCGGGCGTGTAGAGCTTCTGCGGCGTGAGGTCGAGGTGGGTGTCGTTCAGCGTCAGTGCGGTGATGGCCAGCCCGGCCAGCGCGAAGCCGGCGAGCAGCACGCCTGCCGCCGTTCCGCGTCGCCGCCACGGCCGGCCGCGGCGCGCCAGCGGCAGACGCAGGCCGTAGGCAAACAGCACGCCCACCGCCAGCAGCCAGCCGATGGCCAGACCTACCGCGCGCCAGTCCGTTGCGTGTTCCATCTCAGGGTCTCGCCAGCGCGCGCACCGCGCAGAACAGGGCCAGCAGGGTGCCGGTGATAAAGAACCCCGCATCGGAGAGATACATCGCGCCGGTCGCAAACGGCGTGAAGTGGGCGAGCAGCGAGACGTGGATCAACAGCCCGTCCCAGGGCGGTGGCAGCACCGCGGCCAGGGAGTCGATCATCCACAGCAGCAGCGAGATCCCCAGCGTCAGCGTGGCGGCGACCACCTGATTGGCGGTTAGCGCCGACAGCGCAAGGCCCAGCGCGTTAAGGAACGCGGCCAGCAGCAAGAGCCCGCTGTAGCCGCTGTAAATCGGCCCCCATTCGGGCTGACCAAACCACGCCAACACCAGCGGATAAACCAGCGTCGGCACCAGCATGGCCAGCGTCAGCGTCATGCTGGCGGCGAACTTGGCCAGCACGATTTGATATTCACGTACGGGCGTTGCCAGCAGCATTTCCAGCGTGCCGTGGCGACGTTCCTCGGCCAGCAGACGCATGCTGATGAGCGGGATCAGCAGGAGCAGCACGGTAGACGCCTGAAAAATCACCTGCGAGAGCGCGGCGGTTTTGGTGAGCGCGAGGCTGGTGGAAAAGGTGTAGCCAACCACCAGCAAGAACACCGTCATCAGGACCCAGGCGATCGGCTGCAGAAACAGCCCGCGCACTTCCTTGTCGAATAGCGCCACGAACACGTTCATGCCGGCGGCCGGGTGAGCGCGAGGAACTGGCGTTCCAGATCGCCCGGCTGGTCGCGCTGGATGGTGTAGCTGCCGAGCAGCCGGCCGTCGCGCAGAAAAATTGCCCGTGCCGCCACGCGCTCGATTTCGGACAGCACGTGTGAAGTCACGATAATCGCGTGCTCGGCGGCGAGTTGCAGAATCAGCTCGCGCAGTTCAATGACCTGCCAGGGGTCGAGCCCGTTGGTGGGCTCATCGAGAATCAGCAGGTCCGGTCCGCCCAGCAGCGCCAGCGCAATGGCCACCCGCTGGCGGAACCCGCGCGAGAGTTTGCCGGCCGCCCGTTTGCGCACCTCGTTCAGCGCCAGACGCTGCGCCACGCGCTCGCATTCGGCGGCCAGCGTTGCCGCCGGCAGCGCTTTAAGCCGCGCGAACAGACGCAGCAGTTCGTCCACCGTCAGGTGCGGATAGAGCAGCGGGTCTTCGGGCACGTAGCCGAGGTGCGCCCGCGCCTGCGGGCCGTTGCGGGTCACGTCAAATCCGGCCAGCGTGGCGTAGCCGCGGGTGGGCGTGAGATAGCCGGTGAGCAGTCGCAGGCAGGTGCTTTTACCAGCGCCGTTGGGGCCAAGCAGGCCCAGCACTTCGCCGCGGGCCAGCTCAAAGCCAAGGCCGTCGAGCGCGCGATGGCGCCCGTAGTCGTAGGTCAGGTCGTGGGCGATGAGGACAGGCCCGGCAGCGCCGGGCCTCAAATCAGCAGCGGTCACCGGACCGGCGTGTGCAGGATGTTGCGCATGACGGTCCGGCGGCCAAACGGCCTTATTCGTAGAACTCCGGCGCTTTCTTCATCGCCTTGAACCCATCGGGGTCATGCGAGGTGAAGAAATTGGCGTTTTCAGTGGCCATCAGGCGGCGGATCCAGTCGTAGCCTTTGATGATGCCAACCGGGTCGTAGGCCAGCGCAATGTTCGGCAGCTGGTTCTTCTCCACGCTGTCGCGGAAGTAGGCCGAGTCGCCGGTCAGGATGGTGCTGCCGGTCTTCGGCAAGCGCACCAGAATCATCTGGCTGCCCTTGGTGTGACCGCGCGAGCGATGCACCACCACGCTGCCGTCACCGAAGAGGTCCATGTCGCCTTCCAGACGAATCATGTTCATCAGGCTCGGCTTGGACGTGCCCACCGGCGAGCGCAGCACCTGCGCATCGCCCGGGATATAGCCCGCCGCGAAGGGTTCATCCGGGAACATGGCAAAGCTGAGCTCGTCGTCCTGAATGACCAGCGTGGAGTTCGGGAACTTGCCGACGTTGCCGCCGTGGTCGAGATGCATGTGGCTGACGACCACGTAGGTGATGTCGTCGGGCGTCAGGCCGATTTTCTTCAGCTGGACGTCGATGGCGTCCTCGGGGGTCATCTTCGGTTCGAAGAAGGTGGCCAGCTTGCCCCAGTAGTTGAGGTCGGTGATCAGCTTGTCGTTGTTCCCGGTGTCGAACAGGACGTTGCCCTTCGGGTGTTTCACCACGAAGAAGCCCACTGGCACCTGGATTTTGGGTTCCATCGGCGCGAGGTTCTGCAGGAACCCCTTGCCCAGCATCAGCGAGCCCGAGCTGAAGACGTAGAGCTTCATGCCGGCCGGCGATCCGGCCTCCGCACTACCCA
>JALRCR010000263.1 GCA_023257255.1 Gammaproteobacteria bacterium | reverse complement strand
GGTGCCGACGAGTCACGCAATGGCTTCCTCCTCAACCACCTGATTACCGAGGAGCTTCCGTTTGGTCAAGGACATATCAGCAACTCCGATCCTGTCACCGGACAGGCCGGGTGGTATGACGTCAGAGTGAATCTGCGCCCGGCGGATCCGGATGAGCCGGGAGAGACATTTCCTCAGGTGAACGCTATGCCGGCGACCCCTGGCCTACTCGGGAGAACACGAAAGATCGTGGCCTACTTCGCAAAAGGTAAGACATGAACACAATTCAGGAAGCTCCCGAGACGTTAGCAAAACAACTTGCCTTGGTCATTGACTTAAACGTCTGTGTCGGGTGCCATGCGTGTGTCACCTCTTGCAAGGAATGGAATACTTCCGGGGCAGCGGGTCCGCTCACGGATGTCAATGCTTTCGGAGAAAAGCCCTCTGGGACATTCTTCAACCGGGTGCAGACGTATGAGGCTGATTCGTTCCCGAATACGCAGACGATTCATTTCCCCAAGAGCTGTCTGCACTGCGAAGAACCACCATGCGTCCCTGTTTGCCCAACGGGTGCCAGCTACAAGCGCTCAAGCGACGGCATCGTTCTCGTGGACTATGACAAATGCATCGGCTGCAAGTACTGCGCCTGGGCGTGCCCCTACGGTGCCCGCGAGTTCGACGAGGAACGCAAGGTGATGACCAAGTGCACGCTCTGCGTCGACCGCGTCTACGACGAACACTTGCCGCCGCAGGACCGCAAGCCGGCCTGCGTGAAAGCCTGCCCGACCGGCGCGCGGCTGTTCGGCGACGTGAAGGACCCGGACTCCGAGGTCTCGCAGGCGATCCGCGAGCGCGGCGGCTACCAGCTGATGCCCGAATGGGGCACGCAGCCGGCGAACCAGTACCTGCCGCGCGTGCGGACGGCGGCGGTAGCGGGCGGCCGCGGCGCCGGGAGCGCGGCCACGGAGCGCCCGGCGACCGTCGACGCACTGAAGCCCACCCTGGCGGCCCTGTGCGCCGGGACGCAGGAGGCCTGAGATGAATCCCGCCTGGTCGATCATTCTCTTCACCACCATGGCGGGCTCCGCCCAGGGACTGGTGGTGGCCCTTGCCGTGGCCTGCCTGGCCGGCGCGGACCTGGGCCGCGCCTTCGTAGGGGGCTTGCTGGCAGCGGCCACGGTCCTGCTGGTGGCGGCGCTGGTGGCTTCCTTCTTCCACCTGGGACACCGGATGCGGGCCTGGCGGGCCGCGCTGATGTGGCGCACCTCCTGGATGTCGCGCGAGGTGATCGTGCTGCCGGCCTTCATCGGGCTGGTGGGCGCGTGGGCGGTCGCCGCCCTGGCGGGCGCGCCCGATGTGCTCGTGCTCCGGGTGCTGCCGGTGCTCGCCATCGCCCTGTCGCTGCTGCTGTGGCTGTGCACGGCGATGATCTACGCCTGCCTGCGCTTCATCCAGGAATGGGCCCATCCGCTGACGGTCGTCAACTACACCTTGATCGGCCTGTCGTCCGGGCTGGTGCTGGCGGGCGCCGCCGGCGTGCTGGCCGGGCAGCGCGAGTTCGTCGGGGCACTGAGCGGCTGGACCGTCGCCGCGACGCTTGCGGCATGGCTGGGCCGCGCCCTGGCATTGCGCCGCAACGCGGCGCTGAAGCCACGCTCCACGCTGCAAAGCGCCACCGGTATCCACAACCCGCAGCTGGTGCAGCGCGCCATGGGCATGACGGGCGGCTCGTTCAACACCCGCGAGTTCTTCCACCGGGCGTCGCTGCAAGCGGTGCGCCGCACCCGCGTCGGCTTCCAGCTGCTCGCATTCGCCGCGCCGCTGGTGCTGGTGTGCATGGCGATGCTGGGCGCGGGCACTGGCTGGTGGCTGGTGGCGCTGCCGGTGCAGTCGGCAGGACTGCTCGCCGAGCGCTGGTTCTTCTTCGCCCAGGCCCGCCATCCGCAGAACCTCTACTACCAGGTCGTGTCATGACGCCGTCCCCCGCCGTGCCCGACCGGGTGCTGGAGTTCGAGGCGCCCGAGGTGCACGCGCTGGTCTGGCTCCCGCTGGCAGTGCGCTACAAGCTGGACGTCATCGGTTGCCGGCTCCGCCTGGCGCAATGGCAAGCGATCGCGCCGGCCGCACGCGCGGCCTTGCTGGCGTGCGCCGCGGGCGAGCCGTTCCGCCGGCTGCTGCTGGACCTGGTACCCGACGCCACCCTGCAGGCGGGTCGGGATACGGCGCTGATCGGCTCCTATGAGTGCTACCTTGCCGGGCGGCTCGCGCGCCCGCGCGCAGCGGCCCCGGCGCTGCATTCGGGTCCGCCGAACGCCCCGTTCATGTAAGCCGGATTCCGTTGGCGGCCGCGCCACCCAGAATGCCCACATGCAAATCACAACTGCCTTGCAATCCGATGCCCGCACGCCCGTGCGCCGCCGGGGTGGCGGCGCTGGCCGTCGCCCCGGCGCGTGCCCAGACGCGGCCCGGGGCGTCACCACCATCGTGGTGCCGCAGGCCGCCGGGGGCGCCGTCGACATCGGCGCGCGCGCCATGGCCGAGTTCCTCTCCACGGCCAAGGCCACCCCGACGATCGTCGTGAACAAGCCTGGCGCGGCCGGCGAGATCGCTGCCAGTTTCGTGGCGGGGGCTTCGCCCGATGGTGCAACCCTGCTGATGGGCAACAGCAGCACCATGGTGGTCGCGCCGCAGGGGTCAAGAAGACGCGCTACGACCCGTCGCCGACTTCCGCCCTTTGGGCGGCATCCTGCTGCTCGACACCATCCTCGTGGCGAACCAGTCGCTCGGCTTCCGCAGCCTGGCGGACGGTCACAATTACATCAGCCTTGTGGAGCGAGGACGGACTGCTCCCGCTCTTGACTGGATTGCTGCAATCGCCCGAGCACTCCAGAGGAAGCCGTCCCAGTTGGTTCGCGCTGCGGAAAAGATGACCGCCGTCGGTTAGGAGTCCCGCGGAGCCAGCAGGACCGGTCGTCGTAGCACCCGCTAAGCCGGGCGTCCGGCCGTGCTGGGGCGTTCCGGGGGAAAGCCTTCCCCCCGGGCTTGAAGGCGTGGACAACTCTGCGAGTTGCCCACCCCACGCCCTCCCCCCTTCTTATCTAAAGAGCGAACGAGCTCCCCTTTCTGGAGGAGGTCTGTGGCAGTCTGGGGCGCCGTGCCGGTCCCGCTACCCAGCTCATTTCGCGGGAAAACAGCTTGACTACATAGGCGGCACGAGGTCCGCGACCACCCGAGAAAGTACGCAGGGTGAGGAACCACGCGCCACTTGCGCATGAGCGTAAGCGGTAAGCCAGCGGCGTCCTTCCCTTCCGATCCGCCGCTGCCCAGAATGCCTGCATCGACAACGGTCAAGGAGCAGGCGAAATGGAAGGCATCAAGCGACGGCGTCTGGGCAGCGAGGCATGGCAGGAGCTGCTGCGGCGGCATGCGTCCAGCGGGGAGCCTGTCAGCACGTTCTGCCAGCGCGAGGGCGTGACCACGCACAGTTACCGGCGCTGGAAGGGGTCTCCTCGTTTTCAGTGCAATAAGTGACGGTACGAAAAGCTAGCACTGGCGCGGAGGTGGTGTTGGTAGATCGTTGATTTCATTGACTTTCCTGTTCACTTTCAAATCTGCGATTCGTGGCGTCAAACCGTGGTCGGTTTCATCCATTGGTGCCAGTTATCGATGCATTTGGCCGCGAAGGCAGGATTTGGTCAGCATAGCGGTCAACCGGGAAGCGAAACACACCCCGCAAGTTGATGCTCTCCAGCCTGGTGGGCGCAATCTTCCCGATCAGTTCCGGTGGAATGACCTGGCGGCGGTTCGACCAGCGATCCAGGACCGCCTGCATCTGTGAGGTATTCCACGCCATCACGATGTTGGCCATCAGGCTCAACGCATCGGCCACAGCCTGCATTTCATCGACACGTTTGGCCTGCGCCGGGCTGATCCGGCCGGTATAAATGGCGCGCTTGAGGGCGTTAACAGCCTCGCCCCGATTGAGCACCCGGCGCAACTCGTTCCTGAAAGCGTCCTTGACAAAGTAGTCAGCCAAAAACGCCGTACGCAGCAACCGCCCCAATTGCACGCCAGCCTCATAGATGGGGTCTCCTCGTTTTCAGTGCAATAAGTGACGGTACGAAAAGCTAGCACTGGCGCGGAGGTGGTGTTGGTAGATCG